>NZ_JBIAIV010000010.1:0-202448 GCF_042871645.1 Streptomyces sp. NPDC005774 | reverse complement strand
CTTGACGGCGGAACCCCGCTCGATGTCCTGCTCCACAGGAGTTTCGTTTCCTCCCCCTCCTGAAGGCGGGAGTTTCCACGAAAGGACTCAGATGAAGAACTTCGTCGAGCAGGAGTGCGAGATGCGCCTGCTGGTCGCGCCGGGTCACAGCATCGGGGTGGAGACCCGCCTGTCCTACGACCCGCACGACCCCTACGCCGTCCGGGTCGACTTCCACGTCGGCACGCACGCCCCGGTGACCTGGCTGTTCGCCCGCGAGCTGCTGGACCGGGGCATGTTCGGGCCCTGTGGACAGGGCGACGTGCGGATCTGGCCCGTCGGTACCGGGTCGCGCCGCATGCTGTGCATCGCGTTGGCCGCCCCGGACGGACAGGTCCTGCTCGAAGCCCCGTCCGCACTGGTGGAGCAGTGGCTGCAGCGGACCTACCGACGGGTGCCCCCGGGCCACGAGACGCAGATGCCCGACCTGGAGCGGGAACTGTGCGGCCTGCTCGGCGAAAGCGCCTGAGGTCCGCAAGCGCCGGGTCGTCCGTCCCCGGGGCCGGGTTCTCTCAGCCGGCCGTCGCCGTCGCCTGCGCGGGCGTGCGCGGCCGCCTGCGGATCACCAGCGCCATCAGTGCCGCCGCCGCGCACAGGGCGCCGGAGGCGTACCAGACCACGTCGTAGGAGCCGAAGACGTCCCGCGCGACGCCGCCGAGGAAGGCGACGAGGGCGGCGCCGATCTGGTGGGAGGCGAGGACCCAGCCGAAGACGATGGCGCTGTCGTCGCCGTAGTGCTCGCGGCACAGGGCGAGGGTGGGCGGGACGGTGGCGACCCAGTCGAGGCCGTAGAAGACGATGAAGAAGATCATCGGAGGATGGACGCCGGGCGCCAGGAGCATCGGCAGGAAGAGCAGGGAGAGGCCGCGCAGGGCGTAGTAGACGGCGAGCAGGCGGCGCGCGTCGAAGCGGTCGGTGAACCAGCCGGAGGCGACCGTGCCGACGACGTCGAAGACCCCGATGACGGCCAGCAGGGACGCGGCGGTGGTGATCGGCATGCCGTGGTCGTGGGAGGCGGGCACGAAGTGGGTCTGGATCAGACCGTTGGTCGAGGCACCGCAGATCGCGAAGGAGCCGGCCAGCAGCCAGAACGGTCCGGTGCGCACCGCCGAGAACAGGACCTTGAGCGTGCGGCGGGCGGCGCCGGGGACGGGCTCGGGCTTGGGGACGAACTCCTTCGCCCCGTACGGCTTCTGGCCCACGTCGGCCGGGTGGTCGCGCAGCAGCAGCCAGACGAAGGGGACGACCGCGAGCGCGGCGAGCGCCACCGTGACGGCCGCCGGGCGCCAGTCGTACGTCGCGACGATCCAGGAGACCACGGGCAGGAAGATCAACTGCCCGGAGGCGGACGCGGCGGTGAGGATGCCGGTGACCAGGCCGCGACGTTCGGTGAACCAGCGGTCGGTCACGGTCGCGGCGAACGCCAGCGCCATCGAGCCGGAGCCGAGGCCCACCAGCAGCCCCCAGCACAGCATGAGCTGCCAGGCCGCCGTCATCCACACCGTCAGCCCCGAGCCGAGCGCGATCACGGTCAGGGCCACCGCGACGACCCTCCGGATGCCGTAGCGGTCCATCAGCGCCGCCGCGAAGGGGGCGGTGAGGCCGTACAGGGCGAGGTTCACGGAGACCGCGGCGCCGATGGTCCCGCGCGACCAGCCGAACTCCTCGTTCAGCGGGTCGATGAACAGCCCCGGCACCGCACGGAAGGCGGCGGCGCCGATGATCGTCACGAAGGTGACGGCGGCGACGAACCACGCGCGGTGGATACGGGGGCGGCGCGGGCCGGGGCGGTTCCGCTCGCTGCCGGCCCACGCTTCGGCCCGCTCCCCGGCGTCCGGCTGTTCCACGCGGCCCGACGGTTCCGGAGTGTCCGACGGTTCCGGAGTGTCCGGCTGTTCCGGGGTGTCCGGCTGTTCCGGGGTGTCCGGCTGTTCCGGGGTGTCCGGCTGTTCCGGGGTGTCCGGCTGTTCCACGCCGTCCGGCTGTTCCGGGGTGTCCGGCTGTTCCACGCCGTCCGGCTGTTCCGGGGTGTCCGGCTGTTCCGGGGTGTCCGGCTGTTCCACGCCGTCCGGCTGCTTCACCGTGCCGGCTGTCTCGCTCGTCTGGGTCACGCCATAGAGCTTCTGTACACGGGGCCCTCATATCGAGTGGCCCGAAGGACATCCTTCACTAGGATCGGGCCATGGAACCGGCCGACCGCACCCCCAGCACCTCCGACGCCGGCGCCTTCAGGCCGCACCGCGTCGTCGTCCTCGCCCTGGACGGGCTGCTCCCCTTCGAGCTGGGCATCCCGCACCGCATCTTCGGCCGTCCCCGTGACGCCGGGGGGCGGCCACTGTACGAGGTCGTCACCTGCTCCGTCCGGCCCCCCGGACCGGTCGAGACCGACGCCGACTTCACTCTTCACGTCGCTCACGGCCCGGAGGCCCTCGCCACCGCCGACACGGTGATCGTCCCGGCCTCCTACGAGCTCGGTCCGGTCTTCGACCGGGGCGAGCTGACCCCCGAACTGGCCGCCGCCCTCGCCCACGTCCGTCCCGGCACCCGGCTCGCCTCCATCTGCACCGGCGTGTACGTCCTCGCCGCCGCCGGTCACCTCGACGGCCGGCCCGCGACCACGCACTGGGCGGACGCCGCGCGGTTCCAGCGGCTCTTCCCGCGCATCGAGGTCGACCCGGACGTGTTGTTCATCGACGACGGCGACATCCTGACCTCGGCCGGGGTCGCGGCCGGCATCGACCTGTGCCTGCACATGGTCCGGCGCGACCACGGCGCTGCCGTGGCCAACGACGTGGCCCGTCGTACGGTCGTACCGCCGCACCGCGACGGCGGACAGGCACAGTACATCGAACGGCCGGTGCCCGATCAGCAGCAGACGTCCACGACCGGCGCCCGCGCCTGGGCGCTGGGCCGACTGCACGAGCCGGTCCAACTGCGCGACATGGCCGCCCAGGAGTCGATGTCGGTACGCACCTTCACCCGCCGCTTCCGGGAGGAGACGGGGATCAGTCCGGGGCGGTGGCTGACCCGGCAGCGGGTGGAACGGGCCCGATATCTGCTGGAATCCACAGATCTGCCCGTGGACCGGGTGGCCCGCGACGCCGGGTTCGGCACCGCCCAGTCGCTGCGGCAGCACTTCCAGGCGGAGCTGGGAGTGACACCGTCCGCGTACCGGCGGACGTTCCGGGCCGGAGGCGGGAACCAGGAGGGCGACCACGGGGGCTGGGGGCGAGAAGCGCGGCAGGGGCAGGCGCAGAACTGAAATCCTGAAAAGTTATCCACAGCCTGTGGATGGACCCGCCCCCGATCACGGTGCGGTGCCGACGTGATCGGGGGCGGCGATGGTGATGGCGGTGATGGCGCGGCGCCGCCCGTCCCGAGCGCGACGGCACCGCACCGCCTTCCGACTCCGGCACTCCCGCCCGGCTCTCCTCGGCCACGAGGAAAGCGGCGCCGGAATCACGACCCACACTCGCCGAGGGCTCCCGTCGTCGAAGTCCTCGCCGTCCCCTCGCGGCGAATCGCTGACGACCAGAGTGATCACACGGTCACGTCACGTCAACGCCGATTCGCTCAACGATGGATGAGTTTGCGAGGTATGCCCGTTTATTCGGCGCCGCGCACGGAAGCACGCCCGGCGCACCGGCTCGCACCCCGACTCGCACGGCCGTCCCGCCGTGCATCGGTGCACCTGCGCGTGCACACAACCGCGCACCCGCGCACTGGAGCCCCCCTGGAACCCCCGGCAGCCTCGGCGCCCTGGATCGCCGGCGCCCTACACCGCCTCGTACGCGAAGCCGCCCCAGGCCGGGGCGGCGGCCTCCCGCGCTGCCGTGCAGCGGTCGAGTTCGCACCAGATGCGCTTGCCGGCACCGTCGGTGCTCCAGCCCCAGCGGTCGGCCAGACCGTCGACAAGGGCGAGGCCGCGCCCGCCGGTGGCGTCGCCGTCCACACAGCGCGGCACCGGCGCCCTGTCGCTCCGGTCGGCCACCTCGAGGCGGACGGTGGCCTCCCCGGCCGTCGCACCCGGCAGGAAGAGTCTCAGTACGGCCGGACAGCCGGTGTGCACCACGGCGTTGGTGACGAGCTCCGAGACGAGCAGGATCAGCGTCTCGGCGAGCGGCTCGTCGGCCGCTATTCCCGAGCCGGCCAGACGCGAGCGGGTCCACCGACGGGCCCGTCCCACCTCAGCAGGGTCGGGCCGGATCTCCAGCTGCACTTGAAGCACCTGCACCGCTCACACCATCCGAACCGGCGGACACTTGGACTCGCGCCTCACGAGGGCCACGATCGTAGCCATTCTCTGCATGGCCTGGACAACGGCCTGGACGAGGGTCACGGAACGTGAATCCCTTATGGGCCAGCATGGTTGACGTACAGTCACGTCAACAAGCGCTTCGGGCATATTCCAGCGCGAAGGAGTACCCGTGCGGCATACTGTGCGACGCCCGCCCCGGCAAGTCGAACAAGCGGTGCCGGTCGGCCCTGTAGCGCGGCGAACGGCGGCAGGCACCGGCCGTTCCGGAGTCGCCTCGGGGGCAACTCCGGTGCGGTGCGTGCTCACAACCACTCGCATCCCACACAAGGTACCGGAGCGGACAGCCGACTCCGGGCCGTGACGAGTCACGCTCAGGACACAACCCGGTCTCAACGCTCCGTGATACCCGGATGCCACAATCCGCGACATTCGCGCGGAGCGATCCACGACGTCGAAGGCAGGGGACGGGGCGGGCGGTTCCGGCGAGCGGTTCGACAGCGAGCAGCCCATCACTCTCCGTGCCCCCTCCGGTACGTCGGGTCCGTAACCAGACGCGTTTGAGGTGCGGATGAACGTCCGCCTCCCAGGAGAAGCCCAAGCCTCCGCGTACCTGGAGACGGTCGCGGGCGCCACGTGGACAGCGGCACGGGCGGTCTCCGCGCGGACCGGCATTCCGGCGCACGGGCGGGCCCCGATCGGCCGGCCGAACTGTTCACGGGTCCGGGCGTGTTGCGCCACCGGTTCGCACGCGCGCGTGGCGGTGCCCGGTCGGTCGACCGCGATGCGGAGCGCTGCGACAGGACCGGCGTCCCGGCCGTCACGGGCCCGTGACGGCCGGGACGGGGCCGGGACGGGGCCGGGAACGGTACGGAGGCCGGTCCCGGGAAGCCGGAGTCGGAGTCGGTGACCGCGTACCCGCGCGCGGGAGGGCTGTCGGTGCCCGAGCTGCCGGAGCGGCTGAAGGTGGTCGACGCCCTCCCACGCGGCGAGACCCCGCGGAAGACACTCAAGCGCAAGCCGCGAAGCCTCGGGAGCGCTACTCGGGGACGGTGAAGTAGCGGGCGAAGGCGCCCACGATCTCTTCCTCGCCGATCCTGCCGTCGTCGTCCGTGTCCAGCGTGGCGGCGGCGGACTCCGCCAGTTCCTCGGGGACGCCGAGCACCTTCAGGACGCGGGCGGTCTCCTCGATGCCCACCTCGCCGTCGCCGCCGGCCACGGCGAGGGTCGCCTGCAGGAAGGGGCGGGCGATCTCGGCGAACCGGCCCGGATTGTCCCGCAGGCGCTTGACCGCGCCGTTCACGAACTCCTCGCGGGTGACGCGTTGGTCGCCGTCGCGGTCGGCGATGCCCGCCATGCCCTGCCAGAAGGCCTCCGCGCCGCCGTACAGGGCCTGGCCCTTGTCGGACCGGGCCCGGGTGCCGAACTCGGCCAGCAGCGCCTTGGCCGCTCCGCTGAAGTCCTCGCGGTCGATGTAGCCGTTGCCGTCCTGGTCGAAGATGGCGAAGCGGGACGCGATCCTGCGCTCGTATTCGCTGGTGACCATGTCTCTTTCAGGCCGCCTTAGTCAGTGGGTTCCCAGTGGGGTCGTCTCGCCCGGAGCGTACGACGCGCGGCGTCCTTCGTGAGCCCGGAAACGACGCTTGTACCAAGAACGGGAGAATTCCGGGACAACCATGTGGTCCGCGCGAGCACCCGCGGGGTGCGCGCGTCGGCCGCCCGCACGGGCCGCCGAAGGTCCCGGGGCCGGTTCAGGCCGAGAGCGGGCGCGAGTCCCCGTCCACCGCGGACGGGACGTCCGGGTGGACGTCGAAGAGACGGCGCACCCCGAGCGCGCCGAGCACCCGGTTGACGTGGCTGCCGTCGGCGGCTCCCTGGGCGGGAAGGATCAGCCGCAGACTGCCCTGACAGGAGCGGAGCAGCCGGCGGGTGGCGATGAGCACTCCCACGCCGCTGGAGTCGCAGAACCACACCTCGGAGAGATCGAGGACAAGGCTGTGTCTGCCTTCGGCCACGACGTCGTGCACGCGCTGGCGCAGCACCGGTGAGGTCATCAGGTCCAGTTCGCCCGACACCCGGAGCACGGCCCAATCACCCTGCTCCCCGTCGGTCACGTTGAAGGCCACCACCACGCCCTTCGCTCGCCGAAACGGAAGAAACGCCTACGCTTCTTTGCAGCGCGCCTGCCCACCGGCCGTGCCCTGAAACGCGACTCGAGAAACCGTAACCGAACAGAAAAGGCTTGTTTCAGTCACTTTCGCTCTCATTCGATCGGTTCCGATCGCCGATGGGCTGGGTAGGCACGCCACCGGACGGCATCCGACGTTCGCGCCGGCCACCTCTTACCACCTGGGGCCCGGCGGGGGCGCACTTTGCCGCAAAGGGGCGTGCGCGCGCGTGCGTGCCGACTACATTCGTGGAGCCGGCAGGCACCCGCCGGACCGGGCAGGACCTCCCCGGGACGCCGGAAGGAACAGGGGTGAAGGGGCCGCATGACGCAACGGAACGTACCGCCCCGCTGGGACCGCACGATGCAGCAGCGGCTCGCCCGCGGAGAGGCCGCCGCGCTCGGTGAGCTCTACGACCGGTTCGCCTCCCTCGTGCACGGCCTCGCCCACCGCGTCCTCGGCGACGAGAACGCGGCGGACACCGTCACGCGCGACGTCTTCGCCCACGTCTGGGAGCACCCGGACACCTACGACCCTCAACAGGG
Organism: Streptomyces sp. NPDC005774; assembly: GCF_042871645.1. NCBI lineage: Bacteria > Bacillati > Actinomycetota > Actinomycetes > Kitasatosporales > Streptomycetaceae > Streptomyces > Streptomyces sp. NPDC005774. Next base: position 195,441 of record NZ_JBIAIV010000010.1, on the reverse strand, counting down.
CCCGCTGCGCACGTGGATCGCCACGCTGGCCCACGGGCTGGCCGTAAAGCGGCTGCGCGCCGCCGGGACCGCCGCGCTCGCCCACGGCTGCGCCGGCAGTACGGAGGATCTGGAGCGCCAGGTGCGCCACGCCTCGGTGGCCGCCCGCGCGGACTACATCGTGCACGCCATGCCGGTACCGCTGCGGGCCGCCCTGGAGCTGGCGTACTTCCAGCGCAGGGACTACCAGCAGACCGCCGCCGACCTCGGCGTCACCGAGGACGAGGCCCGCCGCCGTCTCCGGCTCGGCCTCCAGTTGCTGGCCACGGCCCACGAAGCCGAGGCCCCGGGCGCCCCGCCCGGGATCGGGGGCGCGGCGTGAGCGACGACCGTTTCGAGCCGTACGACGGCCATGACCACGCCGGCCACCGCGAGGAGCACGAGGGAGGCGGGGAGCGTCAAGCGGATGCGGATGCGGACGCGGGCATGCGCACGGGCCCGGGAAACGGGGCGGACGGTACGCGCGAGCGGGGCATTCCGGGCGGGCCCGATGGCGGCGGGGGCGGACCGGACGACGGTACGGACCCCGGTGCCGGCCCCGACCGCGAGGCCGGGCCCGGCCACTTTGCCCGCAGACCGCCGCCCCGCGCCTTCGTCGAGGACACGGACACGGACACCGGCCAGTCCCTGCCCGCACCGGCACCGGCACCGGCACCGATGCCCGAGCCGCTGATGCTGGAGCACCGGGTACTGAAGTCGTTGCTGGGCGCGTGGGCGCTGGCCGCCTGCGCGCCGGAGGAGACGGCGGCCGTCGAGGAGCACCTCGGCGAGTGCGGGGCCTGCGCCGACGAGGCGCTGCGCCTGCGGGACGCCGTCGGGCTGTTGCAGCGGCCCGAGAGCCTCGACCTGGACCCGGGGCTGCGCACCCGCGTCCTGGAGTCCTGCCTCAAGCGGCGGCCGCCGCGCACCCCCGTGCCGGACTGGGCCTGTGCCTACGACGCCGAGACGGCGCGGCTGGACGCGCTGCTCCAGGACTTCGGCGACACCGAGTGGCACGCGCCCGTGCGGCTGCGCTGGTACGAGGCCGACGAGGCGGCCACCCGCCGCACCACCGTCGCCGGGGTCATCGCGCATCTGCTGGCGGTCGACGGGCTGGTCGCGGCCGCCCTCGGCCTGCCCGACCCGCTCGGCGACCTCGCGGACCTCGCGCCCGGGCGGGCCACCCCGTCGGCCCGCACCGAGGCGTTCTGGCGCGGAGCCCACCACCCGCCGACCCGCTCCGTGCGGGCGCCCTGGCGCGCGCAGACCCACGACCTGGTGCGGACGGTGTCCTTCACCGGCAGCAGGGCGGGGCGGATGCCGGTCTCGTACGGCGGCTACGAGCTGCCGCTGCACGACGCGATGCTGGACCGCGCCTTCGAATGCTGGGTGCACGGGGAGGACATCGCCGAGGCGGTGGACTATCCGTACGAGCCGCCGACCGGACGGCATCTGCACGGCATGGTCGACCTGGCCGCGCGGATGCTGCCGGCCGTCCTCGAAGCACGCCGGCAGGCCGGGCAGGAGGTCTCCACCGAGCGGCGGCTGGTCGCGGCCGGCGCGCCGGGGCGGAGCCTGCGGCTGGAGATCGAGGGGTCCGGCGGCGGGGAGTGGCTGATCCCGCTGGACTCCCCGGCGGCCAAGGGGTCCGCGGAGCACGAGGTGGCCCACATAGCGCTCGACGGCTCGGAGTTCTGCCGTCTGGCCGCGGGCCACGTCTCTCCGCAGGAGGCGGCCGCCGGGCAGGTCGGGGACAAGGCCGCCATCCGGGACGTCCTGCTGGCGGCGGCCTCGATGAGCCGGATCTAGGGCCTCTTGTTCGGATCAGGCGGGGCTCGCGGGGTCCGGCACCGCACCTCGCCGCGTTGCCGTCGGTCCCCAGAGCTCCTTCCCCGAGCCCTCGGCTCCTCCCCCGGCTACCGCTGGGAGGTGCCCCCCAGGCCCCCCAGGACCTCGCTCCCTGATCCGGCCCGATCCAAACGAAAGACCCCAGGGCCTGCCCGGATCCAGAGTCTGCCCGGATCCGGGACCTGCCCCGTGGGCCCGGGCCGGGGCCCGGGCCGGGGCCCGGGCCCCGGCCACGCGTCCCTGTGCCGCCCGTGCGCCGCCCGTGTCCCGACGGCTCAGGCGAAGACCACCGTCCGCCGCCCGTTCAGCAGGATGCGGCGCTCCGCGTGCCACTTCACGGCGCGGGCCAGCGCCTGGCACTCCACGTCGCGGCCGATGGCGACGAGCTGGTCGGGGTTGACGTCGTGCCCCACCCGCTCCACCTCCTGCTCGATGATCGGGCCCTCGTCGAGGTCGGCGGTGACGTAGTGCGCGGTGGCACCGATCAGCTTCACCCCCCGGGCGTGCGCCTGGTGGTACGGCTTCGCGCCCTTGAAGCTCGGCAGGAAGGAGTGGTGGATGTTGATGATCTGCCCGGAGAGCTGCTTGCACAGGTCGTCCGAAAGGACCTGCATGTAGCGGGCGAGGACGACGAGTTCGACGCGCTCCTCGCGCACGATCTCCAGCAGCTTCGCCTCTGCCTGGGCCTTGGTGTCCTTCGTCACCGGAATGTGGTGGAAGGGGATGTTGTACGAAGCCACCAGTTCGGCAAAATCGGTGTGATTGGACACCACACCGGCGATCTCCACCGGCAGCGCGCCGATCCGGGCGCGGAACAGCAGGTCGTTCAGGCAGTGGCCGAACCTGCTGACCATCAGGACGATGCGCATCTTCTCGTCGCCCCGGCTTATCCGCCAGTCCATCTGGAAGGCGTCACCGATCGCCGTGAAGCTCGCCCGCAGCTTCTCCACGGTCACGGGGGCCTCCGCGGAGAAGTGGACCCGCATGAAGAACAGCCCGGTGTCGTGGTCGCCGAACTGCTGACTGTCCTCGATGTTGCAACCGGTCATGAACAGGTAACTCGACACGGCGTGCACGATGCCCTGCTTGTCAGGACAGGACAGGGTCAGAACGTACTGGTCGGCCGGGGCCTCTGCTCGGCTGGGCTGCTCACTCATGCGGAAAAGGGTCCCATACGCGGATCCCGGCCGGAGAGCCGTTCCGCTACGCGGACCGGGTCAGAATGCTCAGCACCTCGAGGCTCTGCGGCGGAGTGTCGGGGTCCTCCCCGTCACTGGTCGCCAACCGCACGTGCGCGTCGCGCGCGGCACGCACCGCGTCCGGCCATCCCTCGTGCGCGAGGTAGGCGGTGACGAGCGCGTCCGGACCGACCTGGTGCACGATCCGCAGCACGCGCAGCACCGCGGTGTCCACGAGCGCCGCCTCCTGGGAGTCGCGGAAGATCGTGCCCACGTACTTCTCGGCGGACCAGTTGTCCAGCCAGGTGTCCTCGACCAGCCGGTAGACCGCGTCGGTGACGTCGCCGTAGCCGTCCACACCGGCCAGCCAGACACCCTGCTGGAACCCGGGGTCGGAAAGCATGTGCAGCGCGGAGCGCACATTGCTGCGCCAGCGCCACCATGGCATGTCGTTGAGTGGCATGCCGCCCATGGTGAGGGAGCGACGGCTTCGACGGGAAGAGTTCTCCGAACCTTGCACGGTCATCGATCGTACGTTTCCCCTCGCCGCCGGTCGCACGGGACCCGGCAATTCACCTCCGTGTCACCGCCCGTCGACCATGGGTCACCCCATGGTTGGCGATGTGGGGGAATCGTGCGTGAACATGACCGGTAGTCCGCGCAACCGCAGCCGCCTCCGCAGCGGCTTCCTCCCCCGCCGCACCTCCCGGCCGCTCGGAGCCGGCGCCCTGGCTTCGGGCGCGCTGGCTGCGACGATCCTGGTCACCGGGTGCGGAGTCGTCCCCGGCCCGGGAGTCGACAACGACGAACCGATCACCGTCATGACCTGGGCACCCGAGAAGACCAACGCCACCAACAAGCCGGGGATGCCCGCTTTCGCCAAGGCTTACGCCCGCTGGGTGAACGCCGAGGGCGGCATCAACGGCCGCGAGCTCAACGTGATCACCTGCAACGAGCGCAACGACAGCGTGGCCGCCTCACGGTGCGCCCGGACCGCCGTCAAGGAGAACGTGGTCGCGGTCATCGGCTCGTACAGCCAGCACGCCGACACCTTCCTGCCGACCCTCGAGGGCGCCGGCATCCCGTACATAGGCGGCTACGGCATCACCACCGACGAGTTCACCAGCCCGCTGTCCTACCCCGTCAACGGCGGCCAGCCGGCGCTGCTGGCGGGCCTCGGCCGTGCCCTCGCCGACGTCTGCGGGCCGGTCACCCTGATCCGCCCCGACACCATCGCGGGCGACCAGCTGCCCCCGCTGCTCAACTCGGGCCTGTCCGCGGGCAGCCACGAGCCGACCGCGGACCAGCGGGCGGCGGAGGAAGCCACCGAGTACGACGGGCAGGCGCAACGGGCCCTGGAGACCAGCACCGCCGACCCGGAGGCGGAAGGCTGCGTGGTACCCGCTCTCGGGGACCGCACCAGCACCTTCATGGACTCCTTCCGGCGCGCCCGCACCGACCACCCGGACGTGCGCACCGCGACCGTGCTGGGCAGCGTCGACCAGACGACGATCAACACGACCGGCGGGGCGTCGAGCCCGTACGAGGGGTCGTACGTCACCGGCTGGTATCCGGCGTCGAGCGACAGTCTCTGGGAGCCGATGAAGGACGTGATCAAGAAGGAGGCGTTCGGCGACAACCGGATCGACCCCGCCGACGCCGGTGTGCAGACCACCTGGATCGCCTACACGGTGTTCAAGCAGGTCGTCGAGTCGCTCGGCGGCGACGAGGTGAGCGCCGACACCGTGACCCGGACACTGAACGGCGGACTGAAGGTCGACACGGGCGGGCTCACCCCCACCCTGCGCTGGCAGTTCCAGGACAAGCTGGCCGCCGTCGGCTTCCCCCGGCTGGTCAACGCCAACGTGACCTTCCAGGAGGTCAAGAACGGACGGCTCGTGGCCGACCGCGACGGCTTCATCGACGTGACGGACACGCTGCACGACACCGACCTGGCCTGACGCGGCGGGACACGAGCCGTCCGCCACCGCCTCTCCGCCGTTCTCCGTCGGCCCCGCCGGACTGCTCCGGTCACCGCACGCCGGTCGCCCGGGCCGGGCTCCGGCACCGGTCACAGGTCGGTCGGCTGCCGCTCGGTCAGGCTGTGCTGCTTGGCGATCGTGTTCCACAGCTGGGCGGCCTTGGTCTTCTCGGCGGTCGCGGTACCGCTGTCCTTGTTGGCCGCCTGGGTCTCCCCGGTCGTGCGGGCCTGGCCCTTCCGACAGCCCTTCTTGCCCGCCGTCTGGTCGGCCCAGGCCGCGTAGTGGTTGTCGGCCGACGCCGACGCCTGCCACGCCTTGGTGAGTGCGTCGGTGAGCGCCGCGTGGTCGGGCAGCTTGTCCACCGACAGCTGGGAGAGGTCGGTGACCAGCTGGTTGCGCTGCCCGGCCGCTTCCCGCAGGTCCTGGGCCGCCTGCTGGAGATCCTTGCAGGCCTTCACCTTCTCCACCGCGCTGATCACCGTGGACCGGCTGTCGCCGCTGTGGGCCAGCAGCTTGTCCAGCTCGACGGCCTGCTCTTGGACCGGGTCGACGGACGGCTCGGCGGACGGCTCGGCCGACGGCGCCTCGCTCGCGGGCCCGGTGGCGGAGACCGGCTGGTTCTTGCCGTCGTCGTCGCCCCCGCCGCCGAGCAGCGCGCCCGCGCCGACGCCGAGGACCACGAGTCCGACGCCGACCGCCGCGATCAGCGGCACCTTCGAACCCGTACGGCCACCCCGGCCACCCCGGCCACCCCGGCCACCGGCGTCGCTCTCGCGGGCGGCACGGCGGCCGCCGCCGCCCTGCCCGGCCTGCGGGTAGGCGGGCTGCGGGTGCTCGATGCGGGGCATCTGCTGAGTGGACCCGACCGGGCTCTCGTCGCCGCCCGAGGTGCGGAAGAGGTTGTCGAACTCGGCGGGGGGCTGCCGGTCGCCTTCGTCGGCGGGACCACCGGAGGGAGCACCGGGCGCGGCTCCGTACGGCGCGCCCCGGGGCTGGTCGGTCACCGGGGCCATGAACTGGGTGGCTTCGGCATCGGGATTGCCCGCGTGCGCGGGCGGGCCCGGGTACCGGGTCGCCTCGGAGTGGTGTGCGGCGGGCATCTCGGGAGGCAGTGCTCCCGGGCCCACCGGGGGTATGAACTGCGTCGCGCCCTCGTCCATGGGCGCGGCGGGCACCGACGGCAGGAACTGGGTGGCCCCCTCCGACCCGTCGGGCAGCGCGCCCGTGCCGCCGGAGCCGTACGCGCCGGTGGGGGCGCCGTACCCGGAGCCGTGCTGCAGCGGCATCGGAGCACCCCCGCCCTGCTGCCCGTAGCCGTCCGGCCCCCCGGCCGCCGAGCCGTAGGCGGCACCACCGTACTGTCCGCCGTAGCCGGGGTCCTGGCCGGTGGCCTGCGGTGGCACCGGCGCGGACGGTCCGCCGGTGTCCGGGCCGTACGAGGAGTGGGTGCCGTGGGCCGGGGCCTGGGCGCCCTCGGGCGGCAGCGGGCCCGGGCCCTGCTGTCCCGCGGCCGGTCCCTGCGCGCCCCAGGAGGCCGGCTCCTGCGCGCCCCACTGCTGGGCGGGCGGGGACTGCCACTCCTGGCCGGACGGCGGGGGCGGCGGCGGGGACTGCGCGGGCGGCAGCTGCTGCTCGGGCCCCCATGGCGTGCCCCAGGTCTGGCCGCCGGGCGGCGCCGAGGCGGGCTCCCGCCCGCCCGGCGCGACCGGACCGGCCGCGGCGCCCGTCATGCCCGGCAGCAAAGGCTCGCCGCCGTCGGAGGGCAGCACGATGCCTTCGCGCGCGGGCCGCGCCGCGGGCTCCTCGCCCTGTCCACTCTGCGTCACCGGGACTCCTACCAATGGGGGACCTTGCGGATCGTCGGCTCACGCTACCGGGTCCCCGGAGCCCGGTGCTACGCAGCACAGGACGTGACCTCATGCCCTGTGAGCGCGGTAACAAAACCGGATCACCGCACGCTGTTCATGTCGCCTCTCCCACTCCGCTCCCGTATCAACTCCGCATTGCCCGCACGTTCACTCAGGATCGCCCGAAATGTTCACCACCCGCTGCCGAGTTCACCCGACGCCCGGAATCCTGATCACACCGCGCCCCTGCCACGCCCCTGCTGTGCCCGGCCGTCGCGGTGTCGCGGTGTCGTGCTCACGCTGTCGCGGTGCCGTGCTCACGCCGCCACGGGCAGGGCCATGCGCGCGCCGAACTCCCTTACCGCCGGCTCCTCCTGGTACGGCTCCAGCCGCTGCTGGAAGTCCTCCAGGTACTCGGCGCCCCGGTGGGATCTGAGCCCGTCCAGCAGTTCCACCGCCTTCAGACCCGTGCTGCAGGCCTGTTCCACCTCTCGCTGCTGCACCTGCGCCGTGGCGAGCAGGACATAGCCGATCGCCCGGCGCCGCACCCGCGACTCGGGATGCCCTGCCAGCGCCTCGCGCGCACACCGCGCGGCAGCCTCGGCCTGCCCCAGGTCCCGGTGGCAGTGCGCCAACTCGTCGGCCAGATAGGCCTCGTCGAAATGGGAGATCCACACGGGGTCGTCCCCCGAGGCCGGGTCGGCCGCCTCCATGGCGCCGATCGCACGCCCGGCCGCTTCCTGCGCGGCCTGCGCGTCACCCATCAGCGCGTGTCCACGCGCCTCCGCCGCACGGAACATCGCCTCCGCGCGGGGTGTCGTCCGCCCTCGCGCGCCTTCCTGCGCGGCACGCGCCAACTGCGCGATCTCGCGCGGGTTTCCGAGCTGCACGGCCAGGTGGCTCATGGAGGCGGCGAGCACGTACCCGCCGTACCCGCGGTCGCCGGCCGCCTGGGCCAGCCGCAGCGCCTGGATGTAGTAGCGCTGGGCGAGGCCCGGTTGTCCGGTGTCGACGGCCATGTACCCGGCCAGTTCGGTCAGTCGGGCGACCGCCGCGAACAACTCGCGCCCGACGGCCTCCCGGTACGAGCCGGTGAGCAGCCCGGAGACGACGCTGTTGAGGTAGTGCACGACGACCGGGCGCACATGCCCACTGCCGTACTGGTGGTCCAGGTCCACCAGGGACTGTGTCATGGCCCGCACGGCTTCCACGTCGGACCGCCCGACCCGCGGCCCGGCCGAGCGCGCCACCTGCGGGTCGGGGGCGGAGATCAGCCAGTCCCGGCTCGGCTCCACCAGCGCGGACGCGGCGACGGAGGAGCCGGACAGGAAGTCCCGCCGGCCCACGTCGCTGCGCCACAGCTCGCAGACCTGCTCTATGGCCCCCAGTACCGTCGGCGAGAACTGGAGACCGACACCCGACGCGAGGTTCTTGCCGTTGGCCATGCCGATCTCGTCGATCGTGACCGTACGGCCCAGCTTGCGCCCGAGTGCCTCCGCGATGATCGCCGGTGCCCGGCCCCGCGGCTGCTGTCCGCGCAGCCAGCGGGCCACCGACGTCTTGTCATACCGCAGGTCGAGGCCGTGCTCGGCGCCGCACAGGTTGACTCTGCGGGCCAGCCCGGCGTTGGAGCATCCGGCTTCCTGGATGAGCGCCTGCAGTCGTTCGTTCGGCTGCCGCGCGACGAGAGGCCTTGCGGCCATGGCGTACCCCCTGAGGCTGCGGTGCCTGCCCACGCACCGAGTTGACGTGTCTTCGGCGGCCGGACCCACCCATCCCCTGACAACTCCCCTCGTGAAGGGACGAAAAGTCCGGCCGTGAAGATCAATGCCCCGCCGAGGTGCCGAAGATGCGAGGCATGTACGAATTGCCGAGGTAACGGCTGATGCCGGCCCCGTCCCGGCTACCCACCCTTGGCTACCCACCCGCAAAGACCGATCCTCCTGCGCGCCCCCGCACATGCACCCATGCGCCCCGGCCGGGGAGCGAGTGCCCCTCCCGCGCCGGGGCGCGGGCGTAACCCCTGGTGACGGACGTAGTTGTGTTCAGCGTGGAAGAGACGATCCCGGGCACCGATGCCGGACAGATTCCGAAGCAGCGCGGGGAAACCCTGCTGGACACCGCGGTTCGCTATACCGAGGAGCGCCACTGGGACGTGTTCCCGGGCACGTGGCTGGAGGCCGTCGACGGGGTGCACCGCTGCTCGTGCGGTGTCGTCGAGTGCCCGGCGCCCGGCGCACACCCGGCGCGCTCCGACTGGGCGGGGCAGGCGACCGGCAGTGCGACGGCCGTCCGCCGCATGTGGCAGACGTGGCCGACGGCCTCGATCCTGCTGCCCACCGGCCACGCCTTCGACACGATCTCCGTCCCCGAGACGGCCGGGTTCCTGGCGCTGGCCCGGATGGAGCGGATGGAACTGGCGCTCGGTCCGGTGACCCTGACGCCCGCCCGGCGCATGGAGTTCTTCGTGCTCCCCGGTGCCGCGGCGAAGGTGCCGGGCCTGGTCCGCTCCCTGGGCTGGTCGCTGTCCCCGCTCGATCTGTCCGTGCGGGGCGAGGGTGCGTACGTGGCGGCGCCGCCCACCCGGTTCGGGTCCAGGGGGGCCGTGCAGTGGGCCAGCAGGCCGACACCGGCGAACCGGTGGCTGCCGGACGCCACGGAGCTGATCCCGCCGCTGGCGTACGCGTGCGGCCGGGACCGGCAGGACCGCCGGGAGCGCCGGGAGTCGCGGGAGCGGTAGGAACGGTGGAGGCGGCGGGGCACGCGTCGGGAGGGAATCTCGACGCGCACGACCCGTTTCCCGTCGTACGGGCTCCCGTGGGGTGCCTCGTTCGGCCTCGCCCGACGGATCCCCCCGCAGAGTGGGGAGGCGACCGTGCGCGACCGTTCCTCGACCGGTTGCTGCCCGTGGGACCTACCGGTACGGCCATGGAACGCAGCCTCCACCATGGGTCTCCTCACAGTGGGCCGGGCTTCGGTCCGGTGGTGAAACGATTCCGGGAAAGGACAACCGGCAGGCCGTACGGTTCACCGCGAACGCTCGCTGGAGGATCACGACCGGCTGCGACCCGTCCCTGCCGAAGACCGGCGACGTGCGGGTCGCATGGTCCCGCAACCTTCCCTCCGTACCGTCCGCCATGACCGTGATCAAGGACGCGGCCGGCAGGTACTTCGCGTCGTTCGTGATCGGGACCGAGCGCGTCACACTGCCCGGGACCGAATCCGTGGCCGGCATCGACCCGGGCCCGGGGCTCAGGCGTCCTGGAGGGTGTCCAGGAACGGTTCGATGGCGGCGCGCCAGGCGTCGGGCTGGTCGTAGTGGACGAGGTGACCGGCGTCGGCCACCTCCGCGTACCGGCCGCGGGGCAGGACCCGGACCATCTCCTGGGCCTCCGCGCGGCCCAGTTCACCGTCGAGGCCGCGGACCACCAGGGCCGGGCACCGCACCTGGGCCAGCTCCTCCCAGTGCGCGTCGTACACCCAGGTCTCGCGGGAGCGGAGCATCTGGCCGAGGTCGAAGACCGGCCGCCATCCGTCCGGGGACTCGGCCATCACCTCGGCGTAGAACTCGCCGCGGGCCGGGTTCGGCCGCTCCACCCAGGGGTCGTCCTCGCCGAACCACTTGCGGACGTCGGCGAGGGTGGCGAACGGAACGGGCCAGGCCTCGAACCACTGGGCCCACTCGCGCTGTGAGGCGGCCCCGAGCGCGGAGGCCCGCATGTCACAGATGATCAGCCCGCGCACCAGGTCGGGGCGTTTGGCGGCCAGCTGCCAGGCGGTCAGGGCACCCATGGCGTGGCCGATGAGGACGGCCGGGCCGAGGCCCAGCTGCTCGAGGGCGGCCTCGGTGTCGTCGACGTAGGCGTCACGGGTGAACGAGGCCTGCGGGGGCTTGTCGCTGCGGCCGTGGCCGCGCTGGTCCAGGGCGACCGCCCGGTACCGCTCGGAGAGCCGGCGGGCGGTGGACGCCCAGTGCGAGGCACGGCCCATGAGCCCGTGGAGTAACAGCACGCTCGGGGCTCCGCTCCCGGTGGGGTGCTCCGTCGGGTCGCTGCCGGTCTTGGGCGGATCGCCGAACTCCCAGGCGGCGAGACGTACGCCGTCCGTCCCCGTCACATCGATGCGTCGCGCCATCGTCTTGGCACCCCCAGCTCGCTGCTTGCCGTGCTGCTTGCCCTGCCTGCTGTCGCCGCCCACACATTATCGAATGCGCTTTCGAAAAGGCGGTTCCAGCCGTCAACACCCCTCATACGAGTGACCCGGCACGGGGATTGATCGCCGCGGCCGGGGGGAGATTTCCAACGGGAGGCGGACCTCTCGGGGAAATTGGTCCGCAGGGAATGACCCTGGGAGCTCGGGGCTCCGGGTCAGCACAGGGGAGGACAGGCCCCGGCGCCGTGCGGCGCCGGGGCTCCTCACGTGGTCACGGCACATCCTCCCGCCCCTCCCCGGCCGGGTGACAGCACGGTCGGCCCGGCCAAGAGCCCCTCAGGTCATATGCCTCACGCGACAGCCTCGCACGCGAACCGGGTGAGCGCTGCGCTTCGGCGCACTCGGCCCGGATTCGGCGCGATCGCACCGGCGTCACGACGCTTCCGGATCAACTCCCTTTCACAGCAGTCGAGTTGACCGGGCACAAACACGCTTCCACGGCGTCGGCACACCACCGGCACCGTGCCGACGCCCACCCCGGATCCGGCCGCTGTCCACCGGCCGGATCCGGGACTACGGCTTGGCTACGAACACGTGGGAGGCGACGTCCCTCGCCAGCTCGGCCGCCTCACCGCTGCTGCCCACCAGCACACCGCCCGCCGACTCCGTCACGCTGACCACCGAACCGGGCTGGACGCCCGCCCGGCGCAGCGTGTACATCAGCTGCGCGTCCGTCTGGATCGGCTCGCCGATACGGCGCACCACGACCGTCTTGCCCTCGAGACCCGGGTCGAGATCGGCCAGGGACACCATGCCCTCGTCCAGGAACGGGTCGGCGCCGTCCTTCTCGCCCAACTCCTCCAGGCCCGGGATCGGGTTGCCGTAGGGCGACTCGGTGGGGTGCCGCAGCAGCTCCAGTACGCGGCGCTCGACGGCCTCGCTCATCACGTGCTCCCAGCGGCAGGCCTCGGCGTGCACCTGCTCCCACTCCAGGCCGATCACGTCGACGAGCAGACACTCGGCAAGGCGGTGCTTGCGCATCACACGGGTGGCGAGCCGGCGGCCCTCGTCGGTGAACTCCAGATGCCGGTCGGCGGCGACGGACACGAGGCCGTCGCGCTCCATGCGGGCCACCGTCTGGCTGACCGTCGGCCCGCTCTGGTCGAGCCGCTCCGCGATCCTGGCGCGCATGGGGACCACGCCTTCCTCCTCCAGCTCGAGGATGGTGCGGAGATACATCTCCGTGGTGTCGATCAGTCCGGACATACATGCCCCTCGATGAGATCTGCGATTGGCTCTGCCGGAGGCTGGACGGCTCACCGGCGCATGCGCTGGCCCTGAACTCAATTCTGACGCATGGCGCCGACAACCGAGCCGCGCCGTGGAACGAAAGGTATGCACGGGGTGGTACACGGTGGTACGGGGCCGCCGCGGAGGGCTCCCCGGCCCCTCGGGCCGCCATATTGACAGGGTACTGGTCCAGACCGCACGGTGATCGGCAGCAGTCCACCCCGAAGGGATGCCGCATGAGCGACCGTACGCCCGCCGGTCAGTTCCTCGATGCCGCGATCGGCCTGCTGCACCGGATCCGCGACGAGGAGGCCGACTCCGTCGCAGCCGCGGGCGCCCTGCTCGCCGACACGGTCGCGGACGGCGGACGCCTCTTCGCCTTCGGCGCCGGCCACTCCTCGCTCGCCGCGCAGGACATCGTCTACCGCGCGGGCGGACTCGCCCTGATGAACCTGCTCGCCGTCCCGGGCGTCGTCGGCGTCGACGTGATGCCGGCCACCCTCGGCTCGGCCCTCGAACGCGTCGACGGGCTCGCGAGCGCCGTGCTCGACTCGTCCCCGGCCCGCGCGGGCGACGCGCTGGTGATCGTCTCCCTGTCCGGGCGCAACGCGCTCCCCGTGGAGATGGCCATGAACGCCCGCGCCCTGGGGCTGAAGGTCATCGGCGTGACCTCGGTGGCGTACGCGACGGAGACGACGTCCCGGCACGTGTCGGGGACGTATCTCAAGGACCACTGCGATCTCGTCCTGGACTCCAAGATCGCGGTCGGCGACGCGGAGCTGACCCTGGACCACGTCCCCGCCCCCTTTGCCCCCGCCTCCACCGTCGTCACCACGGCTCTCCTCCAGGCGGTCATGGCCACCGCGGCCGCCACCCTGGCCGACCGCGGCATCGAGCCGCCCCTCCTGCGCTCCGGCAACGTCGACGGCGGCCACGACTGGAACGGCCGCATCCTGGAGCAGTACGGAGACCGGATCTTCTACCGGCACTGAGCCCCGCCGCCCCTTCGTGCACCCGGCCGCCGTCACCGCTGCGCGGCCGTAACTCGGACCGCCGTCACTCCAGCCACCGGGCCGGGGTCACTCCCGCTGCCCGGCCGCCCCCATCAGGTCCAGGGCCGCAGCGATGCGGTGGGCCACCTCCTCCGCGTACATCGCGTCGGGGCGTTCGAAGGCGTTGCGTCCCGGGCCCCGCAGAAACGTCACGGCACCGAGCGTCCGGCCCCGGCTGCGCAGCACCGTGCACAGGGCGTGCGCCGCGTCCTCCGGCCACTGCCGGGACGCCGCCCACCCCCGCGCATCCTGGGCCGGAACCGCCCCCGCGTCGGCCCGTACGGAACCGGCCCGCTCGACGCACCGCAGGGCGGGATGGCCCTGGCTGTACAGCACCGGCAGACCTGCCTGCCCGGCGAGCCTGCTCGGCCCCGGCGCCCCGGACGGAGTGGCCGCGATCCGCACCAGGCGGACCCCGCCGGCGCTCTCCGCGTCACCCGCGCCCCCGTCGGCCGCCCGGTCCGCCACACGGTCGATCAGCGCATGGTCGGCGAATCCGGCGAGCGCGAAGTCCAGGTGGACGGTGACGGCTTCCGCCGGGTCCTCGCACTCGGCCGCCGCCCGCGCCGCCCGGTGCAGCTGCTGCGCCCGGAACCGCACCAGCGACGCCTCCTGCTCGCTCTGCCGGACCTCGGTCACGTCCTGGAACAGCCAGCCCACGCCGAGCGGCACCGGCTCCTCCGCCAGCGGCGACGCCAGCCGCACGAAGCCGCACCGCCAGCACCGCCGCCGCTCGCCCTCCGGCTCCCGCACACTCACCCAGATCTCGGCGGGCGCGGGCGGAGCGCCCTGGGCCAGCACATGGGTGAGCGCGCTCTCCAGCTCCTCCACGCCCTGCGACAGCAGCTCCCCGAGCGGCCGCCCCAGTACGGAGGTGCGCCCGGTGCCGAGCGCCTTCGCCGCGTGCGCGTTGATCACGGCGGGCCGCAGATCGGCGTCGACGAGGACGACACCCCAGCTCGCGTCCTCCAGCAGCGCCTCGCTCAGCGCGATCGACCGCTCCAGGTCGATCTGCGTGTGCACCTCGCTGAACGCGCAGTACACACCCGCCGGTTTCCCGTCGGGTCCGCGTACGGCCGCGGACTGCGTCCGCACCAGTACCCGGCCGCCGTCCTTGGTCAGCAGCGCGAACTCGTGCACCTGCCGGCCCGAGGCGTCCATGGCGGACATCAGCTGCTCCTCGACCTCCGCGGCGTCCGCGCCGCGCACAGCCCATCCGGCGAAGCCCTGCCGGCCCACGGCCTCGGCCGCGGTCCATCCGAGGATGCGCTCCGCCTCGCGGTTCCAGTGCGTCACCACCGCGTCCGCGTCGAAGGCGCACAGGGCGGCGTCCATGCCGTCCAACAACGCGGCCAGCAGATCGGAACCGTCCGAACTCTCCCGCCCGGGCTCGTCGGGCCCCAGTTCGTCGGTGGTCCCACTATGCCGGGAAGCACTCACCTGGACACCCCCTGCAGCTGCGTCCTACGTACGGCACGTCGGTCCGCCCACTTGCCATCATTCAACGTGAACGTGACTCAGCGCACACCGGGTTCCCGCAACATTGGGAAAATCGTTGTACGCCACCGGCATCCCGCACGCGGTCACGCCCGGCCCGCCCGCCGTCCTCGCCCCCGTCTCAGCCGCCGCCGTGCGGCTCCCCGCCGCTCCCCCGCCGGGCGTCCACCTCGATCTCGATCCGCATCCGGGGATCGGCGAGCTCGCACACCTGCATGGTGGCCGCGGGCCGGACCCCGCCGAAGCGGCGCCTGAGCACGGGCCAGCACGGCTCGAAGTCCTCCCGCGCAGGCAGCAGATAGCGCACCCGCAGCACGTCGGCGAAGGTGCACCCCGCCTCGTCCAGGGCCGCTCCGATGTTCCGCAGGCACTGCTCGGCCTGTTCGGCCACGCCGTCGGGGATCGTCATGGTCGCGTAGTCGAACCCGGTGGTCCCGGACACGTACACCCGGTCCCCGTCCACCACGGCCCGCGCGTAGCCGATCCGCTCCTCGAACTCCGACCCGCTCACGATCGCCCGCCGCCCCGTGTCTCCCATCCGCCGCACGGTAGGTGACCAGGGGCGGCACGTCCAACGGTCAATATCTAGAAAAACCGGTTGATCGGACGGCGGGGTGGTTCCTAGAGTGGCGGTATTCCGGAAAGGAGGTGGTTCGGCAGATGTGTTCATACCGGACGGAAGAGGTGGCTGCGGGCCAGTAGCCCGTCGCCGTACTCGGTTCGGCGCCGGACCAGCGTGTGAGTGATGCACGCAACCGGCCCAATCCACGCAGTCGCCCGACCCGCGAGCCGCCGGTACGTCCGGCCGGCCCTCCTTTGGAGGACCAGGCTCGCGGGTCGCCTGCGTTTCCGGGAGCCCGGAACCACCGGGCTCCGGGCTCCCGTCGCGCTCCGGGTCTCAGGCCCGGTCGGCGATGTCCGCGTAGCCCTCGATCTCCTTCGGGTCGCGGCTGCCGGGGCCCATGTAGCGGGCGGAAGGGCGGACCAGGCGGCCGGTGCGCTTCTGCTCGAGGATGTGGGCCGACCAGCCCGCGGTACGGGCACAGGTGAACATCGACGTGAACATGTGGGCCGGCACCTCGGCGAAATCCAGGACGATGGCTGCCCAGAACTCGACGTTGGTGGCCAGGACGCGGTCGGGACGGCGGGCGTGGAGCTCGGCCAGGGCGGCCCTCTCCAGCGCCTCGGCGACCTCGAAGCGCGGGGCCCCGAGATCGCGCGCGGTGCGGCGCAGCACGCGGGCGCGGGGGTCCTCGGCACGGTAGACGCGGTGGCCGAAGCCCATGAGGCGCTCACCCTGGTCGAGGACCCGCTTCACATACGCCTCGGCGTCCCCGGTGCGTTCGATCTCCTCGATCATGCCGAGGACCCGCGAGGGCGCACCGCCGTGCAGCGGCCCCGACATGGCGCCGACGGCACCCGAGAGGGCCGCGGCCACGTCCGCGCCGGTGGAGGCGATGACGCGGGCCGTGAAGGTGGAGGCGTTCATGCCGTGCTCGGCGGCGGAGGTCCAGTACGCGTCGACGGCGGCGACGTGCTTGGGGTCGGGTTCGCCGCGCCAGCGGATCATGAAGCGTTCGACGACGGAGTCCGCCTTGTCGATCTCGCTCTGCGGGACCATGGGCCGGCCCTGGCCGCGCGCGGACTGGGCAACGTAGGAGAGGGCCATGACGGCGGCGCGCGCGAGGTCGTCGCGGGCCTGCTCGGCATCGATGTCGAGGAGCGGTTTCAGGCCCCAGACGGGTGCCAGCATGGCGAGCGCGGACTGGACGTCCACGCGGACGTCACCGGAGTGGACGGGGATCGGGAAGGGCTCGGCGGGCGGCAGGCCGGGGTTGAAGGCACCGTCGACGAGAAGGCCCCAGACGTTCCCGAAGGAGACGTGCCCGACCAGATTCTCGATGTCGACGCCCCGGTACCGGAGGGCGCCGCCCTCCTTGTCCGGTTCGGCGATCTCCGTCTCGAACGCGACGACTCCTTCGAGTCCGGGTACGAAGTCGGACATCAGGCGGCTCCTCATGATGTGGGCGACGGATGGTGGTGCGGGTGGGACGACCACGCGTCGGCCGGTCGGTGGGTCGATCGGTCGGTAACCGGTCGATCTGTTGAGGTGGGTGCGCGTCCGAAGGCTCCGCGGTCGTCATCACGAGGACTCGCGGTCCGGGACGTCACCCCTGTAATGCCCGGCCGGCGGCCACCCAACCGGATCACTGCCCAGCACGATATCCTTGAGTGCCATTTTTGGGGAGGGTTCGCGGCACTCAGTGCCACATCGTCGCGGGCGGGCCTCCCTCCGGACCTCCCCTCCCGGCCTGCGGACACCCCGCCCGCGCCCCCCTCGCATACGGCAGGATGACGGCGTGACCGACCCAGACGCTGTTCCCCTCGATCTCGCCTCGATGCGCAAGCAGTACCGGGCCGAGGGGCTTTCCGAGACCGACCTGGCCGCCACTCCCCTCGAGCAGTTCGCACGCTGGTTCAAGCAGGCGGCGACGGACGGCGGCCTCTTCGAACCGAACGCGATGATCGTGTCCACGGCGGACACCCAGGGCCGGCCCAGCTCCCGCACGGTGCTGCTGAAGCACTTCGACGAGCGGGGGTTCGTGTTCTACACGAACTACGACTCCCGCAAGGGGCGCGAGCTGACCGGGAACCCGTACGTCTCGCTGCTGTTCCCGTGGCATCCGATGGCCCGGCAGGTCATCGTCACCGGAGTCGCGCGGCGCACCGGCCGGGACGAGACGGCCGCCTACTTCCGCACCCGGCCGCACGGCTCGCAGCTGGGCGCGTGGGCGAGCGGCCAGTCGTCGGTACTGGCGGACCGTACGGACCTGGACGCGGCGTACGCGGAGCTGGCGGCCCGGTATCCGGAGGGCGAGCAGGTGCCGGTCCCGCCGCACTGGGGCGGCTTCCGGGTGGCCCCGCAGGCGGTGGAGTTCTGGCAGGGCCGGGAGAACCGCCTGCACGACCGCCTGCGGTACGTGGCCCGGCCGGACGACGGCTGGCGGGTGGAGCGGCTCAGTCCGTGAGCCTTCGGCCCAGTACCCCGTCCAGCAGGGCCGCCCACTGGCGTACCACCCGTTCGCGCCGGGCCGCGTCGTCGGTGAGGAGGGTGGCGAGGCCCAGGCCGCGGGCCATGTCGAGGAGGCCCTGGACGGTCTCGCGGACGCCGGGGCGGGTCTCGTCGGCGGCGAGGAGTTCCACGGCGACGCGGTGGCTCTCGCGGCCGATGCGGGATTCCAGTTCGGTCACGCGGGGCCGCAGCTGCTCCTCGTTGGAGGCGGCGACCCACAGGTGGAGGGCGGCGCGGAACAGGGGCCCGGTGTAGAGGTCGATCAGGGCGGTGACCACCGCGCGGCGGTCGCCGGCGGTGGTGCCGTCGGGGAAGAGGGCACGCAGGGCGGTGGAGCGTTCCTCGGCCACGTACTCCACGGCAGCCGTGAAGAGGTCCTCCCGGGTCGGGAAGTGGTGCTGGGCCGCTCCCCGGGAGACACCCGCGCGTTCGGCGACGACGAGGACCGTGGAGCCCGTCCACCCGTGTTCCGCGAGGCAGGCCACGGCGGCTTCCAGGAGGCGCTGCCGGGTGACCCGGCTGCGGTCCTGCTTGGGAACGCGTTCGGCACGGTCGACGCGTTCGACGCGGCCGGCACGGTCGCCGAGATCGCCGCGGTCACTGCGGTCGGTCGTGCTCACACCGTCCATTCCGGATCCCGTCGTTCGAGGAAGGCCGTCATCCCCTCGCGCGCGGTGGCGGAGGAGAAGAGGCGGGCCGAGAGCGCGGTCAGGTCGGCGGCGTCCCGGTCGAAGGTCTCCAGCACCCTAGCCGTGAGCAGCCGTTTCGTCTCGGCCAGGGCCTCGGGGGCGGCTCGGCGCAAACCGTCGAGGACGGGGGCGAGGACCTCGTCGACGTCCTCGCCGTACGCGGTGAGCAGGCCGATGCGGGCGGCTTCGGCGGCGTCGAGGCGCTCCCCGGTGAGGTAGTAGCGGGCGAGGGCGCGCGGGTCGGTGCGGGGCAGCAGCGGCAGGGAGATGACGGCGGGGGCGACGCCGATGCGGACCTCGGTGAAGGCGAACGTGGCCGTGTCCGAGGCGGCGGCGATGTCGCAGGCGCCGAGCAGTCCCAGGCCGCCCGCACGGACGTGCCCGGTGACCCGCGCGACGACCGGTTTCGGGAGTTCGACGAGCCGGCGCAGCAGAGCGGTCAGGGCCTCCGGGGCAGGCGGGTCGCGCAGGTCGGCGCCCGCGCTGAAGGTGTTCCCGGTGTGCGTGAGGACGACCGCGCGGACACCGCCGTCCCGGCCGGCGTCGGTGAGCGCGTCGGCCAGCTCTGCGACGAGGGCGGCGGACAGGGCGTTGCGGCGCTCAAGGGCGTCGAGGCTGAGGGTCTCGACGCCCCGCGCGCGCGTGCGGCCGATCAGGGTCACGAGGGCTCCTTGGGCTGCGCCCTGAGTTCGCGGCGCAGAATCTTCCCGGAGGCCGCGCGGGGGACGGCGTCGATGAACGTGACGTGCCGGACCCGCTTGTACGGGGCGACGTGTTCGGCGACGTGCATCATGACCTCGCTCTCCGTGAGCCCGGGGGCGGACGACTGGCGGACGACGTGGGCGTGCGGGACCTCGTTGCCGTCGTCGTCGTAGACGCCGACGACGGCGGCGTCGGCGATGCCGGGGTGGGTCAGGAGCAGCGCCTCGAGTTCGGCGGGGGCGACCTGGAAGCCCTTGTACTTCATGAGTTCCTTGACCCGGTCGACGACGAACAGCCAGCCGTCCTCATCGGTGTGGCCGACGTCGCCGGTGTGCAGCCAGCCCTCCTCGTCGATCATCGCGTCGGTGGCGTCGGGCCGGCCGAGGTAGCCCTTCATGACCTGGGGGCCGCGGATGAGGATCTCGCCGGACTCACCGGGGCCGAGGTCCTTGGCCGGGTCGTCGAGGGCGACGATCCGCATCTCGGTGCCGGCGATGAGCTTGCCGACGGTGCCGGCGGGCGCGTCGTCCATGGCGTCCAGGGGGACGACGTGGGTGCCGGGCGAGAGTTCCGTCATGCCGTACGCCTGGCCGACGGGCGGCAGGCCGAGCCGCTGCGAGCAGGCGGCGGCGAGGCTCGCGTCCAGGGGGGCGGCGGCGCTGATGATGTGCTTCAGGGAGCCGAGGTCGTAGTCGGCGACCAGGGGGTGCTTGGCGAGGGCCAGGACGATGGGCGGGGCCACGTACAGGCCGGTGATGCGGTGGTTCTGGATAGCCGCCAGGAACGTCTCCAGGTCGAAGCGCGGGAGGACGACGACGGTGGCGCCCATGCGCAGGGGTGCGTTCATCAGGGCCGTGAGGCCGTAGATGTGGAAGAACGGCAGCACGGCGAGGATGCGGTCGCCGGGTCCTGCGGTGATCAGCGGTTCGAGCTGGGCGAGGTTGGTGGCGATCTGGCGGTGCGTGAGCATCACCCCCTTGGGGGTGCCGGTGGTGCCGGAGGAGTACGGCAGGGCGGCGACGTCCTCGGCGGGGTCGATGGCGACCTGCGGCTCGGGGGCGGTGGAGGCCAGCATGTCGATCAGCGAGCGGTGGCCGGGCGCGCTGTCGCAGACGAGGATCTCCTCGACGCCGCCCGCGAGTTCGGCGGCCCTGCGCGCGGTCTCCAGGAGCGGGGGACACGGTGACGACCCAGCGGGCCCCGGAGTCCGCCAGCTGCTTGCCGAACTCCTCGGCGGTGGCGAGCGGGTGGATGGTGGTGACCGAGGCGCCCGCGCGGGTGGCCGCGTAGAAGGCGAGCGGGAAGGCGATCGTGTTGGGGCTGTGCAGGGCGAGCACGTCGCCCTTGCGTACGCCGGTCTCGGCGAGAGCGGCGGCGACGCGCCGGTGGAACCGGTCCACCTGCTCGTAGGTGAGGGTGGTGCCGTCGGTGCCGTCGATGAGTGCCGGGGTGCTCCCGAACTCGGCGGCGCGCGCGAGCACCGCGTCGTGGATGGGGAGATCGACGGGTGGAACGTCTGCGTACTCGCTGCGGAACATGGTTCCTCCTCGCACAACGCTGTGCCGGTTCGGTACGACTCGTACGCCTCGGTGCGACGGGATATGCCGTGACGCCTCTCAGTACTACTGGTTACTGCCTGTTTCGGCACTACTCGGTGAAGACCCCTACCGCTCAGTACGACTTGGGCAGGCCCAGGGTCTGGTGGGAGACGTAGTTCAGGATCATCTCCCGGCTCACCGGGGCGATCCGGGACACCCGCGCGGCGGTCACCAGCGAGGCGAGGCCGAACTCGCGCGTGAGGCCGTTCCCGCCGAGGGTGTGCACGGCCTGGTCGACGGCCTTCACACAGGCCTCGGCGGCGGCGTACTTGGCCATGTTGGCGGCCTCGCCCGCGCCGACGTCGTCGCCGGCGTCGTAGAGGTGGGCGGCCTTCTGCATCATCAGGCGGGCCAGTTCGAGCTCGATGTGCGCCTGCGCGAGAGGGTGCGCGATGGCCTGGTGCGCGCCGATGGGCGCCTTCCACACCGTGCGTTCCCGCGCGTACTCGACGGCCTTGGCCAGGGCGTAGCGGCCCATGCCGATCGCGAAGGCGGCCGTCATGATCCGCTCGGGGTTGAGCCCGGCGAACAGCTGGAGCAGGCCCGTGTCCTCTCCCCCGCCGACGAGGGCGTCGGCGGGCAGCCGTACGTCGTCGAGGGTCAGCTCGAACTGCTTCTCGGCGGCGCTGAGCTCCATGTCGATCTGCCGCCGCTGAAAGCCCTCGGTGTCGCGCGGGACGATGAAGAGGCACGGCTTGAGGTTCCCCGTGCGGCCCTCTTCGGCGGACACGGTCTCGGTGCGGCCGACGATGAGGGTGGCGTCGGCGATGTCGACGCAGGAGACGAACACCTTGCGGCCGGTGAGCAGCCAGTCCCCGGTGTCGGGGTCGCGGCGCGCGGTGGTCGTGATGCGGTGCGAGTTGGAACCGGCGTCGGGTTCGGTGATGCCGAACGCCATGGTGCGGGTGCCGGCGGCGAGGCCCGGCAGCCACTCGCGCTTCTGTGCCTCGGTGCCGAAGCGGGCGATGACCGTGCCGCAGATGGCGGGCGAGACGACCAGCAGCAGGAGCGGGCAGCCGGCGGCGCCCAGTTCCTCGAGGACGATGGACAGCTCCGAGACACCGCCGCCGCCCCCGCCGTACTCCTCGGGCAGGTTGACGCCGAGGTAGCCGAGCTTGCCGGCGTCCGCCCAGAGTTCGGCGGCGGGCACGCCCTCGTCGACGGTCCGGGTGAAGTAGGCGCGGCCGTAGCGGTTGCCGAGGGCGGAGACGGCCGCGCGGAGGGCCTTGTGCTCTTCGGATTCGATGACGGGCATGAGCACTCCTAGGGGAAGGGCTTCACGTCAGGTGGAAACTGTGCTCGCAGTGAGGTCTCGGGGGGAGCTGTGTCCGTAGCGGGGTCTCAGGCGGGGGGTGTGCCTGCGGCGGGGTCTCAGGCAGGGGGTGTGTCCGTGGCGGGTTCTCAGGTGCAAGCTGTGTGTGCGGCGGGCTCTCAGGTGCAAGCTGTGTCCGCGGCGGGGTCTCAGGCAGGGGGCGTGTCCGTGGCAGGGGGCTGGTCGGGGTCCACGACGGCCAGGAGGGCGCCGACCTCCACCTGTTGTCCCTCGGCCGCGTGCAGGGCGCTCAGCGTTCCGGTGACCGGCGCGGAGATCCTGTGCTGCATCTTCATCGCCTCCAGCCAGAGCAGGGGCTCTCCGGCCCGTACGGAGGCGCCGGCGGCCAGTCCGTCCGCGACCCGTACGACCGTGCCCGGCATCGGGGCCAGCAGGGATCCCGGCGCGAGCTGGGCGGTGGGGTCGGGGAAGCGGGGCAAAGCGGTGAGGGCGGTGCCGTCGACCCACACCCGGTCGCCGTGCCGGCCGACCTCGAACCGGCGCCGGACGCCGTCCACGTCGAGCACGACGAGACCGGGATCGGCGTGCACCACCTGGACCTCGTCGGCGGCGAGCCCGTCCCGGGTGTGCCGGTAGCGCGCCTCGTGCTCCTCGCCGGCCATGGCGTACCGCTTGACCTGCGGCTGCGAGGGCAGGTTGCGCCAGCCGCCGAACCGGGAGCGGCCGTGGGCGTCGGCGAGGGCGGCGGCGAGCGGGGCGTACGGGTCGGGGGCCGGTTCGGTCAGCGCGGGCAGGTGACGGTCGTAGAAGCCGGTGTCCACGCGGCCTTCCGCGAACTCCGGGTGCCGCAGGGAGCGGACGAGCAGGTCCCGGTTGGTGACGGGGCCGTGGATCACCGCCCGCTCCAGGGCGGACGCCAGTTTGCGAACCGCCTCCGCGCGGGTGGGTGCGTGGGCGACGACCTTGGCGATCATGGGGTCGTAGTGGACGCCGATGTCGTCGCCGTCGGTGAACCCGGTGTCCAGGCGGACCGCCCCGGGGACGGTGAGGCGGTGCAGGCGTCCGGTCTGCGGTGCCCAGTCGTGGGCGGGGTCCTCGGCGTACAGGCGGGCCTCCACGGCGTGCCCGCGCGCGGGGGGCGGGTCGCCGTCGAGCCGGTGTCCCTCGGCGACACGGATCTGTTCGGCGACGAGGTCGAGGCCGAACACGGCCTCCGTGACCGGGTGTTCCACTTGCAGCCGGGTGTTCATCTCCAGGAAGTGCGCCCGGTCCCCGGCGACGAGGAACTCGACGGTTCCGGCGCCGGTGTAGCCGACCGCGCGGGCGGCGCGCACGGCGAGCGTGTGGAGTTCGGCGGTGATTTCCGCGGTCAGTCCGGGTGCCGGGGACTCCTCGATCACCTTCTGGTGGCGGCGCTGCAGGGAGCAGTCCCGGGTGCCGAGCACCCACACCGTGCCGTGCGTGTCGGCGAGGACCTGCACCTCGACATGGCGCCCGCCCTCCACATAGGGCTCGACGAACACCTCGCCGTCGCCGAAGGCGCTCGCGGCCTCCGCGCGCGCGGAGGCCAGTTCGGCGTCCAGGTCGGCGAGGCGGCGTACGACGCGCATCCCGCGTCCGCCGCCGCCCGCGGCCGCCTTCACCAGCACCGGCAGGTCGGCCTCGGTGACCTCGCGCAGGGGTGCGATGCCCATGAGTTCCTTGGCGCGTGTCTTGGACGCCATCGCCTCGATCGCCTCCGGGGGCGGCCCGATCCACACCAGGCCGGCGTCCTGGACGGCGCGCGCGAAGTCGGCGTTCTCGGAGAGGAAGCCGTAGCCGGGGTGCACGGCGTCCGCGCCGGCCGCGAGCGCGGCCTTCACGACGAGGTCGCCACGCAGGTACGTGTCGGCGGGCGCCGCTCCCGGAAGGCGTACGGACTCGTCCGCCACGCGCGCGTGCAGGGCGTTCCCGTCGGCGTCCGAGTGCACGGCCACCGTCCGGATGCCCAGTTCGCCGCAGGTGCGGGCGATCCGGCAGGCGATCTCGCCCCGGTTGGCGACGAGGACAGTACTGATCACCATGTTCCCCTCACATCCGGAAGACGCCGAAGCCACCGCGCACGCCCTCGTAGGGCGCCGTGTGGACGGCCGACAGGCACAGGCCGAGGACGGTGCGGGTGTCGCGCGGGTCGATGACGCCGTCGTCGTACAGCCGCCCCGACAGGAACATGGGCAGCGACTCGGACTCGATCTGCTGCTCGACCATGGCGCGCAGCGCCGCGTCCGCCTCGTCGTCGTAGGGCCGGCCCTTCGCCGCCGCCGACTGCCGGGCGACGATGGACAGCACCCCGGCGAGCTGCTGCGGGCCCATGACGGCGGACTTGGCGCCGGGCCAGGCGAACAGGAAGCGCGGGTCGTACGCCCGTCCGCACATGCCGTAGTGCCCGGCGCCGTACGAGGCGCCCATGAGGACCGACAGGTGGGGGACCTTCGAGTTGCTGACCGCGTTGATCATCATGGCGCCGTGCTTGATGATGCCGCCCTGTTCGTACTCCTTGCCGACCATGTAGCCGGTGGTGTTGTGCAGGAAGAGCAGCGGGATGTCGCGCTGGTTGGCGAGCTGGATGAACTGGGCGGCCTTCTGCGACTCCTCGCTGAACAGCACCCCCTGGGCGTTCGCGAGAATGCCCACGGGATAGCCGTGCAGGGCGGCCCAGCCGGTGGTCAGGCTGGTCCCGTAGAGCGGTTTGAACTCGTCGAAGTCGGAGCCGTCGACGATCCGCGCGATCACCTCGCGCGGGTCGAAGGGGATCTTCAGGTCGCCGGGGACGATGCCCAGCAGCTCGTCCTGGTCGTACTTGGGGGGCTCGGCCGGTCCCGGGTCGGGGTAGGCCTTGTGGTGGTTGAGGCGGGCCACGACCCGGCGGGCCTGGCGCAGGGCGTCCGGTTCGTCGACGGCGAAGTAGTCGGCGAGGCCCGAGACGCGCGCGTGCATCCCGGCGCCGCCCAGGGACTCGTCGTCGCTCTCCTCCCCGGTGGCCATCTTCACCAGCGGCGGACCGCCGAGGAACACCTTCGCCCGCTCCTTGACCATGATCACGTGGTCGGACATGCCGGGGATGTACGCGCCCCCGGCGGTGGAGTTGCCGAAGACGACGGCGACGGTCGGGATGCCGGCCGCCGACAGCCTGGTCAGGTCCCGGAAGATCGCCCCGCCGGGGATGAAGATCTCCTTCTGGGAGGGCAGGTCGGCGCCGCCGGACTCCACCAGGCTGATGAACGGCAGCCGGTTGGCGAGCGCGATGTCGTTCGCCCTCAGGGCCTTCTTCAGGCTCCACGGGTTGCTGGCGCCGCCGCGCACCGTCGGGTCGTTGGCCGTGATCAGGCACTCCACGCCCTCGACGACGCCGATCCCGGTGACCAGGGAGGCGCCGGTCGTGTACTCGCTGCCCCAGGCGGCCAGCGGGGACAGTTCCAGGAAGGGGGTGTCGGGATCGAGGAGCAGCTCGATGCGTTCGCGGGCGAGCAGCTTGCCGCGCCCGCGGTGCCGCTCGACGTACTTCTCGCCGCCGCCCGCGAGGGCCTTGGCGTGTTCGGTGTCGAGTGCGGCGAGCTTGCCGAGCATGGCCTCGCGGTGGGCCCGGTGGTCGGGGCCCGCCGTGTCCAGGGCGGATGCGAGGACGGTCACAGGAGGACCTCCGGGATGTCCAGGTGGCGGGAGCGCAGCCATTCGCCGAGCGCCTTGGCCTGCGGGTCGAAACGGGCCTGCGCGGCGACGCCCTCGCCGAGGAGGGACTCGACGACGAAGTTCAGGGCGCGCAGGCGGGGCAGTACGTGCCGGGTGACGGGCAGTGCGGCGGCCTCGGGGATCAGCTCCCGGAAGCGTTCGACGGTCAGCTCGTGCGCGAGCCATCGCCAGGCGTCGTCGTCCCGCGCCCACACCCCGACGTTGGCGTTCCCGCCCTTGTCCCCGCTGCGGGCACCGGCGACCGGTCCGAGGGGGGTGCGTCGGGCCGGGCCGGGTTCCAGGGGTTGGGGCAGTTCCGGCTCCGGCACGTCCGCGAGGACGGCGGTGTCGTGGGGCGGGCCCACCGTGATGCGGCGGCCGTCGTGGAGGACGGCCACATGGTCGACGGCGCCATGGGGGATGTACACATCCTCGAACACCCCGTAGGGGGCGCCCTTCCCCGGTGGCGCCATCACATGGAATCCGGGGTAACTGGCCAGCGCCAGCTCGATGGCGGCCCCGCTCAACGCCCGCCCGACCGCCTCCTGCCCCGGGTCCCGCACGACGAGCCGCAGCAGCGCGCTCGCGGTCTCCTCCGTCTCCGCGTCGGGCCGGTCGGTACGCACGAGCTCCCAGCGCGTCTCGGCGGGCGGCGACGTGGCGAGCGCGCCGGTCATCTGCTCCTTCACGAGGTCCGCCTTGGCCTCGACGTCGAGGCCGGTGAGGACGAACACGACCTCGTTGCGGAATCCGCCGAGCCGGTTGAGCCCGACCTTGAGCGTGGGCGGCGGCGCCTCTCCGCGCACCCCGTCGATCCGTACCCGGTCGGGTCCGTCCTGGGTGAGCCGTACGGTGTCGAGCCGGGCGGTGACGTCCGGCCCGGCGTACCGGGCGCCGCCGGTCTCGTAGAGAAGCTGCGCGGTGACGGTGCCGACGTCGACGAAGCCGCCGGTGCCGGGGTGCTTGGTGATGACGCTGCTGCCGTCCTCGTGCAGTTCGGCGAGCGGAAAGCCGGGCCGCAGGAGGTCGCCGGGGGGCCGCTCGCCGAAGAAGGCGTAGTTGCCGCCGGTGGCCTGGGTTCCGCACTCCAGCACGTGCCCGGCGACGACGGCTCCCGCGAGCCGGTCGTACTCCGTCTCCGCCCACCCGAAGTGCGCGGTGGCCGGGCCGGTGACCAGGGCGGCGTCGGTGACCCGCCCGGTCACGACGATGTCGGCGCCCTCGCGCAGGCAGGCCGCGATGCCGAAGCCGCCGAGGTAGGCGTGCGCGGCGAGGCTGCCGGGGTACCGCGCGGTGAGGTCGTCGCCCTCGACGTGCGCGACCCGCACCGGGACGCCGAGCCGCTCGGCCAGCTCCCGCACGGCACCGGCGAGCCCCGCCGGGTTGAGCCCGCCGGCGTTGGCGACGATCCTCACCCCCCGCTCGTGGGCGAGGCCGAGGCACTCCTCCAGTTGCCGCAGGAAGGTGCGGGCGTACCCGGCGGAGGGGTCCTTGAGCCGGTCGCGGGCGAGGATGAGCATGGTCAGCTCGGCGAGGTAGTCGCCGGTGAGGACGTCGAGCTCACCGCCGGTGAGCATCTCGCGCAGGGCGTCGAAGCGGTCCCCGTAGAACCCGGAGGCGTTCCCGATCCGCAGGGCCGCCGTCACGAGGCGTTCCCCTCGCCCTCCCTTTCGGGCGGGCGTCCGCCCCCGGGTGGCCCGGCGAAGGCCTGGGCGATGTCGAGCCAGCGGTCGGCGTCGGGCCCGTCGGCGGTGAGGGCGAGATCGGCGCGGTGGGCGCGCTGGGTGACCAGGAGGCAGAAGTCGAGCGCGGGCCCGCTGACGCGCTGCGGGGCGTCGACGGGCCCGTAACCCCACAGTTCGCCTCCCGGCGCGACGAGTTCGACGCGGAAGGGGTCGGCGGGCGGGGTGAGCCCGTTCGCTCCGTAGGCGAAGTCCCGGGTCCGCACCCCGAGCCAGGCCACATGCCTCAGCCGGTCGGTGGGTGGCCGCAACACACCGATCGCGTCCGCGAGGTCGAGTCCGTGGGCCCAGGTCTCCATGAGCCGGGCCGTCGCCATGGAGGCCGTCGACATGGGCGGCCCGTACCAGGGGAAGCGCGTGCCGGGGGGCGCGGACCGCAGTCCCTTCTCCAGCGCCGCCCGCCCCTCGCGCCACCGCGCGAGCAGTTCGGCCGGCGCGAGCCGCGCGTACTCCTCGGCGCCCTCGTCGACGAAGGTGTGCGGGGCGGCGAGGGCCTGCTCCACCAGCCCCTGGAACCCTTCCGCGTCCGTGACGGCGAGCAGCGCCGAACGGTCGGTCCAGGCGAGGTGGGCGATCTGATGGGCGACGCTCCACCCGGCGGCGGGCGTCGCGAGTCCCCATTCCTCGGGCCCGAGCCCGGCCACGAGCCGGTCGACCTCCTCGCTCTCCTCACGCAGATCGTCGATCACGGGCGTCGGATCGGACACGGTGCGCTCCCTCGGGGCCCGGCGGTGTGCGGCGCGGTGTGGTGTGGAGCATGACAGGGGCACCCATAACAATCAAGCACGCTTGCATGATTTTGCACGGGAAGCGCGGGCTGCCGATCCGGCCGGCGCGACGTTGTCAACCGTAGGCCGCACCGTGCCGCCGTGACCGGCGACCGACCGCGGTCCGCGGCTTTCGGGCAGACCCTGCGGGCAGTGGACTTCACGTGAAGCCGCCGCTTCATGCGCCGGGGCACGCAAACACGTGAGTCCCATCCCGAAGACGGGATGGGACTCATGTCCGAGCGCCGGGCAGGCCTTGCACCTGCATCTCCCCGCAGGAAGCGGGATATCTTTCCTTGGACCACCGACGCGCGACCGGCAACCGGAGACTCCGGCGACCAGCTCAAGATCAAGTGTACCGTAGCCGGCCGGCCGGACACACCCGGCACCTTCCACCCCGCACGCCGGCCCTTCGCCCCCCTCCGCATCCCGGGGTCCCTCTCGCGAAGGAGGGATCTAGGCGGACTGCCCCGGGAGCGTCTTGGCGCGTCCCCGCCCCACCTGGGTCCGTACCGCCCCCATGCTCGCCGCGATGACCAGGGCGATGGCGGCGGCCTCGGTGAGGGCGAGGGCCTGGCTGAGGATGAGGAAGCCGGCCGCCGCGGCGATGGCCGGTTCCAGGCTCATCAGGATGGCGAACGTGGAGGCGGGCAGCCGGCGCAGGGCGAGGAGTTCCAGGGTGTACGGGAGGACGGAGGAGAGCACCGCGACCGCCGCGCCCAGGGCGAGGGTCGTCGGCTCGATGAGCTTCGTACCGGACTCGGCGATGCCCAGCGGCAGGAACACCAGCGCCGCCACGCCCATGGCGAGGGCGAGCCCGTCGGCCTGCGGGAAGCGGCGGCCCGTCCGCGCGCTGAAGACGATGTAGGCCGCCCACATGACGCCGGCCCCCAGGGCGAAGACGACACCCAGGGGGTCGAGGCTGCCGAAGCTTCCGCCGCCGAGCAGGACGACGCCGGCCAGGGCGAGTCCCGCCCACAGGAAGTTGACGGCCCGTCGGGAGGCCAGGACGGACAGGGCCAGCGGGCCGAGGACCTCCAGGGTGACCGCCGTACCGAGCGGGATGCGGGCGACGGACTGGTAGAAGAGGCCGTTCATCCCGGCCATCGCGAGCCCGAAGACGATCACCGTGGTCCAGTCGGCGCGCGAATGTCCGCGCAGCCGGGGCCGGCACACCAGCAGCAGCACGATCGCGGCCACCAGCAGGCGAAGCGTCACGACGCCGAGCGCACCGGCCCGTGGCATCAGGGTCACCGCGAGGGCGCCGCCGAACTGGACGGATATCCCGCCCGCCAGGACCAGTCCGACCGGCCCCAGGGATCCGCGCCCGCGCGGGGCGCCGTCCGGTGCGGACGCGTGTGCCCGGCTCGTCGCGGGGACGGCCGGGCTGGGCGGGGTGGCGGCGCTGGGGGTGGTCACGGGCATTCCTGGGGCTCGGCACGGGGAGGGGGACTCGGGTCGGGCATCACGCGTCGTGGTGCGCCGCCCGGTCCAGGGTAGTGGCCTCAGGACAGCACCATGAAGCATCTACGTACCTGACGATGGGTTCCTTGCCCCGCCCGGGTCAACTCCGTCCGTCATGCGGACCACACGCCTCCGGGACCCCGCGTGCGTTCCGTTCCCCTCCCCTGTCCGATGACGCCCCCGGACACCCTCCGCCGTCAGGGGCGCCGGGGCGGGGTGGGGGCGGGGTGGGGGCGGGGCGCCGGGCCGGGTAGACGAGGTCGGGGATCTCCACGTCCAGCTCACGCAGGCGGGCGGCCACCTCGGCCGGACTCCTGCCCGTCCTGCTCACCACGGCCAGGATCTTCGCGGCGCCCGTCGACTCGTGGCTCCGGGGTACGGCCTCCAGCAGGCCGCCGTCGCGTACCTCGAGCGCGGGCGGCACGTGGACGTCGTGGCCGAGCCGGGCCAGGCGTTCCCCGATCTCCTGAGGGCTCCGGCCGGTGACCTCCGCCGCACGCAGCACGTGCCGCAGTGACGGGGTCCTCCCCCACTGGAGCCAGGGCCTGCGGCCGTCCAGTTCCTCACTGAGCAGGAGGATGTCCTCCTCCTCGAAACCGCCCTCGTCGGGCAGGGGCGGGTTGTGGTGGCCGAGTTCCCCGAGCCGGGCCACGACCGGGGCGTGCGCCACGGCGGCCGCGATCTCGTCCTGGAACTCGCTGTTCTGCAGCCCCAGATGGCGCAGGGAGGGCAGCCGCTCGCCGGTCAGCAGCGGCCGGAGATCCTCCAGGGTGGTGTCGCAGCCGTAGTACTCGTCGCCCAGCCACAGCTCCAGGCATTCCAGGGACGGCAGGTCGGACGCGGCCACGTTGCGCGTGACCTGGGCGGGCAGGCCGCCGGTCTCGAAGCGCAGGGTGCGCAGCCCCTCGTGGCGGACGACGGGGAACTCGAGTTCCTTGCCGCCGCGCACACCGAGTTCCCGCAACCCGGGGTACGCCCGCAGGACGGGAGCGAGGTCGGACTGGTCCATCCAGGAGATCTCGCTCTCCTCCATGACGACGTCACCGAGGAACAGCGCTTCCAGGCCGGTCAACCGGGAACTCAGCCCGACGAGCCTGTCGACCGCCTCGTCGGGCCAGCCGTCCATGCCGTACCACGGATTGCCGACGACGAGCGCGCACCTCTTCCAGCGGCACGGTCTCGGTGAAGCGGTCCCAGTACGTGTCCGAGCCCTCGTCCCCGCTCTCCATACCGGCCCGCGGGCACCACGCCACGGAAGTGGGATCGGCCGGCAGGGGGCGGGCGGCGGGGCTCTGCGGGAAGGTCAGGACGGGAAGGCCATGGAAATGGTCCAAGTGATCTACAAAACTCGAGTGTTGAGGCACATCGGCCGGAAACTCCACAGCGGCTCCTAGGGTGTTGGGGGCTGAGGTGCGCCCAGCTCTAGCAGCAGCCTGTGACACCGGACGGAGAGGTCCTGCCCGAGAAGTCCTGGCAGAAGCGTCGGAGGTGTCGGAGGTGTCGGCGGGCGAGGGGCGGGCACCGGGACGGGTACCGTCCCAACCGGTGAAACCCCTGTCCGCCCCACTCCTACCTCCCGAGGCCCCGTGCGACGACTCATTGCCCGTCTCTGGCGACTTCTGCGCCCCGTCCAGAGCCGCGTCATGTGGTTCCTGAACGCCAAGTTCGTGGTCGGTGTGACCGGCGTCGTGCGCGACGACGAGGGGCGGGTCCTGCTGCTCCGGCACCGGATGTGGCCGCCGGGCCGCCAGTGGGGCCTGCCGAGCGGCTTCGCGCACAAGGACGAGGACTTCCGGCAGACGGTGGTGCGCGAGGTCAAGGAGGAGACCGGCCTCGATGTGGAGGCGGGCCGTCTCGTGATGCTGAACAGCGGTTTCCGCACCCGCCTGGAGGTGGCCTACGAGGCCCGCCTGCTGGGCGGCGAGCTGCGCCTGGACCCCTTCGAGATCCTGGAGGCCCGCTGGTGCCGCCCGGACGACCTCCCCGAGGACATACAACCGGTGTGCGGGCCGCTGGTACGGGGCGAGACGGTGCCGTGACGGCCGTCGCCGTACCTGCGGGTGGCGGAGAACCGGGGGCAGAGGCTGGGGCAGCTCAACTGAGCGCGCCGGGGGCATAAGGGCAATGACTGCTCACTCGTTTTCCAGAGCCTCCGCCAGCACCTCCGCCAGGTGCCTGCTCCGCACTCCCGCCAGCTGCTCCAGCTGTGTCCGGCAGGAGAAGCCGTCGGCCAGGACCACCGCCCCGTCCGGTGCCTCCCGCACCGCCGGCAGAAGCTGGTCCTCCGCGCAGGCCGTGGACACCTCGTAATGGCCTTTCTCGAAGCCGAAGTTGCCCGCGAGCCCGCAGCAGCCGCCGCTCAGTTCGCCGGTGAGGCCCGCCGCGGCACGCAGCCCGCGGTCTGCCGTGTCGCCGAGGACCGCGTGCTGGTGGCAGTGGGTCTGGCCGGTGACGGGGCGGTTCAGGTTCGGCGGAGTCCAGTCGGGGGCGTACTGCTCCAGGGTCTCCGCGAAGGTGCGTACCCGCGCGGCGAGTTGGGCCGCGCGGGGGTCGTCGTGCAGCAGCTCCGGCGCGTCCGTGCGCAGGGCCGCCGCGCAGCTCGGTTCCAGGACGACGACCGGGGCATCCGTGGCCAGTACCGGTTCCATGAGGTCGAGGGTGCGCCGCAGCACCGCGCGGGCGTGGTCGAGCTGGCCGGTGGAGATGTACGTCAGGCCGCAGCAGACCCGGCCCCGGCGGGCGGTCAGCAGTCGTGCCGCCGACCGTGAGCGCCCGTCCCCCACCGGGCGCCCGTCCGGTCGCAGCGTCGGCGGCAGGGCCACCCGCAGGCCCGCCGCCTCCAGGACCCGTACGGCAGCCTGTCCCACGGAGGGCGAGAGGTGCTCGGTGAAGGTGTCCGGCCACAGGACCACCAGGTCACCGGCGCCGGACCCGATCCCGGAGCCGGAACCAGCCCTGTCACCGTCACCGTCACCGGAGGGCACGGCACTCCTCCGCCCCCGCCACCACCGCGTGAACGTCTCCCCCGCCACCCGTGGGATCTCCCGTTCCCCCGCGATCCCGCCCAGCCGCTTCGCCACCCGGGCGAGCGGGCCCACCGAGGCCAGGCCGTTGACCAGCCCCGCCGACCTCGTCCGTGCCACCCAGCCCAGCCACACCGGCAGCCGGCCCATCGCGTAATGGGCGGCGGGACGGCGGCGGCCGGCGTAGTGGTGGTGGAGGAACTCCGCCTTGTAGGTGGCCATGTCGACCCCGACCGGGCAGTCCGAACGGCAGCCCTTGCAGGACAGGCACAGGTCCAGGGCGTCCCGTACCTCCGTGGAGCGCCAGCCGTCGGTCACCAGCTCGCCGGCGAGCATCTCGTGCAGCAGGCGGGCGCGTCCGCGCGTGGAGTGCTCCTCCTCGCCCGTCGCCCGGAAGGAGGGGCACATCACCGCCGGCCCCGACACCGACGTCGTACGGCACTTGGCGACGCCCACGCAGCGGCGGACGGCCGCCGAGAAGTCGCCGCCGTCGGACGGGTAGCCGAAGACGACGTCCACCGGCTTGCTCGGCAGGACGGAGAAGCGGAGGTTCGTGTCCAGGGGCGCGGGGCGCACCAGCATCCCCGGGTTGAGCAGGTCGTCCGGGTCCCAGACGCCCTTCACCCGCTCGAAGAGGGCCACCATGTCCGGGCCGTACATGCGTGGCAGCAGTTCGGCGCGCGCCTGTCCGTCGCCGTGTTCGCCGGAGAGCGAGCCGCCGTGTGCCACGACCAGGCCGGCCAGTTCCTCGGAGAAACGGCGGAAGCGGGCGATGCCCGGGCCGGTCAGCAGGTCGAAGTCGATCCGGACGTGGATGCAGCCGTCCCCGAAGTGCCCGTACGGGGCGCCGCGCAGTCCGTGGTCGGCCAGCAGGCTCCGGAAGTCCCGCAGGTACGCGCCGAGCCGGGCGGGCGGTACCGCGCAGTCCTCCCAGCCGGGCCAGGCCTCGGTCCCGTCCGTCATCCGGGTCGCCGTACCGGACGCGTCCTCCCGGATCCGCCACAGCGTCCGCTGCCGGGCGGGGTCGGTGACCACCAGGGCGTCCAGGACGTCCGCCGCGCGGACGATCGCCTGCGCACGCGCGCGTGCCTCCGCCTCCGTGTCCCCGCCGGTCTCCACGAACAGCCAGGCCCCTCCGCGCGGGAGATCCACCGCGGACGGCACGAGGTCGGCCGCCATGCCCTCCACGGTCAGCGGCCCGTGCTCCAGCAGTCCGGCCGCCGCCTCGGCGGCCCCGGCCTCGTCGGCGTACGCCAGCACGGCGAGCGCACGCGCGCAGGGCGCCCGTACGAGGTCCACGACCGCCTCCGTGAGCACGCCCAGCGTGCCCTCCGAGCCGCAGAAGGAGCGGGCGACGTCGGCGCCCTTCTCGGGCAGCAGGGCGTCCAGGGCGTATCCGGAGATACGGCGGGGCAGCTCGGGGAAGCCGGTGCGCAGGCGGGCGAGTTCGCCCTCGGCCAGTTCCCGCAGTCCCGCCGGGGCCCCGGCCCATGCCTGTCCCAGCGGCAGCCGCTCACCGCGCGGGGTGACGACCGACAGGTGCCGCACGCTGTCCGCCGTCGTGCCCCAGGCGACGGAGTGGGAGCCACAGGAGTTGTTGCCGATCATGCCGCCGAGGGTGCAGCGGCTGTGGGTGGAGGGGTCGGGGCCGAAGCGCAGCCCGTGCGGGGCGGCGGCCTCCTGGAGCCGGTCGAGGACGAGACCGGGCTGGACGACGGCCGTACGGGCCTGAGGATCGAGGGAGAGCAAGCGGTTCATGTGCCGGGTGAAGTCGAGCACCACACCGGTGCCGGTGGCCTGCCCCGCGATCGACGTGCCGCCACCGCGCGGCACCACGGGGACGCCGTACGTCCGGCAGACCGACAGCGCCGCCGCCACGTCGTCGGCGTCCCGGGGAGCCACCACGCCCAGCGGCACCCGGCGGTAGTTGGAGGCGTCCATGGTCGTCAGCGCCCGCGCGGTGGTGCCGAAGTCCACCTCGCCGCGCACGGCCGCGCGCAGCCCTGCCCGCAGTTCCCGCAGATCCGTCATGTTCTCAGGATGCCTCGGGGACCGGCGGGGGCGCCGCCGGCCGCCCCCGCGCCCGCCTCCGTATCCGCCTCCGCGCCCGCGCCCGCGCCCGCCTCCGTATCCGTCCCCGTCCCCGCGCGGCACCCGCTCGGCGCCCCTCCCGAAAACCGGAACCGGATTCTTCCCAAGCTGATCACAAACTCTCATATAGTGAGCGCGAGTTGCGCGCAGTTGTCGGACCCCGCTCCAAAAGCGACCCCGGAACCGGGTCCGGCGACCCCATCGAACCGCCCGAGCGCCGCATGGACGACGGCACCGGGCGGACCCGACCGAGGACCGATCGAGGACCTGATTGATGACCTCCCCCCTGCTCCCCGGTGACCGCCCCACACCCCGCAGCCTGTTGCCCGTCCCCCTGTTCACCGCGGTGCTCTCCGCGGTCGCGGTGCTCACCGCGGTGCTGCTGGGACCGGAACCCGCACGCGGCGCCGTCGGGACGACCGGGATGGTGGCGACCCTGCTGCTGTGTGCGGCCGTCACCTGGGCCACCCACGCCGTCCTGTCCGCGCGGGCGCTCCGCAGGCGGCTGGAGACGGCCAACCTGGACGTCGACCGGCTGATTCAGGAACGCACCCGGCAGGCGGAGGAGGCCCGCCGCCAGCACGAGCGGCTGACCGGCGAACTCACCCGGGAACGGGCCCGCCTGTCGGCCGAGCTGGACCAGGAGCGGGCCCGCCTCGCCCAGTCCCTGGCGGCGGAACGCGATCGCCTCAACGAACAACACTCCATCACCACCGAACGGTTGGCGCAGGAGCACACCGCCGAACGGGCCCGGCTCACCGATGACCACACCGCCGAGCGGGCCCGGCTCACCGAGCAGCACGCCGCCGAGATCGCCCGCCTCACGGACGACCACACGGCCGCGCTCTCCCGGGTCGCCGACGAGCACGCCGGGGAACTGCGCCGACGCGACGAGGAACACGCCTCCCACACCAGCGCGTTGACGCAGGAGCACACCGTCGAGCGCGACCGGCTCGGCCAGGTGCGCGACCGGCTGAGCGAGGAACGGGACCGGCTGTCCCGGGACCGGGACCGGCACATCGACGAGAACGCACGGCTGGCCGTCCGGCTGCGCGAGTCCAACAGCTCCCGTGCGGCGGCGCTTTCCGCGACCGCCAACGTCGCCGGCCGTATGCAGGCCCTGTCCACCGGCATGCTCGCGGACCTGCGCGCGATGGAGGAGAAGCATCACGACGAGGAGGTCCTCGCGGATCTCCTCCACCTCGACCACCGCACCGCGCAGGCGGGCAGGCTCGCCGACTCCGTCGCCATCCTCACCGGCGCCCGTTCGGGCCGTCGTTGGGCCCGGCCGATCGGCATGGAGTCGATCCTGCGCGGCGCCATGGGCCGGATCAGCGGCTACCAGCGCATCCGCGTCCACTCCGCGAGCGACATCGCCGTCGCCGGGCACGCCGCCGAGGGCGTGATGCACGCGGTCGCCGAACTCCTCGACAACGCGGCCAACTTCTCGCCGCCGACCGCCGAGGTGCACGTCTACGTCGAGGAGGTACCGGCCGGGGTCATCGTGTCCGTCGAGGACAGCGGGCTCGTCATGGGCGAGGCCCAGCTGCGGCGCGCCGAGCGGGCGGTCTCCGGCGAGACCACCGGGCTCGGCG
Organism: Streptomyces sp. NPDC005774; assembly: GCF_042871645.1. Lineage (NCBI taxonomy): Bacteria > Bacillati > Actinomycetota > Actinomycetes > Kitasatosporales > Streptomycetaceae > Streptomyces > Streptomyces sp. NPDC005774. Next base: position 158,852 of record NZ_JBIAIV010000010.1, on the reverse strand, counting down.
GCCTCACCGGCACCCGGCTCGGTCTCGCCGTGGTGGGCCGGCTGGCCCGGCGGTACGGCCTCACGGTCTCCTACCGGCCCTCGGCCCGCGGCGGCACGGGCGTCCTCATACTCGTCCCGCAGGACATCCTCGTACCGCCGGACGCTCCCAGGGCGCCGTCCGCCGCCGCACCGGCCTCCCTCTCCTCGTCCGTCCCGGCCGCACCGACGGCTCCCACCACGACACCGGCACGGTCCGCGCCGTCCGCTTCGGCCGCATCGTCCGGAGAGACCGCGTCGTCCGGGAAGACAGCCGGGAAGTCGTCCGGGAAGACCCCGGCGACGGCGCCGGACGAGTCGTCGGGCCCGACCCTGCCCCGCCGTCGCGGCAACCGCCCGGCCGACGCACCGGCGGCCCACCCGGCCGACAGCGCAGCCGAGAGCGCAGCCGAGAAGACGACCGGCAGCACGGCCCCGGAGCCGAGCCGCGGCATCCCGTCCGGCGCGATCCCGGCACCACGGAACCCGGTCCCGCGCACCACCTCCCGCACGACGCCCACGGCGAGGACCACCGGCCACTCGTACGCGGCGTCCCGCGCCGGAGCCGACGGCCTCGACCCCGACCCGGTGCCCGCGCACGATTCCGCCGGCCGGGACACGGACACGCCCCCGCTGAACCTCCCCCGCCGCCGTCGCGGCCGGACCCTGGCCGAGGCCGAGCGCACCCGCGGCACCAGCCGTGCCGACGCCCCGCCCATGACTCCGCCCACCGCCGAGGAGACGAAGGCCCGCACGGCCCGCTTCAGCAGCTTCCGCCAGGCCGTACGCGCCACCGCCACGGAACCGGCCCCGGACCCCGCGACAGACCCCGCGACAGACGCGACCACAGACACGGCCACAGACACGGCCACAGGCCTCGGAGGCACCGCAGGCACCCCGAACGGGGACGCCGAAGCGATCACCTCCACCCCCGCATCCACTCCCGCAACACCGGAAGGCGACACCACCTCATGACCGGCACGACGACCGCCGACGAGAAGCTCACCTGGCTGATAGAGGGCCTGCTGGAGCGCACCCCGGGCGCGCGGCACGCGCTCGTGCTGTCCAGGGACGGCCTGAAACTGTGCCGCACCCCCGAACTCTCCGCCGACCAGGCCGACCAGCTCGCCGCGATCGCCGCGGGCATCCAGTCGCTGTCGCACGGCGCGTCCGTGGAGTTCGGCGACGGCAGCGGAGGCGTCCGCTCGGCGATGACCGAGTTCTACGGGGGCGTGCTGTTCATCGTGGAGGCCGGCCAGGGCGCGCACCTGGCCGTGGTCACCAGTGAGGACGCCGACGCCGGGCTCATCGGACACAACATGAGCGAGCTCGTGGAGCAGCTCGGGGAGCACCTGACCGCTCCGCCGCGCTCCGCATGAGCAGGCCGGGCAGGGACGACTCCCCGGACCGCCTCTACACCCTCACCGGCGGACGCAGTCGGTCCGGGCCCGACAACCCCTTCGACCTGGTCACGCTGGTCGTCGCCGAATGCGATCCGGTGCCCGGCATGCAGTCCGAGCACGCCGCGATCCTGCGGCTGACCGAACGACCCACGGCGGTCGTGGAGATCGCGGCCGAGCTGAGACTGCCGGTGAGCATCACCCGCATCCTGCTCGCCGACCTCCAGGCGTCGGGCCGCGTCAGCGCCCGGCACCCGCGCAAGACCGCCGTACCCGACCCCGACATCCTGGAGCAGGTGCTCGTTGGACTCCGCAACCTCTGACACGCGTACACCACTGGGCGCGTCGGCCGACAACGGCCTCAAGATCGTGGTCGTGGGCGGCTTCGGCGCCGGCAAGACGACAATGGTCCGCTCGGTGAGCGAGATACGTCCCCTCAACACCGAGGAGACGATGACCCAGGCCGGCGAGGCCGTCGACGACCTCAGCGGGGTGCACGGCAAGACCTCGACGACCGTGGCCTTCGACTTCGGCCGCATCACCCTGGACAGCCACAACGTGCTGTACCTGTTCGGGGCGCCCGGCCAGGAGCGCTTCTGGTTCCTGTGGGACCGGCTGTTCTCCGGCACCCTGGGCGCGGTCGTCCTGGTCGACACCCGGCGCATCGACGACTCCTGGTACGCCATCGACCGGCTGGAGAAGCACGGCACGCCGTTCATCGTGGCCTGCAACGACTTCGGCGGCCCCGCCTTCGCGCCGGAACAGATCCGTGAGGCCCTCGACCTCGATCCGCACGTACCGCTGGTCACCTGTGACGCGCGTTCCCGGGAGTCCAGCAAGCTGGTGCTGATCACGCTGGTGGAGCACATCCAGACCCTCTACGCCGACCAGGCCCGAGCCCCCCGTCAGGAGCTGGTGTGAGCCCCGCTTCCGCTCCCCACCCCGTCCACTTCAGCGGGCCCCTGCTCCAGGACGACCCGGCAGGGGTGTACCGGGAGCTGCGGCGCGACCACGGCAGCGTGGTCCCGGTGATCCTGGACGGCGACGTACCGGCCTGGCTGGTGCTCGGCTACCGCGAGCTGCACCAGGTCACCGGGGACCCGGTGCTGTTCAGCCGCGATTCCGACCTGTGGAACCAGTGGGAGAACATCCCCGACGACTGGCCGCTGCTGCCGATGATCGGCCGTAAACAGCCGTCGATCCTCTACACCGTCGGCGAGCGGCACCGCGAGCGGGCCGGGATGCTGGTCAACGCGCTGGAGGCGGTGGACCCGTTCGAACTGCGCGGCTACGCCGAGAAGTTCGCCGACGAGCTGATCGACGGCATCTCCCCCCAGGGCGCGGCCGACATCGTCAACGAGTTCGCGACGCTGCTGCCCGTACGCGTACTGGCCCGGCTCTACGGCTTCTCCGACGAGCAGGGGCCGGCGCTCGTCACCGCCCTCAACGACATGATCGACGGGCGGGAGCGGGCGCTGGCCGGCCAGAACCACCTGTTCACGTCGATGACCGAGCTGGTCGCCGCGCGCAGGAAGGAGCCCGCCGACGACGTGGCGTCGCGGATGCTCGCCGACACCTCCGGGTTCACCGACGAGGAGATCGTCCAGGACCTGATGGTGATGATGGCGGCCGGACACCAGCCGACCGCCGACTGGATCGGCAACTCCCTGCACCTGATGCTGACGGACAAGCGGTTCGCCGCCTCCCTGTTCGGCGGCCGCAACAGCGTCGCCGAGGCGATGAACGAGGTGCTGTGGGAGGACACTCCCACCCAGAACGTGGCCGGCCGTTGGGCCTCCCGCGACACCCAGCTGGGCGGGCGCCGTGTCCGCGCCGGCGACATGCTGCTCCTCGGCCTCCAGGGCGCCAACTCCGATCCGCAGGTACGGACCGACAGCTCGGCCCTGACCGGCGGCAACAGCGCGCACTTCTCCTTCGGCCACGGGGAGCACCGCTGCCCGTTCCCGGCCCAGGAGATCTCCGAGGTGATCGCACGGACCGGCATCGAGGTCGTCCTGGACCGCCTGCCGGACATCGACCTGGCGGTGCCGGCCCCGTCCCTGTCCCGCCGCCCGTCACCGTGGCTGCGCGGCATGTCCGAACTCCCGGTCACCTTCACACCCACTCCCGCCCTTGGAGGCTCCCTCACATGACGGCTGGTACGGACACACAGACGCCCGCGCCCGGCACCGAGGGGAACCCCATCCCCCTGGACCCGTTCGTCTCCGACCTGGACGCGGAGAGCGCGGCACTGCGCGCCGCGGGACCGCTCGCACGCGTGGTCCTGCCGGGCGACGTGCCGGTATGGGCGGTCACGCACCACGCCGAGGCCAAGAAGCTGCTCACCGACCCGCGTCTGGTGAAGGACATCAACGTCTGGGGCGCCTGGCAGCGCGGCGAGATCGCTCCCGACTGGCCGCTGATCGGGCTGGCCAACCCGCCCCGCTCCATGCTGACCGTGGACGGCGCCGACCACCGCCGCCTGCGCACCCTGGTCGCGCAGGCGCTCACCGTGCGCCGGGTGGAGCGGATGCGTGAGCGCATCACGGAGCTGACCGAGGGCCTGCTGGACCAGGTGGCCGAGGCGCAGGGCGAGACGGTCGACCTGAAGGCCCTGTTCGCCTACCCGCTGCCGATGTACGTGATCGCCGACCTGATGGGGCTGGCGGAGGAACGGCTGCCGCGCCTGAAGGAACTCTTCGAGAAGTTCTTCTCGACGCAGACCCCGCCCGAGGAGGTCATCGCGACGCTGACCGAGCTGGCCGGGATCATGGCCGAGGCGGTCGCGCACAAGCGCGAGAACCCGGGCGACGACCTGACCTCCGCGCTCATCCAGGCGTCGGAGAACGGCGACCGTCTCGCGGACGAGGAGATCGTCGCCACGCTCCAGCTGATGGTGGCGGCCGGCCACGAGACGACGATCTCCCTCATCGTCAACGCGGTGGTGAACCTCTCCACCCACCCGGAGCAGCGGGAGCTGGTGCTGTCCGGCAAGGCCGACTGGTCGGCGGTGGTCGAGGAGACACTGCGGTACGCGACCCCCACCTCCCACGTCCTGATCCGGTTCGCGACCGAGGACGTGCCCGTCGGGGACAAGGTCCTGCCGGCCGGGGAGGCGCTGATCGTGTCGTACGCCGCGATCGGCCGGGACGAGCAGGCGCACGGCCCGACGGCCGGCGACTTCGACATCACCCGGGAGAGCGCCAACCGGCACATCTCCTTCGGCCACGGCCCGCACGTGTGCCCCGGCGCGGCCCTGTCCCGCCTGGAGGCGGGCGTGGCCCTGCCGGCCCTGTACGCGCGCTTCCCGAAGCTGGACCTGGCGGTCCCGGCGGACGTACTGCGCAACAAGCCGGTGGTCACGCAGAACGACCTGTACGAGCTGCCGGTGACCCTGGGCTGACGTACGAAGACCGGACCGAACGGCCGGGCGGACGGGCATTTCCCGTCCGCCCGGCCGTTCGGCCGCTCCTCCCGTCCGCGTCTCATCCGCGTCTCAGCCGACGGACGATGTTGCGCCCGGGTTTCCCCGAGCCGCTAGGCTCCGTGGTTGTGGCTGAGATCCGGATTCCTGCTGACATCAAGCCCGCCGACGGTCGTTTCGGCGCGGGCCCCTCCAAGGTGCGGACGGAAGCGCTGGACGCGCTGGCCGCGACCGGCACATCCCTGCTGGGCACCTCCCACCGCCAGGCCCCGGTGAAGAACCTGGTCGGCGACGTGCGCAAGGGCATCGGCGAGTTGTTCCGGCTCCCCGAGGGCTACGAGGTCGTCCTCGGCAACGGCGGCTCCACCGCGTTCTGGGACATCGCGACCCACGGCCTGATCGAGAACAAGTCGCAGCACCTCACCTTCGGCGAGTTCAGCTCCAAGTTCGCCAAGGCCGCCAAGCTCGCCCCGTGGCTCGCCGAGCCGACCGTCGTCTCCGCCGACCCGGGCACGCACCCGGAGGCGGCCGCCGAGGCCGGCGTGGACGTCTACGCCTTCACGCACAACGAGACCTCCACCGGCGTCGCCATGCCGATCAAGCGGGTGCCCGGCGCCGACAAGGGCTCCCTCGTCCTGGTGGACGCGACGAGCGGCGCGGGCGGCCTGCCCGTCGACATCGCCGAGACGGACGTCTACTACTTCGCCCCGCAGAAGTCCTTCGCCTCCGACGGCGGCCTGTGGATCGGCGTCTTCTCCCCGGCCGCGCTCGAGCGCGCCGAGCGCGTCCACGCGTCCGGCCGCCACGTCCCGGAGTTCTTCTCGCTCCCCACGGCGATCGACAACTCCCGCAAGAACCAGACGTACAACACCCCGGCCCTCGCCACCCTGTTCCTCCTCGACGAGCAGCTGAAGTGGCTCAACGGCCAGGGCGGCCTCGACTTCGCGACCGGCCGCACCAAGGACTCGTCGTCCCGCCTGTACGGCTGGGCCGAGGAGTCGAAGTTCGCGACCCCGTTCGTCACCGACCCGGCGAAGCGCTCCCAGGTCATCGGCACCATCGACTTCACCGACGAGATCGACGCCGCCGCGATCGCCAAGGTGCTGCGCGCCAACGGCATCGTCGACACCGAGCCCTACCGCAAGCTCGGCCGCAACCAGCTCCGCGTCGCGATGTTCCCGGCCATCGACCCGGCGGACGTCGAGGCCCTGACGGCGTGCGTCGACTACGTCATCGGACAGCTGTAACCGCTCCCCGTACGACAGCGAAAGGGCGCCCGGCGGACGATCCGCCGGGCGCCCTTCGTTCACCCGAACTGCCGCAGAAACGCGGCCCAGCTCTCACGGGAAACAGTGAGGAGGGGACCGCCTTCATGCTGCTTGCTGTCTCGGACGGCCCGGCCGTGGTCGGCCGTGTCGGCGATCTCCACGCATTCGCCCTGCTGACTGGAGTACGACGACTTCCGGAAGAGGCCCACTATTTCGGTCACCATCGGCTCCCCTAGATGCTCTGCAGTACGTCTCGGATGAACTTCGCGCTCGCGTCCGGTGCCAGTGCCGTCGATCGTAGGAGCCCGTACGAAGTCGCGTAAACAGCCAGGTCATCCGGAGACTCGATAACAGACGTACTCATCAGGTCGTCCATGGTCACCGCCTCGATCGCCGACTCCGAATCGAAGCTGAAGGCGGAGAAGGCCGAGGCGGCAGCCGCCAGTGTTCCAGCACTGAACGGCAGAACCTGCACGGTGATGTTCTCGCGTTCCCCGGCTTCAAGGAACGCCGACAACTGCTCTCGGTGAACGTCCGCACCCACCAGGGGGTACATGACGACCGCTTCCCAGATGACAGCGGTGTACCGGGCCCCGCCCTCCGCGATCTTCTCCTGTCGCCGCCTCCGCACCTCCACCAACCGGGCGGCCTGCTCAGGGTCAAGCCGGGTAGGACCACCTGCGATGACCGCCTCCGCATAGGCCGCGGTCTGCAACAGTCCCGGAACCAGGGCTGGTTGCCATTGCCGGATGTGAATCGCATCGTCTTCCAGCGCGATGTGGTCGATGTAGTCCGAGCGGAGGTGCGCGGCGTGCTCCAGCCACCAGCCCCGGTTCTTGGAGTGCTTGGCCAAGTCCTCCAGTTTGGCGCGCACTTCCGCTTCCATGACGCCGTACGCGTCCAGCAGGAGCCGCACCTCGATGACGCGGGGCGTGGCATGTCCGCTCTCCATACGGCTGATCCTGGCCTGACTCGACGCAATGATCTCGGCGGCCTGCGGCTGATCCAGCTTCGCGGCCTGCCGGTACTGCCTGAGTGCCGTCCCCAGTCGCCTGCTGCGCACCGTCGGCCGTCCACCTGTGGGCATGGGACCTCCCCTCTCCGGCGGAAACCATGTCACATCACGACTCAACTCCAGGTTGACATCACACGATTGAGTGGTACTTGCGAATACATTCCTCGATTTTCATTGCAAAGATCTCGAATCCGCCTCTAGCTTCACCTCATGGCCGCAACCGAAACCTTCCGCATCCCCAAGCGCAGGCGACACGTGCCAGTGGCTCGGCGGCGTTTACGCGAAGCCCTCACGAGCTGGGGCGTCGCCGAGGAACTCACGGACACCGTCACCCTGCTGGCGAGCGAACTGGTCACGAACGCCGTGCTCCACTGCCGTGTCTCCTGCGCGCAGGTCCGGGTCACCCTCACTCTGGACGGAGCCGAACTGATCCTCGAGGTCACCGACCCCGACCGGGACCGGCTCCCCCGGCCGCACCGCCCGACCCTCGGCGAGGAGGGCGGACGCGGACTGGCCCTCGTGGAGGCGCTGGCCGACGCGTGGGGATGCCGGCAGGAGCCGTACACGAAGTGCGTGTGGGCCCGGTTCACCCTCGCGGAGACAGCGAGGGCTCATGCTCCGGCTGGTTCGTGAAGCGGTCGCCCGTCGGCCTGCCTCCCGGGCACAGACACCTGAAACTCCGATGCCCCCCGGTCTGAGCGGTGAGCCGTGCGGCCCGTACGCCAGCAGGGGCCCGGCGCACCACTGCGTCGGGACCGCACCGTTGTGCTTGGTGCTGGTCGCGGTGACCGCCCTCCCGGGCTGGGCGTACGAGGCGCTTCACATCCGAGCGACGACGGGCACTGAGAGGGATCACCCTCGGCCCCCTGCGGGCTTGAGGCATGGCCTGGAAGGGGAAGCACACGTTCATGAGGTTCAACGAGGTGCGCAGGTGAGAATTGCAAGGGGGTCACCTGAGGTCTCCTGAGGCCATATATTCCGAAGGTGCATTTTTGTTACGCCGATGACTCAGGGGCGGACCAGGGCCGCACTCTGACCGGGCTCCTCGTGCCCGAAGAAGGCTGGAACGACCTCCTGCACTGCTGGCTGGAAGGCCGACGAGGGCTGGAGGAGACGTGGGGCATCTCGAAGAACACCGAGTTGCATGCCAACAGCCTGGTCAAAGGGCGAGGCCGGCCCTGTGCGACTGACGAACAGAATCAGCGCTTCGGCCGCCCGGCACGCCTTGCTGCGCACGACCTCATGATGAGGCAGCTGGCCCGGTGCGCCAGCCTGCGTGTGCTGACTGTCGCGGGCCGTACCGCTCAGATAGCCGAGGTGTACCAGGGCTTCGTCGACCACCTGGAACTATGGGCCCTTGAGCAGGACACCCGCGTGCTGATCATGTATGACGGCCAGGCCGGACCCGAGGACAGCTCCGGCATGGCACAGGAGGACGCCCAAAAGCTCTGGGAGCAGGCGGTACGTAACGCAAGTCCCTACCGAGCAGCACATCGCCGGCTGCCACTCACCACCCGCAGGGTTCTCGAAGACCCCATCATGCAGGACAGTCGGTACAGCCAGTTCATCCAGGCTGCCGACATGGTCGGCTATGCCGCCTTCCATCACCTGGGGCTTGCCCATCCCGAGGTGTGGCCCAAGATGAACCCAGTGGGGGCCATGTCGAAGTCCTACCGGCGACTGTCACGGCACTGGCTTCCTGACCACGGCACTGATGGCATCATCTGGCTCGACACGGATGGTCTCTAGAAACGCAGAAACCCCCGGCATGCCGGGGGCCCACGAGAGCAAGATCCTTTGAGTGCTCTCCAGAGAACACATAGGACCTTGCCCATTGACTATCGCACCATCCAAGCCGGACAGCAAGCCATCCAGCCACCGCGCGGACACTTGGCCGAAAATTTCCCATTCATGAGGGCCACTTTCCCGGTAGAGCCGGAAATCCGCAGGTCGTAACAGTAGCTGTCCATACAGGCAGCGGGTCGGCAACGAGCGAATCATGCCCCCCTTTGACGGCGGCCCAAGGCGTTCGAATAGGCGCGCTCACAACCTGACGGACCCGCCGAGGGAATGCCCACGCACTCTGAGGTAATTTCGGGAGAATGATCGAGCGCATTCTCCGGCTTGCCTGAATCCACCCACCTGGACCCCCCGTGCCCCCTGGCATGAGCCATGTGGCCTGCACCGGCAGGGGCCCGGCACGGTGTACGGGCCACTGTGCCAAGCCCCTGATCAGGCATCGCTCACGTCGCTGTACACGTCACGCTCGGCACGTTCCCGCCGCCGGGTGTTCCACCGAAGCCGAAGCTCGTCGAACCGCCTGCCGCGAGCGCTCCGTTGTGCCCGGCGTTGACCGCGGTGACCGTCGCCCCGGACTGGGTGTGGGAGGCGTTCCACATGCTGGTGACGCGCTGGGTACCGCTCCAGGTCCACGTCACCTTCCAGGAGGTCAGCGGCACGGTCCCGGTGTTGGTGACCTTCACGTCGGCGTTGAAGCCGCCGCCCCAGTCACTGCTGACGGTGTAGGCGGCGGCGCACTCGGCGGTGTCACCGGGGTCACCCGGACCACCGGGGTCGCCCGGGTTTCCCGGTCCGCCGGGATCGCCCGCCGCGAACCCCGGGGCCTTGATGTCCGCGAGGTAGCCGTCCTTCACCGTGTCCACGGTCGTCCAGTCGTCCTTCAGGATGCCGCCGGTATCACCGGAGTTGGGGTTCCAGGACCAGAAGGTCCAGTGGAAGCTGTCTCCCCCGTACTGCGCCGTGGACCGTAGATACGAGACCAGCGCGGACAGCCACCGCTGGTCCACGCCCGACTGGAGCGTCGTGCCGAACTCGCCGAGCCAGACCGGGGCGATGTTCTGCTTGAAGACGTAGCCCCAGTACTTGTCCCAGATCCCGGGCATGTTGGCGGGGAACGACGGGTCGTTGAACCAGGGCTGCTGGGCCACGCTGGTGGCGTAGTCGTGCGCGGAGTAGACGAGCCGGCCGGGTACGTCCAGGCGGACCGGGTGGTCGGCGACGCCCATCAGGTTGCCGCCCCACCAGCCGTTGACCCCGTTGTACGACTGCACGCCCTCGACGAGGACCAGCAGCTCGGGGTTGACGGACAGCACCGCGTTGCCGGCCCGTTCGGCGGCCAGCCGCCAGTCCCGTGCCGTGTCACCGCAGCCCCAGCAGGCGGGGTCGCGTGGCTCGTTGTGCGGGTCGATGCCGATGACGGTCGAGTCGCCCTTGTAACGGGCCGCGAGTGCCTTGAGGTTGGTGATCCAGGTCGATTCGGGGACCGCCGAGGTGTACCAGAGCGCCGACTGCGCGGCCGCGTCGGGACGGTGCCGGTCGAGCACGATCTTCAGGCCCCTCTGCCCCGCGTGCGCCACGATCCGGTCCAGCACCTGGAGCGAGGTCAGGCCCCGCAGGTCGGTGTTGATGCCGTCGTGGTTGATGCTGCTGGGCAGGGCGCCCGGCTTGAGGATGTCGTCGCTGTAGGGGACGCGGACGGTGTTGTAACCCAGGGACTTGATCTGGTCGAGCATGGCCTTGTAGTCGCGGGCCCACAGGCCGTGGGCCACCCGGACGTCGGTCTCGAAGCCGAACCAGTTGATGCCGGCGATGCGTACGGGCTGCCCGGAGGCGTCCAGGATGCGTCGGCCGTCGGTGTGCCAGTACCCTTCGCCCGCCATGACGGCGCGTGCCGTGCCGTCGCCCGGCTCCGCCGCACCGGCCGGCTGCACACCCGCCAGCGGTAACAGGAATGCCGCCACGGCCACGCACAGCGCTCTTCGCAAGCTGCGGAACATGTCGCTGCTTCCTCTCGGAGGGCGGGCCCGGAACGAGTGGGAGCGCTCCCACTACCCCGCACCCTCCATGCAAGCCATGTCACATGAACACGTCAAGGAGGCGGACGGCATTCACACCCGGACGCCGTCCGCCTCCTGCCGCATCAGCCGCTCACCGGTTCACCGGTTCACCGACTCACCGACTCACCGACTCACCGACTCACCGACTCACCGACTCAGCTTCTGGAACCTCCGTACCGCGAGCGGCAGGAAGATCGCCGTCAGTACGAGCGGCCACACTCCCGCCATCAGCAGCGCGTGCTGCTCGATCCAGGAGTCGCCGCCACCGACCGGCGTACCGAACAGCTCACGCGTGGCCGCGGCGGTGGACGAGACCGGGTTCCAGGCGGCGAGCCGGCCCAGCCAGTCGGGCATGAGCTGCGGGGCCACGAAGATGCTGGAGATCATCGTCAGCGGGAAGGCGACCGCGAACAGCCCGCCCGCAGCCTCCGGGTTGGGCACCAGGAGTCCGAGCCAGACCCCGAGCCAGATGAGCGCGAACCGCAGCCACAGCAGCAGGCCGAACGCCGCGAGGAAGCCCCAGCCGCCGTCCGGCCGCCAGCCCATGGCCAGCGCGGTGAGCACGAGGATCGCCAGCTCGGCGCAGGCGACGACCAGATCGGTCACCCCGCGCCCGGCCACCACCGCGGACGGCGCCATCGGCATCGAGCGGAACCGGTCGATCACGCCCTTGGTGGCGTCGTACACCACGATGGTCGCGGTGTTGATGAAGCCGAACGCCATCGTCATCACGAACATCCCGGGCATCAGGAAGTCCTTGTAGTCCCCGCCGCCGGGCACCGTCATCGCGCTGCCGAAGACATAGCCGTAGAGCAGCACCGACAGGATCGGAAAGCCGAGCTGCCAGGCGATGTTGACGGGCTGTCGCCGGTAGTGGGTCAGGCCGCGGCGGACGATGTTCCAGCAGTCGGCGAGCGCCCAGTACGCGCGGCCACGCGCGACGGGCGCGGTGGTCGAGTCGGCCGGGTCGGCCGGCTCGGTCAGGTCGGCCAGGTCGGCCAGGTCGACGGCGCTCATGCGGCAGCCTCCTTCGTCTGCGAAACGTCCGTGCGGTGGCCGGTGAGGCGCAGGAAGACGTCGTCGAGGCTGGGTCTGCGCAGCCCGATGTCCTCGACCCGCACCCCCTCGTCCTGGAGTGTGCGCGCCACCTCGGTCAGCGCGGCCACGCGGTCCGTGACCGGGGCGTGCACGCGCAACTCGCTCTCGTCCGAATCGGGTTCGCCGTCGGTGACCCGGGAGACCACCTTCACCGCCCGCGGGATGTCGGCCCGGTCGGCGACGACGACCTCGATGCGGTCGCCGCCGATCCGGTTCTTCAGCCCGTCCGGGGTGTCGTCCGCGATGGCCCTGCCCTGGTCGATGACGGTGATGCGGGAGGCCAGTTTGTCGGCCTCCTCCAGGTACTGCGTGGTCAGCAGCACCGTTGTGCCGTCCGCGACCAACGCTCTTACGGAGTCCCAGACTTCGTTGCGGCTGCGGGGATCGAGTCCCGTCGTCGGCTCGTCCAGGAAGAGTACGGCCGGCGCGAGGATCATGGAGGCGGCGAGGTCCAGGCGCCGCCGCATCCCTCCGCTGTAGCCGCCGACGCCCTTGCCGGCGGCGTCGCTCAGGTCGAACCGCTCCAGCAGTTCGGTGGCCCGCGACCGGGCCCGCTTCCCGCCCAGGTGGAACAGCCTCCCGAACATCTCGAGGTTCTGCCGTCCGGTGAGCACCTCGTCCACGGCGGCGTACTGTCCCGTGAGCCCGATCCGCGCCCGCACCTCGCGCGCCCGCCGCGAGACGTCGAGACCGGCCACCGTGGCCCGTCCCCCGTCGAGCCGGACCAGCGTCGACAGGATGCGCACGGCGGTGGTCTTCCCGGCACCGTTCGGCCCCAGCAGGCCGTGCACGGTGCCCGTACGGACGGCGAGATCGAAGCCGTCGAGGGCACGCTTCTCGCCGTACCGCTTGTCCAGCCCTTCGGCCCGCACCGCGTAGGCGTCGTCCCCGCCGTGCCCGCCGTAACCGCTGCTACCGCCGCTGCCGGGCCCGTCGCCCTTGTCATGACCGTCGTTCATGGGTCCCCCTTCCACCTAACTGGGTACACCGTACCCGATTACGCGTACGGTGTACCCAGTTTTTTTCCGCGGATCTAGACTGGCCTCATGACAAGCGGTGGGGAGACCAGCGGCAGGGAGACGAGCGGGAGCGGTGACATCACCCGCACCCTCGACCTGTTGTGGGGCACGGGCCGGCGGCCGAGCCGCGGGCCGAAACCGGGCCTGACTCTGGAGCGGGTCGTGGAGGCCGCCGTCGAGCTCGCGGACCGGGAGGGGCTCGGCGCGCTCTCGATGCGCCGGATCGCCGCGGAACTCGGCACCGGCACGATGTCCCTGTACCGCTACGTACCCGGCAAGGCCGAGCTGCTCGATCTGATGCTGGACCGCGTCCAGCGCACCTCCGAGGACCCCGGCGACTTCGGTGACGGCCACTGGCGCTCGACCCTGGAGGTCCTGGGCCGCGCCACGCTCGCCCTGTACCGCCGTCACCCCTGGCTGCTGGAGGTCAACCAGTCCCGGCCGATCCTCGGGCCCAGCGCGCTCGACGGCCTGGAGAAGGTGATGTCCCGGATCAGGCCGATGGGCCTGTCCGACCCCGAACTGCTGTCGGCGATCACCGCGATCGAGGGGTACGTCGTCGGCGCGGCCCGCACCCAGCTCTACCAGCAGGAGGCCGAGCGCACCTCCGGGCTCACGGACGCGGAGTTCTGGGAGGCCCAGCACCCGGTCCTGGAGAAGGCCATGACCAGCGGACGCTACCCCGTCCTGGCCTCCCTCGCCGAGGACACCTTCAGCTTCGACTTCGACCACTTCGAGTTCGGACTGCAACGCATCCTGGACGGTCTGGAACTGTTCGTGACCGCCCGCACCGAGAAAGCCGCCCCGGCGTCCGCTACGCCGTACACTCCGCCGTCCACTCCGGCGTCCGCCCCCGCAGCCGGGCCGGACCGCTCAGTTCCGCCGGAACAGCCGTCGTAGCCCGAGCAGGACGGCCCCCACGACGATCACGACGATCACCCCGACCTTGAGCCCGTCACCACCGTCACCACCGGCGCCGTCCCCGTCCTCACCGGCGGACGAGCCGCCGCCCGCGGACGACTCGCCGCCCTCACCACCGGCGCCGCCCCCGGGCACCTCCCGGGACTCGACCGGGCTCTGCTCGCCCTCGCTCCCGTACATCAGCCGGGAGCCGTCGGCCGAGTAGCTGACGGACTCGCCCTGCCCCGCGAGCGGCACGCCGAGCCGCCCCTTGCGCTCGATCTTCCCGTCCGTCGCGTCGTCCCACGCGTACTGGATGCCGCCGAAGTACGACCGTACGGCGAGCTGCCGGCCGTCGGGCGAGAAGGCGGCGTCGGTGGCCCACAGGTCGACGGGGGCGATCGGCCGGAAGACGTTGCCGCCCGAGGCGGAGAGTTCGGCGGGCCCCTCGTAGAGGTGTCCGCCCTCCTCCTTCTTGTCGACGATGTAGACGCGCCCGGTCTTCGGGTGCACGACGAGGGACTCGGCGTCGCGGGCCCCGTCGGAGTACGTCACGACGTACTGCGTGGCCCGCACGGTCTGGTCCCGCAGTTCCTTCGGCTCGGGCAGCTCGTAGATCCACACGTGCGGCCAGGTGCCGCCGAGGTTGTCGCCGATGTCCCCGACGAAGATCCGGTCGTCCGGCCCGATGGAGATGGCCTCGACGTCCCGGGGGTTGCCGATTCCGGTGAGGGTGATCCGGGCGACGGTCTCGCCGGTCGCGCTGTCGACGGCGTAGAGGTAGGGGCCGTCGTCGCTGTCGTTGTGGGTCCAGTAGACGCCCGGGTGGAGCCTGGAGGCGGCGAGCCCGCTGGACTCGGTGATCCGCGGGTCCTGGATCGTGAAGGAGTCGTTCCCCGCGCCCGCGTCGGCGCCGTCGGCGGCCGCGGCGGGCGCACCGAGCGCGCCCACGAGCAGAACCGGAGCGGCGAACAGGGCGGCGGTGGTGGCCGCGGCGAGCGGGGCGAGGGGTCGGCGCATGCCCCAAGAGTGCCATCACACCGCGCAGTTCACGGTGGGTGGTCGGACTCACATCGCGGTGGCGGGGCGGATCGACGATGATGATCGGATGCTCAGGTTCATGCCCGTCGGCGACTCGATGACCATCGGGGGCGCGGGTGAACACACCTGGCGCTACCGACTGTGGCAGCACCTGTGCGCGGAGTACGGCGGCCCCTTCACCCTCGTCGGTCCGCGCGAGACGCTGCACGACCCGCAGACGGACTCCCCGACCTCGTACGCCTACGCCGACCCGGACTTCCCGCGCGGGCACCTGGCCGGCTGGGGCGAGGGCTGGCACCACATGGTGCCGCTGATCGGCGAGACCGTCCGGACCCTGCGTGCCGACGTGCTCCTGGTCTCCCTGGGCCTGATCGACCTCGGTTTCTACACGAACCCCGAACAGACCGCGGACAACGTCCGCGCCTTCGTCGCGGCGGCACGCGCGGCCAACCGGCGCGTGCGTCTGGTCGTGCTCCCGGTCATACCCAACATCCGCGCGGAGGTCGATCCGGGCTTCGCCGCCCAGGTCGCCCGCTTCAACGACCTCCTGGCGAAGACGGCCGTCGACCTGGACACCCCGGACTCCCCCGTCCTCCTGGCCGCGCTTCCGCCGGAGTACGACATCCACACCGACACCTACGACGGCACCCACCCCAACGCGAACGGCGAACACAGGATCGCCGAGGCCTTCGCGGAGGCGCTGTACCGGGGCTGGGAACTGGGCGGGCCCTACACCGCGGCGTAGGGGCTCACTCCGAGGGGCCGGGAGGTTCCCGGTGGTTCCGAGCCGCCCTGGGCGGTTCCAGGGGATCGGGGCGGATCCGGGTCGATCGGGGATGATCCGGATGGATCCAGACGAATCCGGGTGGAGCCGAGGTGGAACCAGGTGCCTCCGGGTAGATCCGGGTGGCTCCGGAGGCCGTCTTCGGAGCGTCCTGCCCTGGGGCGCCCTGTCCGGGACGCCCCGCCCGGGACGTCCTGCCCTGCGGTCGGTCCGCGGCTCAGTGGTCCTCGGTGATCCTGGTCGCGATGCCGTTGCTGATGGTGACCTCGGCTCCGACGCCCTTCTTGGCCGCCTCCTCGAGTTCGGCCTCGGTGCACTCGGTGGCGCTCTGCCCCGCCGCGTCACCGCAGATGTCGCCGGCTCCCCAGATCTCGGTCTCCTCGGAGACGAAGAACGCCTGCTCGACGCCCTTCATGTCGGAGACCGTGTACTTGCCCGGCGCCAGGTAGGAGACGTTGCCGAACCAGGTTCCGTTGACACCCTTGCCCTTGTCGATGCCCTCGACGGCGGTCTCGCCGGAACCGGAGTCGGAGCCCGAGCCCGCGTCCGAGCCGGAACCGGAGCCCGAGTCGGAATCGGAGCCGGAGCCAGCGCCCTGCTGGGCGGCACGCCGCTCGGTCACCAGGGTCGCGACACCGTTCTTCATCTCCACGTCGGCGCCCACGGCGTCCTTCTTGGCGGCCGCCTCCAACTGGTCCAGCGTGCAGGGCGCGTCCACCTTGGCCCCCGCCTCGCCGCAGATCGTGCCGACGCCGTAGACCTCGGTGTCATCGGCGACGAAGAACTGCTGGTCGTCCTTTCCCGGCACGGACACGATGTACTTGCCCGGGGCGAGATAGGTGACCTCCCCGTTCTTGAACGAGCCGCTGACACCCTTCGCGTTCCCGGAGGCCGACGCCTCCACGCCCGTTCCGCCCGTGCCGGACGCGCCGTCCTCGACGTCGTCGTTCTGGCACGCCGTCATCAGCAGCCCGGCGGTGATCACGGCGGTGGCGACGACGGCCTTGCGCAGGTGGCGGTTCAGCATGGGAGGTTCCTTCCGAGGGCGGGGCGGGAGAGAGCCGACGGCGTTTCCGCCGGTTTCCCGCCCTGTGCCGACTATGACGAGCCCCGGAGACCCCAGGTCACGCCCGTCTTCCTTTCAGAACACCGCCGTGACAGCGCCGCGACACAGCAACACATCTGCTGTGGAAGGCAGTTCGTCGACGCGCCGCCTTGCGTCACGCGGACGGAGGGGGGCTTCGGCGCCCCCCTGGTCCGTCCCGCTCCCCTGGTCCCGACCCGCACGGTGGCGGACCCGACGGTCACGACCTCAAGCCTCCCCCCGCGACCGATCCCGCCCCCGCTTGCCTGGAGCGCACTCCAGGCCGTTGGCTTGGGAACCATGAAGTACACACAGCTCGGACGCACGGGACTGAAGGTCGGCCGGCTCGTCCTCGGGACGATGAACTTCGGTCCGCAGACCGACGAGGTCGACAGCCACGCCATCATGGACGCGGCGCTGGACGCCGGGATCAACCTCTTCGACACGGCCAATGTCTATGGCTGGGGCGAGAACAAGGGCCGTACCGAGGAGATCATCGGCAACTGGTTCGCCCAGGGCGGCGAGCGGCGCGACAAGGTCGTGCTCGCCACCAAGGTGTACGGGAGCATGGCCGCCGACGGCGAGGCGTGGCCCAACCACGACAAGCTGTCCGCCCTGAACATCCGGCGGGCCGTGGACGCCTCGCTGAAGCGGCTGCGGACGGACCACATCGACCTGTACCAGTTCCACCACATCGACCGCGACACGTCGTTCGACGAGATCTGGCAGGCCGTCGACGTCCTGGTCCAGCAGGGCAAGATCCTCTACGCGGGGTCGTCCAACTTCCCCGGCTACAAGATCGCCCAGGCGAACGAGACCGCGGCCCGGCGCGGCGGGACCATCGGCCTGGTCAGCGAGCAGTGCCTCTACAACCTCGCCGAGCGCCGCGCCGAGATGGAGGTCATCCCGGCCGCGCGGGACTACGGGCTCGGGGTCATCCCCTGGTCGCCGCTGCACGGCGGGCTGCTCGGCGGAGTGCTCAAGAAGGAGGTCCAGGGCGGGCGCCGTGCCTCCGGCCGGGCCACCGACACCCTCGCCGACCCGGCCGCCCGCGCGCGGATCCAGGCGTACGAGGACCTGCTCGACAAGCACGGCATCGAGCCCGGTGAGGCCGCGCTGGCCTGGCTGCTCACCCGGCCCGGGGTGACCGGCCCGATCGTCGGTCCGCGCACCGCCGAGCAGCTGGCATCGGCGCTGCGGGCGGTCGAGCTGGAACTGGGCGAGGAACTGCTGGCCTCGCTGGACGAGATCTTCCCGGGCCCGGGACCGTCCCCGGAGGCCTTCGCCTGGTAGGACGGGTAGAACGGGTGGAACACGGCCTGCTCCGGCGCCGGGCACGACAGGCGCAGGAGCGGGCCGGCGTCCGCGCGGGCCGGCCGTGGCGTCGCGGCTAACCGAGCGCCGACGCCACGGCCACCACGACGAACATCAATACGAGCGCACCGGCCATGATCCGGTTCCGGGTTTTCGGGTCCACGCCCTCGAGCCTAACCGGCCGCCCCGATCGGGCAGCGCGCGACCACCTCGTAACGGGGCTGCTCGCCCGGCACGCCCGACCTCGGCAGGTGGCTGCGCACCAGCGCAAGCTCGCCCACGGTCCAGGCGCGGCTGCGGAACCCGGCCAGCGCTCCCAGGTACGGCTGCGTGTCGATACCCGTGCCGCTGCGGGCCAGCGTCAGGTGGGCCTTGTAGCGGCGGTGCTCCCCCATTTCCACGCCGGCCTTCCGCCCCGCCGCCTCCGCGCGCTCGGCGAGCAGGCGCAGGGTGCGCAGGTCACCGTCCGCCCCGGCCCACAGCGCCCGCCCGTGCCCGAACTGCCCGCCACCACCCAGGGCCAGCCCGAACGGCTCGGTCCGGGACGCGGCCCGTTCCAGGCGCGCGGTCAGCCCGGGTACGAGAGCGTCGTCGACCTCGCCGTAGAAGGCGACGGTGAAGTGCCATCCCGCACGGCCCGTCCAGCGAAGGCCCTCCGCACCGGGCAGCCCCCGCAACGCCTCGACCGCGACGGCAAGCTCCTGGGACACGTCCTCGGGCGGCAGCACGGCGGCGAAGAGTCTCATACGCCCAGTCTCCAGCCTCCCGTGGAACGTATGTACGTCCGCGCGTGTCCTGGTCACCGTGCGTATCGTTGTACCGCGCGGTTGCACGCATCGAGCGGCAGCCGGGGAGGAGCGCCACGATGACCATCCTCGAAGACAGGATCGCGATGGCCGACACCGGAGACGAGCTCACGCTCGACACGATGTTCGAGTGGCTGGAGAAAATGCCCATCCCCGAGGGTTACAAGACCGAGATCGTCGGGGGCCACATCTTCATGACGCCGCAGCGCCGCACTCACTGGGACATCATCCTGAACATCGTCGAGCAACTGCGCGCCAAGTACCCGCGCGAGCGTATGACGTCCGACGTCCGCATGGACTACCCAGGACGTCTCAACGGGCTCGCGCCCGACGTGGTGGCGCTCGCGGAGGGCGCCCAGGAGGACGCCCACGGACGCTGGCGGCACGAGGACGTCGAGTTCGTCGCCGAGGTGATCTCCAAGGACACCGCCGGCAACGACTACGGTCCGAAGAAGGACACCTACGCCGCCGTCGGCGTCCCCGTGTACCTGATCGTGGACCCGTACACCGGCGAGTGGCACCTGCACACCCTGCCGAAGGACGGCACGTACCACGGTGCCGTCACCTTCGGCTTCGGCGAGGAGATCGACCTGACCGGGACGGTCGTCGGCCTCGTCCTCAGGACCGACGAGTTCCCCCGCGACTGACCGCCCCTACCGGTACGGGCGCCATCACCCCCGCCACGCCGTCCGGGCCGGCACCTCCTGACGTTCGCGGCACGAACCGCATCCGCGGATGTCCGCCGTCCCAGCCGACCGTCAGGCGCAGGTTGCCGACGCGGGCCAGGATCAGGCCGATCACGGCGGCGGCGAGGGCCGCGATGGCACCGCCCACCGCCAGGCCCACCCGGGCACCGTAGGTGTCGGTGATCCAGCCGACGATCGGGGCGCCGACGGGCGCACCGCCGAGGAAGACCATCATGTACAGGGCCATGACGCGGCCGCGCACGGCCGGGTCGGTGGTCATCTGGATGCTGGTGTTGGTGGTGACGTTGACCGTCATGGCGAACAGGCCGATCGGGATCATGAGCAGGGCGAACAGCCACAGGGTGGGTGCCCCGGCCGCCACGATCTCCAGTCCGCCGAAGGCCACCGCCGCCAGGATCAGCAGCCGCAGACGGGCCGTGCCGCGCCGGGCGGCGAGCAGGGCGCCGGCCAGGGAACCGACCGCCATCAGCGTGTTGAACAGGCTGTAGACGCCCGCGTCCCCGTCGAAGACGTCGTAGGCGAAGGCCGAGAGGTAGACGGGGAAGTTGAAGGCGAAGGTGCCGATGAACCCCACCAGGACGATGGGCCAGAGCAGCTCGGGCCGGCCCGCCACATAGCGCAGCCCCTCCCGCAGCTGCCCCTTGCCGCGCGGGGACGGCGTGACGGCGTGCAGTTCGCGGGCCCGCATCATCAGCAGGCCGGCGATCGGCGCGATGAAGGACACGCCGTTGAGGAAGAACGCCCAGCCCGTGCCGACGCCGGTGATCAGCACGCCCGCGACGGCGGGGCCGACCAGCCGGGCGGACTGGAAGTTCGCGGAGTTCAGGCTGACCGCGTTCTGCAGCTGGCCGGAGCCGACGAGTTCCGCGACGAAGGACTGGCGGGCGGGGTTGTCGACCACCGTGGCCAGACCGGTGACGAAGGCGGCGACGTAGACGTGCCAGACCTCGACCTGTCCGGTGAGGGTGAGGGCGGCGAGCGCCAGCGAGGTGAGGGCCATCGCCGACTGGGTGACGAGCAGTGTGGGGCGCTTGCGCAGGCGGTCGACGAGGACGCCGCCGTACAGGCCGAACAGCAGCATCGGCAGGAACTGCAGGGCCGTGGTGATACCGACGGCGGCCGAGGAGGCGGTGAGGGTGAGCACCAGCCAGTCCTGGGCGATGCGCTGCATCCAGGTGCCGATGTTGGAGACAACCTGGCCGAGGAAGAACAGGCGGTAGTTCCTGACCTTCAGCGAGGAGAACATCCCGGATGTGCGGGTGGCCCGGCCTGGCACTTCGGGGTCGGCCGTGGTGTCGTCGGTGTCAGGTGCGGGGGCGGAATCTGCTCCGGGTCCCGTACTCAAAGTTCGCCTCCTAGCGGCAACTGCTGGGTTTCCTAGAGGTGCGCGAGCTTCTCCAGGACGGGGGCGGCGGCACGGAGCTTCGCCCACTCGTCCTCGTCGAGCTGCTCGGTCAGGGTGGTGAGGAAGACGTTCCGCCGGCGGCGGCTCTCTTCGAGCATCGCCTCCGCCTGTTCGGTCTGCGTGACGACCTTCTGGCGCCGGTCGTCCGGGTGCGGCTCCAGCCGGACCAGTCCCTTGGCCTCCAGCAGCGCCACGATGCGGGTCATCGAGGGCGGCTGGACGTGTTCCTTGCGGGCGAGCTCGCCCGGGGTGGCCCGGCCGCAGCGGGCGAGGGTTCCCAGCACCGACATCTCGGTGGGGCTGAGCGACTCGTCGACGCGCTGATGCTTGAGCCGACGGGACAGGCGCATCACGGCGGATCGAAGGGCGTTCACGGCGGCTTCGTCGTCGCCCTGGCTGAGGTCCGGCATGTTATTTAGCATAACTCATTACTCTCGCTAAAGGACTACTCGCGTCGAACCCACGTACCGCCGGCGCCCGTGACATCGGCCACTCACCCACGGAATCGCCCGGTCGGATCACTCGGTCGAATCGCTCACTCGAATCACTCATACGAGTGATCTCGGCGTGGATGCGGGCACGCCGGGCCGGGATGTGCGGCAACCCTCATGCCCATGGGGACCGATGTACTCAGCCTGCGCATGGACCACGAGTTGCTCGAGCGGCTCCGGCAGCATGCCGCCAAACGCGGAATGAGCGTCCAGGACTATGTCGTCCAGACGCTCATTCGCGATGACTTCGACCAGCGGTTCCAGACCGCCGTCGAGGAGACGGAGAAGTTCTACGACGTCACTTGAACCGTAGCGCTGAGCCGCGGCACCGAGCCGTAACGCTTCTCCCGCCGGGCCGGGTCCGATCAGGTCGGATCAGGTCAGACCCAACGCCGGCATCAGGTAGTAGAAGGCGAAGACCGCCGACACCACGTACAGCGGCACCGGCACCTCCTTGCCGCGCCCGGCCGCCAGGCGCAGCACCACGAAGGTGATGAAGCCCATGCCGATACCGTTGGTGATCGAGTAGGTGAACGGCATCATCACCATGGTCACGAAGGCCGGGATGGCGATGGTGTGGTCCGCCCAGTCGATCTCCTTGATCGAGCCCGCCAGGATCAGGAAACCGACCGCGAGCAGCGCCGGGGTCGCCGCCTGCGACGGGACCATGGTGGCGACGGGCGTGAGGAACAGCGCGACGGCGAAGAGCGCACCGGTGACGACGTTGGCGAAGCCGGTGCGCGCGCCCTCGCCGACACCGGCGGTGGACTCCACGAAGGCGGTGGTGGCGGAGGCGGAACTGGCACCGCCCGCGGCGACCGCGACACCGTCGATGAACAGGACCTTGTTGATGCCGGGCATCTGGCCCTCGGCGTCGGTCAGCTTCGCCTCGTCGGAGACGCCCATGATCGTGCCCATCGCGTCGAAGAAGCACGACAGCAGCACGGTGAAGACGAACAGGACGCCGGTCAGTATGCCGACCTTCTCGAAGCCGCCGAACAGGCTGGCCTCGCCGATCAGGCCGAAGTCGGGGGTGGAGACCGGGTTGCCGGGCCAGGTCGGGTCGGTCAGGCCCCAGGAGGGGACGTCGGCCACGGCGTTGATGATCATGGCGAGGACGGTCATCACGACGATCGAGATG
Source organism: Streptomyces sp. NPDC005774 (assembly GCF_042871645.1). Lineage (NCBI taxonomy): Bacteria > Bacillati > Actinomycetota > Actinomycetes > Kitasatosporales > Streptomycetaceae > Streptomyces > Streptomyces sp. NPDC005774. The sequence goes on along the minus strand of NZ_JBIAIV010000010.1, from coordinate 136,081 downwards.
AGGATCGCGCCGGGCACCTTGCGCATGATCAGCGCCAGTGTGAGCAGCGCGCCGAGGATGAAGACGAGCACCGGCCAGCCGGTGAGGTGACCGTTGCCGCCGAGCTGCAGCGGCACCGTGGTGTTCGCGGCGTCCGGGATGCGGGAGATGAACCCGGAGTCGACGAGGCCGATCAGCATGATGAACAGGCCGATACCGATGGCGATGGCCTTGCGCAGACCGTACGGGACGGCGTTCATCACGCGCTCGCGCAGACCGGTGGCGACCAGCAGCATGACGACGAAACCGGCCAGTACGACCATGCCCATGGCGTCCGGCCAGGACATGCGCGGGGCGAGCTGGAGCGCGACGACCGAGTTCACGCCGAGGCCGGCGGCCAGCGCGATCGGCACGTTGCCGATGACACCCATGAGCAGCGTGGTGAACGCCGCCGTCAGGGCGGTCGCGGTGACCAGCTGACCGTTGTCGAGCTGGTTGCCGTACAGGTCCTTCGCGCTGCCCAGGATGATCGGGTTCAGCACGATGATGTAGGCCATCGCGAAGAAGGTGGCGAATCCGCCACGGATCTCGCGGGGCAGGGAACTGCCCCGCTCGGAGATCTTGAAGTAGCGGTCCAGTGCGCCGGAGTCGGGTGCGGGCCCCGGCTGATCGGGCATCGGAGCCTTGGCGGGGGCCGACGTGGACATGCGGAAACCTCATCACCGGCGGGCTCTATCCAAAGCCCTTTGGTGTTTTCTACGAACAGAAGTGGCCAGAGACAAACGAATTCAGTATGAACATATAACGAGGCTCCCGCTATCTCCGCGCGTAGATGAGCCAGGGCAGCGTGGCGCGGACGCGGCGAACGTCACACCCCCGCTCCTCGTAAGCTGTCCGCATGGCCGCTTTCCTCTCAGGTCTCTCCGACATCGTCAAGGGGACCCCCAAGCACGAGGCGCCGGAGCCCCTTGAGGGCCCCGTGGTCGCCACCATCGTCGGCGGCACGATCCTCTGGTTCGCCCTCTTCCTGGTGCAGCTGCCGTTCTACGGCTGGTTCGACGACCGCGGTCACACCTGGTGGCTGTGGACCTGCCTGGCCGGCGGCGGGCTCGGCTTCATCGGCATCTGGTACGTCCGCCGGCGCGACGCGGCGATCAGGCACACGCAGGCGGCTCAGACCGTGGACCCCGTGGATGCCACACACACTGTGGAGGCCACGGAAGCGGCCTCCGGGACCCCGGCGGCAGAACCCCTCCGCGGCTCCTCCCCCACGCCCTCGGCCGACTGACGGCCCGGCCGGTGGGCCGGCAGGCCGACCGGCCGTAACTCCCGTACTACCACGGGCCCACACCCGCCCCTACCCAGGTCGGATCTTCGGCACATCCGGTGGGTGGAGCCCTTCCGGCCCCCGTACCGTCGTCTGCATGACCCCTCTCGACGCGGACACGCGGGCCGACGCCGCGCATCCTGCCCCCCTGACATCGCCGGTGACCGGTCTGACCTCCGCCCAGGTGGCGGAGCGGGTGGCCCTCGGGCAGGTCAACGACGTGCCGGTGCGCAGCAGCCGGTCGCTGACCGAGATCGTCCGCGCGAACGTCTTCACCCGGTTCAACGCGATCATCGGCGTCCTCTGGGTGATCATGCTGGGCGTCGCGCCCATCCAGGACAGCCTGTTCGGCTTCGTGATCCTCGCCAACACCGGGATCGGCATCATCCAGGAGTGGCGGGCGAAGAAGACCCTGGACTCCCTGGCCGTGATCGGCGAGGCCCGGCCGACGGTGCGCCGGGACGGGGTGAGCGCCGGGATCGGCACCTCGCAGATCGTGCTGGACGACCTGATCGAGATCGGGCCGGGTGACAAGGTCGTCGTCGACGGGGTGTGCGCGCAGGCCGACTCGCTGGAGATCGACGAGTCGCTGCTCACCGGTGAGGCCGACCCCGTGGTCAAGCAGCCCGGGGACCAGGTCATGTCCGGAAGCTTCGTGGTCGCGGGCGGCGGCTCCTTCCAGGCGACCAGGGTGGGGCGCGAGGCGTACGCGGCGCAGCTCGCCGAGGAGGCGTCCCGGTTCACGCTGGTCCACTCCGAGCTGCGCTCGGGCATCTCCACGATCCTCAAGTACGTGACGTGGATGATGGTCCCGACCGCGACCGGGCTGATCATCAGCCAGCTGTTCGTCAAGGACGACGAGCTGAAGAACTCCATCGCCCGCACGGTCGGCGGGATCGTTCCGATGGTGCCCGAAGGGCTGGTGCTGCTCACCTCGGTGGCCTTCGCGATCGGGGTCATCCGGCTGGGCCGCAAGCAGTGCCTGGTCCAGGAGCTGCCCGCCATCGAAGGGCTGGCCCGCGTCGACACGGTCTGTCTGGACAAGACCGGCACCCTCACCGAGGGCGGCATGGACGTCACCGAGCTGCACCTGCTCGACACCGGCGCAGGTACGGGCACAGGTACGGATACGGGCACAGACGCAGACACCGGCACCGGCACCGGCGAGGCGTACGTCCGGAACGTGCTCGGTGCCCTCGGCGTCTCCGATCCGCGGCCGAACGCCTCGCTACGGGCGATCGCCGAGACCTACCCCGCCCCCGGTGACTGGCGGCGCGCCGACGCCCTTCCCTTCTCCTCCGCCCGCAAGTACAGCGGTGCCGCCTTCACCGAGGGCGACGAGGCCGCCTCCCCCGCCGCCACCTGGCTGCTCGGCGCCCCTGACGTCCTGCTCGACGCCGACGACCCTGCCCTGGCCCGCACGGGGCGGCTGAACGAGCAGGGCCTGCGGGTGCTGCTCCTCGCCCGTACCGAGCGGCCCCTGGACGACCCCGAGGTCGCCGTCGGTGTCCGCCCCACCGCGCTGGTGGTGCTGGAGCAGCGGCTGCGGCCGGACGCGGCGGACACGCTGGCGTACTTCGCCGCCCAGGACGTCGACGCCAAGGTCATCTCCGGCGACAACGCGGTGTCGGTCGGCGCGGTCGCCGGGAAGCTCGGGCTGACGGGGACCGTCGTCGACGCGCGCGGGCTGCCCGACGAGCCGGAGGCGATGGCCGGGGCGCTCGACGAGGGCACCGTGTTCGGACGGGTCACCCCGCAGCAGAAGCGGGACATGGTGGGCGCGCTCCAGTCCCGCGGGCACACGGTCGCGATGACCGGCGACGGGGTCAACGACGTGCTGGCCCTGAAGGACGCCGACATCGGGGTGGCGATGGGCTCCGGTTCGGAGGCGACCCGGGCCGTCGCACAGATCGTGCTGCTCGACAACAGTTTCGCCACGCTGCCGTCGGTGGTGGCCGAGGGACGGCGGGTGATCGGCAACATCACCCGGGTCGCGACGCTGTTCCTGGTGAAGACCGTCTACTCGGTGCTGCTCGCGGTGCTGGTGGTCTGCTCGCAGGTGGATTACCCGTTCCTGCCGCGCCATCTGACGCTGCTGTCCACGCTCACCATCGGCGTCCCTGCGTTCTTCCTGGCCCTGGCCCCGAACAAGGAGCGGGCGCGGCCGAACTTCGTACGGCGGGTCATGCGGTACGCGATCCCGGGCGGTGTACTGGCCGCGCTGGCGACCTTCGCCACCTACCTGCTCGCCCGCCATCACTACAGCGGTGAGGGCGCACTGGACGCGGAGACGAGCGCGGCGACGCTGACGCTGTTCCTGATCTCGATGTGGGTGCTGGCGATCATCGCCCGCCCGTACACGTGGTGGCGGATCGCTCTGGTGGCGACGATGGGCGCCGGATTCCTGCTGGTGCTGGTCGTGCCGCGGCTCCAGGAGTTCTTCGCGCTGAAGCTGGTCGGGCTGACGATGCCGTGGGTCGCGGTCGGCATCGCGGTGGCGGCGGCGGCCGTCCTGGAGGTTCTGTGGAGGTGGGTCGACCGCCGTTTCCCCGCTTAGGGCCTGCCCGGTGGATCACGTCCTGACGCCCGGCCCGGCGGGCGGACACCGGCCTCGTACGGTCGCGGCCCCACGCCTCCGGGAGGCGTGGGGCCGCGTGACCGGTTGCCCGGGGTGATTTACTTCACGTCGACGAAGTCGCCGGCGGCGTTGACGGCCGGGGTGGTCGTGGTGCCCGCGAAGGAGTACCGGTAGTAGCCGTCGACGGAGGCCTTGACCGTGGTCTTCAGGCTGCCCGCCGAGCCGCTCTTGATGGTCTTGACGGTGGTGTAGGTGCTGGAGCTCTTCTTGCGGAACTGCAGCTTCACCGACTGGCCGGTGTAGCCGGCGTACTTTTTGGTCTCCCAGTTGGCGCGCGACAGCGTGCCGGTGACGGTGATCGTCTTGCCCTTCTTCACCGGCTCGGGGGAGGCGTTGACGGTCAGCTTCGAGGCGCGCTGCACGGAGAAGCTCTTGGCGTTTTCCTTCTCCATGTAGTCGTCGTCCTTGGCCGCGGCGACGATCCACACCTTCCAGGTGCCGGCGACCGAGTTGATGAGGTTGTCCCGCTGCTTCAGGGTGAAGGTGGCCTTGCAGGTCGACTTGGTGGCGTCGACCTTGGTGCACTTGGCACGGCCGTCGCTGCTGTCGGCGAGGGCACCGGTCTCGGACTTCTCGATGGACGCGCCGCGGTACAGGATGGGATGGGCCCAGGCGATGCCCGAGTTGTCGGTGGCGGTGAAGGTGAGGGTGACCTTCTTGGCGGTCGTGGGGTCGACGACGACGGCCTTGCCGCCGTTGACCACCACGTTGGAGATCTTCGTGTCCCCGGCGGAGTCGTCGGCCTGCGCGGCCGGTACGGCGAGGGCGGACAGGGCCAGGGCGCCGGAGACTACGGCGACGGTGGCGCGAATACGCATGCGTTCTCCACGTGGAGAAAGGGGCCCCGTGGTCGACATTTTTTGGGTACGTCACCCAACGGCTCGTCGTCACGTCCGGGACCCGAGTGACCATGGAGTCTGTTGACTCACATGGTCAGATACGTAGTGCCACCGAATGGTTGTACGAGAATGGAAAACATGTGTAGGAATTTTCAAGATCATCGACTTGACCGAAGCGCCATCCCCCTCCCCCTCATTTCCCACCTCTCCCTCCTCCCTCTCCTCCCCCACCGGTCCGCCACGGCCAGGGGCCGCACCGGGGCGGTGAGTCCCTGATGATCCTGCGCAAGAACAAGTCCGGGGACTCCCAGTCCCAGTCGCGGAGGAGCGAGCTGGGAGCCCAGCTCTCCACCCCGGTCCGCACCTTCATGGCGACCGAGGCCGGCAGCGCGGGCCTGCTCCTGGTGGCGGTGGCGGTGGCCCTGGTCTGGGCGAACTCACCCTGGTCGGAGGCGTACACCTCCCTCTGGCACACCGACATGTCCCTCTCCCTCGGCAACGCCGAGCTGTCGATGGACCTGGGGCACTGGGTCAACGACGGGCTGATGGCCCTGTTCTTCTTCGTCATCGGTCTGGAGGTCCGCTACGAGGTCTCCGTGGGCGAGCTGAACAGCCGCAGCCGGGTGATGATCCCGGCCCTCGCCGGAATCGGCGGCATGGCCGTGCCCATCCTGCTGTACCTGCTGATCGCGCCCGGGGGTGACGCCGCCACGGGCTGGGGCATCGTCATCGGCACCGACACGGCGTTCATGCTGGGCGCGCTCGCCATCGTGGGCCCGCGGTTCGTCACACAGTTGCGCGTCTTCCTGCTGGCCATCACCGTCATCGACGACATCGTGGCCGTCACCGTGATCGGCGTGGTCTACTCCGGCAGCATCAGTGTGCCGGAGCTGATCATCGCGCTCGTCCTGGGCGTGATCCTGTCCGCGCTGACCCGCTTCGGCGTCTGGCAGGCGGCCCCGTACGTCCTGGTCGTCCTCGTGATGTGGCTCGCCACCCTCCAGGCCGGCCTCCACGCCTCCATCGCCGGCATGCTCGGCGGTCTCCTGATCCCCGCCACGAGCCCGTCGCGGGAGGGGGTGGAGCAGGCCGCGCGGCTCTTCCGCGCCTTCCGCCAGTCCCCCCTCGCCGACGTGGGCAAGACGGCACGCAGGGGGCTCCAGAAGGCCGTCTCCGTCAACGAGCGGCTCCAGACGGTCCTCCACCCGTGGTCCAGCTACATCATCGTCCCGGTGTTCGCGCTGGCCAACGCCGGTGTCGACCTGCGCGACGGCGTCCTGACCAACGCCCTGACGTCCCGCGTCACCTGGGCCGTGGTCGTCGGTCTCGTCATCGGAAAGCTCCTCGGCATCTGGGGCGGCTCCTGGATCGGCACCCGGACCGGCCTCGGGAAGCTCCCGACCGGGGTGGGGCACGGCCATGTCCTGGGCGGCGGCGTCCTGTCCGGGATCGGGTTCACCGTCTCCCTGCTGATCGTCGGGCTCGCCTTCGAGGACCCGGTCATCCGTGCCGAGGCCACCGTCGGTGTCCTGCTCGCGGCCGTGTTCTCCGTCGCCGTCGGCTGGCTGGTGTTCCATCTGGCCGCCGTCCTGCGCGGCGAGACGGACGCGGACCTTCCCCGCTACCTGGACCGTCCCGTCGACCCGGAGACGGACCACATCCTCGGCCCTCCGGACGCTCCCCTCACCCTGGTGGAGTACGGCGACTTCGAGTGCCCCTTCTGCGCCCGCGCCACCGGCGTCACCGCGGAACTGCGGCAGCGTTTCGGCGACCGGTTCCGCTACGTCTTCCGGCACCTGCCGCTGCCCGACGTGCACCCGCACGCCGAACTCGCCGCGCGGGCGGCCGTCGCCGCCGACTTCCAGGGCCGCTTCTGGGAGATGCACAACCTGCTCTACGAGCACCAGGACGAGCTCGAGTACGAGGACACCGCCGGTTACGCCGCCGACCTCGGACTCAACGTCGAGAGGTTCCTGCGCGACCTCGAGGACGAGAGGACGGCCTCCCGGGTCCGGGCGGACGCGGCCAGCGCCGAGGCCAGCGGTGCCCGCGGTGCCCCGACGTTCTTCGTCGGCAACCGCCGGCACACGGGCCCGTACGACGCGGCGACGCTCGCCCGCAAGCTCGAGGAGTACGCGGAGGCGTCCGACACCCAGGCGCCCACGAAGTAACCGAACCGTCCGCCTTCATCGGGGGGCCGGGGCCGAGCCGGCCCCGGCCCCCCGTTTCGGTCAGTCGAACCAGCGGTCCCTGGCCAGCTCCTCGGTCCTGGACGGGTCCTCCAGCAGCGCCGCGACCTCGAACCGGCGCGGCCACTCCCGGACCGTCCAGGCCAGCCCGGCGGCGACGCCCTCCAGGGTGGCCGCGTGCAGCACGCCGTCACGGGTCAGCCGCCAGTCGATCTCCACACCGTCCACGACGAGTTCCTCGTGCTCGACGTACGTGGCGGGGGTGCCCGGCCCGAGCAGCACCCGCACCGGCTCCGGTACGTCGTGCTCGGTGCCCTCGCTGTCGACGTCCCCGGTGACGGACTCGCTCAGCCGCCGCACCTGGAACAGTTCGGCCAGCTCGGCGGCGCGCGAGGGACGGACGGGCAGCAGGGCCACGCCCTCCGTGAACGGCAGCAGGTCGGGCGAGTCGACGACCACCGCGTCGGCGGCGTCCACCACCTCGACCCGGCCGTCGACCACCGCGCGCAGCTCGTCCGGCAGGGTCACCTGATCCGGGTCCAGGTCGGCCAGCGCCCCGTAGAGGGCGTGCAGCCGGCCGGGGGTCACCTCACGGTCGGGGTCGGCGAGACGGTCGAGGAGTTCGGCGGCGCCACCCGGTTCGTCGAGCAGCGCGGACACGGACGTACGGACGCCGAGGGCCCGCAGCACCTGCTCGTCCTCGAAGCCGGTGGCGTCGGCCTCGTCGTACAGGCCGTGCAGCAGCGGGTCGCTCCCGGCGGCGCGCAGGCCGGCCGGGCGGCGGCCGCCGAGCACCGGGTGCCCGCGCAGCCACCACGCGGTGTAGGGGCGTACGACCTCGTGGGTGCCGTCCGGCAACAGGACGCGGACCGGCTGGGTGAGCGCGTCGCGCAGCGGCGGGCGGGCGAGCAGCGCGAGGGCGCGGGGCCACTGGTCGTCGTCCACGAGGTCGAGGTCGCGGACGGCGACGAGTTCGGTGGCCACCGGCGGCACCGGGCTGTCGGGAAAGCGGTCGAGAACGTCCTCGCTCCACACGTCCACGGCGTCCAGCAGACCCGCGTCGTCGGGCTCGGCGAAATCCCCTTCGCGGGGCTCGAGCTCGTCCGGGTCGAGGACGACGTCGGTGGCGCGGACGAGGACGAAGTCGACCAGCACCCCGCAGGCGGCCAGCGGGGCCTCGCCCCACTTCTGCGCCAGCTCGGCATCCACGGCGGCGAGTTCGCCTTCCCGCATGACCTGGGCGAAGGGGCCGCCGGGGAAGACCAGTTCGCAGGCCGGGGAGAGTTCGCCGTCCTCGTCGGGCAGCGCGAGGGCGCCCAGCCACGGCTCGTCACCGGGTTCGAGACCCGCGTCGCGCACCAGCCCGAGCACGGTGTCGGCGAGTTCGTCGGCGTCGGGCGCCTCGTCCTCCCAGTTCAGGGCACCCCCGTCGTCCAGGGAGGCGGCGACGGCGGCCCGCACCTGCGGAGTGGTGAGCACCGCGCGCGGGGTCGCCGGGAGGGCGCCGAGCTTCTCCAGCAGGGGGTGCACGGCGTCCGGGTGGGCGACCTTGAGGCCGAGCCGGGCCAGCGTCGCGGGGTCGACCCGGGCGGCCTCGGCGCCGGGCAGCAGCACCTGCCGGGGGCCGGTGGTGGTCCTCCCGTCGGCAAGTGGCACGGGCAGCCCGGAGAGCCGGTCGGGGTCGACGCCGGCGAGGCTCCCGTACAGCCGCCGCCACCAGTCGGGCGACTTCTCCAGCCCGGCCAGCCGGTCGATCGCGTCGGCCAGCGAGAGGCGGGCCACCCCGAGCGTGCGCAGTTCGGCCCGCCGCTCGAGCCCGGCGGGCAGGAGGGTCGGCAGCACCTCCGCGAGAACCCGGACCGTGTCGGCCCCGGCGCCCTCGACGACCTCGGCCTCCCGGGGCCGCAGCGTCTCGGGCAGGTCGGAGTCGTCGTCGTGCCCGGTGGGCCCGGCGGCGGGCGGCAGGAAGGACGTGCGCGGGAGCCGCCCGAGAACGGCCTGCCGCAACGCGCCGTCCAGCTCGCCCCGGCCGAGCGGACCGGGCACGAGGTCGATGATCCCGGCGGTCACCGGACGCCAGTCGGCGAGGAGTGCGGTGTAGGCGTCGGCGGCACGTTCCACCAGGAAGTCGGTGAGCGGGCCGGGGGCGGTGTGCCGGCGGGTGGAGTCCAGCGGGAAGGAGGCGATGAGCAGGGCCGGGACGCCCAACGGCTCCTCGCTCGGCGTCGGCGCGTGCACGACCGGGCTGGTACGGGGACGGGCGGGGGTGCCGTCGGAGTCCACCGGCACGGCCCACGTCACCGACCAGTGCGGGCGCAGCCGCTCCTCGATCGGCCGGTCGGCGAGCAGGTCCGGCGTGAGCGACCCGTGCGCGGCGACGGTACGCCAGCGGGTGGTGCCGTCCCGCGAGTCCTCGACAACGGTGAGGGCTCCTTCGGTACCGCGGCGCACGGTACGAGGCTCGGCGTCGCCGATCTCGACGACGACCTCCTCCAGCCCGGGCAGCGCCAGCAGCAGCGCGTCGTCGACGGCGTGCAGCAGCCGCTCGGCGAGATCGGCGGCGGCCGTGTCGCGCAGCGGCAGGATGACGGCGGTGTCGTACGGGTCGGGGGCGGTGCCCTCGGCGGGGAGAGGAAGCCGCAGCAACGGCACGTGCCCGTCACGTCGGCGGATCTCGTCCCCCAGCCCGGCACTGCCCCCGGCGCTCTCACCGGCCAGCCCGCGCGCCTCGGCGAGCGACCAGCGCACCCCGCCCTGCCGGCCGACGACGGCGGGCTCGTCGGTGACGGTGAGGACGGCGGCGAAGCCGACCCCGAACCGGCCCACGGCTCCGTCGGGAGTGTCCCGCTTGGCGGAGGCCCGCAGCGTGGACAGCGACTCGACCCCTGCCGCGTCCAGTGGGGCCCCGGTGTTGGCGGCGACGAGCACCCCGTCACGCAGCGTGAGCCGAAGGCGTCCCGGCACCTTCGCGCGGGCGGCGGCGTCGGCGGCGTTCTGCGCCAGCTCGACGACGAGACGGTCCCGGTATCCGCCGAGGACGAGGTCCTCCTCGGCGTTGGCGTCCTCACGGAACCGTGCGGGGCCGGCGGCCCAGGCGTCCAGCACCCCGCGCCGCAGCCGCGCCGTACCGAACGGGTCCGTGCCCTCGGCAGCGGGCCGTACGAACTTGCTCACGGTCACTCTCCTCATCGGCCCTGATCGGCGTGAGGTCGAAGGTACCGCGCCCGGCGTCCCCGACGGGCCGGGCCCGGCCCGGCCCCGGGCCGTGCTGTTCCGCACGGACGCCGGGCACATTTCGGCCCGCAGAGCCGAGACCGGAGAACTCCGTCGTCGCTAGCGAGCTCGCGCGTCGTGCTCCTCGCGGTGGGCGAGGACTTGGTCCATACGGGTCTGCGCCCACTGACGGAGCCCGCGCGTCAGGTGGTGGAGTGAGAGGCCGAGGTCAGTCAGCTCGTAGGTAACGGTGACGGGGACCGTCGGCGTCACAGTGCGGGTGAGCAAGCCGTCGCGTTCGAGGGCTCGTAGGGTCTGAGTCAGCATCTTCTGGCTGACGCCGGCCAGTAGCCGGGCGAGCTCCGAGTAGCGCATCGCCTTGGGTGCGTGCGACGCGCCGGACTGTTCGGACGCGTCACCGCCCAACGCGCACAGGATCAGGACGACCCACTTGTCCGAGATCCGGTCGAGAAGCTGACGGCTGGGGCATATCGCCAGAAACGCGTTGTACTCCGCCTTGGCCTGCGCCTTCTTGTCGGCCTTCACCGTCGTCACCGAGGTCACCTCTCACTCTCCGGGGTGGTTACGCACTTCATAGTGCCTACTTCCCGCAAGGAAGTAACTCCCCAACACTGATGCAAGGGGTCGGAGACACCATCCCTGGCAAGAAGCGAAAGGCACCGTGATGAACACGCCCTCCACATCATCTCCTCCGGGCGGAATCTGGACGCTGGGTGACTCGACCGTCACCCGGTTCGGATACGGCGCGATGCAGCTCGCCGGTCCGTGGGTCATGGGTCCGCCCGCCGACCACGACGGCGCCCTGGCCGTCCTGCGCGAGGCAGTCGGTCTCGGGATCACCCACATCGACACCAGCAACGCCTACGGACCACGCATCACGAACGAGCTGATCCGCGAAGCACTGCACCCGTACCCGGAGTCGCTGTTCATCGCCACCAAGGTGGGCGCGACCCGCGACGCGCAGGGCGGCTGGCCCACGGCCCGGCGCCCCGAAGACCTGCGCAAGCAGGTCCACGAGAACCTCGAATCCCTCGGTGCCGAGGTCCTCGACCTGGTCAACATGCGCATGGGCGATGCTCAGGGCCCCCGGCCCGGCTCGATCACCGAAGCGTTCGAGACGCTTGTCGACCTCCGACGAGAGGGTCTGATCCGACACCTCGGCGTCAGCAACGTCACTGCGGAGCAGGTCGCCGAGGCACGCGGCATCGCCCCGATCGTATGCGTACAAAACATGTACAACCTCGCCCACCGCCATGACGACGACCTCGTGGACCGCCTCGCCGCCGATGGCATCGCCTATGTGCCGTTCTTCCCCTTGGGAGGCTTCACGCCGCTGCAGTCCGAGGCCCTCTCGAAGGTCGCGAGCCGGCTGGAGGCGACGCCGATGTCGGTCGCGCTGGCTTGGCTGATGCAACGCTCGCCGAACATCCTGCTCATCCCCGGTACGTCGTCCACCGCCCACCTGCGCGAAAACATCGCAGGCGCCGGACTCTCCCTTTCCGACGAGAATCTGGCCGAACTGGACAGCATCGGCCACTGAGTAACACACAGGTCACCGACCGGGACCAGGCAGCCGACGACGCCAGCCCTCTGCCCTCCCCGAGCATCTCCTGGTGGTGGGATCACCGCTGACCCCGCTGTCTGGGTGCGGCCGGCATCCGACCACTCGTCCACACTCCTGGCCAGTCGTTGAACTCGCTGAACCATTCGGAGTCGGGGTGGGGGTGTGGGCGGTCGGCCTCTTGCCGATGCTGCGGGCGCCCCGTGGTGCCCTCGCCCCCGGCCGGTCTCCGGCCGGGGAGAGCAGTACTGACTACCAGCCCTGGCCCGCAACGGCACCTTCACATCCCTTACAGCACTCGGAGGGACACCCTCTCCTCCGACGTGTACGGGACGAAACGCGTCCACGCGTCCGGGGCGAAACCGAGACGGGGGCCCGCGATGTCCTTGGAGTCGCGGACGTGGACGGTGCCGGGGGTGAGGGCCAGTTCGACGCAGGAGTTGCCGTCGGTGCCGTCGCTGTAACTGCTCTTGAACCATGCCGGCTCGGAGGCATCACCGGCGGAGGCCTGGCGGATCATTTTTCTCCCAGCAGTAGTTGCTCGATGAAGGCCGGCGACTCCCGAGGCGAGAGCGCCTGCGCCCGGATGGTGCCATACCGCAGTTCAAGGATGCGCAGTTGCTTCGGGTCGTAGGTGGGCCGGCCGTTGAACGCACCGTCGGAGCGTCCCACCGCCGTGCCGTCCGCGAACTTCAGCACCTCGATCCTGCCGTCCACGCCGGGATGGGCTTCGGTCTTCGTCGGCATGACCTGGAGCGTGACATGGCGCAACCGCCCCACCTCAAGCAAACGTTCGAGCTGCTGTCGCCACACCATTGTGCCTCCGACTTCCCTCTGCAGGGTCGCTTCTTCCAGGACGAAGCTGATGGACGGGGCCGGGTCACGCTCGAACACCGACCGCCGTGCCATACGAGCGGCCATCATCCGCTCCACGTCATCCGAGGCGTACGGCGGTTGCGCGGCCTGGAACAGCGCTCGTGCATGCTCCGGCGTCTGCAACAACCCGCTGATGCTGTTGCACACGTACACCCCGATCTCGACTGCCCGCCCTTCCAACTTCGCAATGTCACGGACCGTCTTCGGGTACCGGACCTTCTTCACGTCCTCCCAGGCCGCCGCGACGAGGCCGCCGGCGTCCAGCACCTCGTCGGCCTTGTCCAGGTACTCCTGGCGGGGGGTCCGCTTGCCGCTCTCGATCTTGTAGACCAGGTCGTCCCCGTAGCCCACCGCCACCGCGAACTCGACGACCCGCATTCCCGCCGCCTCGCGGCGCAGTCTCAGTTGCCGTCCGACGGTCGCGACGACCGCGACGCCCCACTCGTCGTCCGGGTCCACTTCCCAACCCGGCTCGTCCGCCTCACTCTTGAGCGTTACCGCCTCCGCCTCCGCCTCGACCGTCATGTCACGCCTTTCCGTCGTGCCGTCCGTGATGCACCCGGCGGTTTACCCGTACGGCCCGTCGACACAGCCCGACAGGACCGGACAGCATCCGGACAGTGACCACGCGCACCCACTGAGTCACCTCTCGCGGTACGCACACACCGCCACGCTGAGTGACGTGAATCAGGAAACCGTCGATCGCCCGAACCCTCGGCCCCTGTCCGCGACTTCATCGTGCGAGCTCACCGAGTCGCACGCACTCCCCCGCCCCGGACGCCGAGTCCGGCCGTGACCTGCTGTTGATCGAGGCATTCGCCGACTGTCGGGGCGTACCCCGGAACCGTTTTCCGTGCAAGACCGGTCGGGCCGAACTGCGCTTCACACCACCGGAACCCGATTCCTCGAGTTCCGGTTCTGTCAGTGCCTTCCCAAAGGAACCTGGGAGAGAAAGAACCCCTACCAAGCCCCACCCCTCCGCCCGTCAGGAGGCCACCTCTCATCCTGAAAGGGAGAAACGCACCTTGATGTTCGCGCCCCGGTCCCCCGGCCGCCCCAGACGACTAACCCGGCCTGTGCACTCCCGGGAGGACTCCATGAGCACACAGGCCGAGCACGGGCATGAGCTGGTTCCCCGCCCCGAGCAGACCCCGGACGCCCTGCGAGCCGCCCTCGCCGCAGACGCCCCGGGGCGTCTGCCGGAGATGCAGCGGACGAAGGACGAGGCCTTCGCCAAGGCCGTTGAGTGGCAGTCCCTCAGCCCTGTACGCAGTTGGGTCCCGGCCTGGGCCCGGGACATCGAAATCGCCCGCCGCCCCGGCCTCGCCACCCGCTACGCCCACGCCGAGGCCGACCTGGAACACGAGGACCCCACCGTGGCTCATGAGGCGCTGCGGGAGCTGAGCACCGTCCTGGACGAGGCCATGGAAGCAGTACGCGCTTGAGCTGGACCTGGGAGTACGCCTTCGGCGCGGAGGAAGCCGCCCGCACTGCGCCGCCCGCCTTCCTCACCGAAGTGACCCGCAAGGCCGACGAGTTGGTCAGAGCGGCAGAAGCACTACACCTGCACGGCCGTGCACATGCCGGGACGATCCGCCAGGAGGAAGCATTGTCGTCCCCGGCGGAATGTTCACGTACCAGGTCGTCGTACGCAGCCAGCGCGTCCACGTCATCCAGATCACCTGCTTGGGCTTCTGAGACGGCACGCCCCGAGACACCGTGGACCCCGGTGCCGCATCAGGCCGTCAGGCGTCCCTGAAGACATGGGGACCGGGGTCCTCACCGGGTACGTCCCTACGAGTGCCCCAACTCCGCCGACGACTCGTCCTCCGTCACCGGGACCGAGCCCGAGTCCGGGGCCGGGCGGAGCGGGAACGGATCGACGCGGGTCTCGTCGATCCTCGGCGGGACGGGCTGCGGCGGCTTGGGCATGACCGCGGCCTCGGAGTGACCGCCGCAGCCGTACGCCAGGGAGACCACGCGGCCGTCGGCCGGGGAGAACTCGTTGGCACACACGCCGAAGGCCTGGCCCAGGGAACCGCCGATGCGGGCGAGGAAGCCGCAGCTGACACAGGTGGCGGGGGCCGCCTGCGCCATCGGGGTCTTGGCGCCGAACGCCTCCTCCCAGCGGTCGGCGGCGATGTGCAGGCCGTAGCGGGACAGGACGCGGGCCCGGCGCATGCCGAGTTCCTCGGCGACCGACGCGATCGAGCCGCGGGCGGGTGCGATCGTCAGGTCGGCCGGGGCGACCCCGGCGACCTCGGCGTCCTCCGCCTCGACCAGCTCGGCGAGTTCCGCGGAGACCGTGGAGTTCGGCGACGGCTCGTCCTCGCCGGAATAGCCGGGCTCCAGGCGCAGGTCCTCGGCATCGGTGGGCAGCAGGTCGCCGGGGCCCATGTCACCAGGGCGCAGCCGCTCGCTCCACGGCACCCACTCCGGCGCGAGCAGCGCGTCGGGGCCGGGCAGCAGGACCGCCTCGTCCACCGTGACGATCTTGGCGCGGGAGGCGCGGACGACGGTGACGGCCCAGCGCCAGCCCCGGTAGCCGAGATCGCGGCACGCGAAGAAGTGGGTGACGACCCGGTCGCCCTCGGAGACGAGCCCTTCATGCTCTCCGACGACCCCGGGTGCGGCGGCCTCCTCGGCGGCGGCACGGGCGAGGTCGACCGCCTCGGCGCACAGGCGGTCGGGGGTGCGGCTTCGCGTTGTCGCTGCGCTCACAGGTATCGCTTCTCTCCTACGCCGTCTCACGAGTGCGCCACTCCCAGCGCGGGGGGCGGACGGAGCGGACCGCAGGACCGCGTCGACGTCCGCGCCTATTCGTGCTCGGGCGCGCCTCCATCCATTCTGCGGGATGGCTGAGATACGCACGCTACCTTCTCACGTGCGTATGGCCTACACCGACGGTAGTTCTCGGGCCGCCGCGTGCCGGAATCCGACCGGTCCACGGCATCTCGCCACAGCCGTCACACCCGTACCGCACCGGCGTGGCGGGTACCCGGCGGGGTGGTCGGCGGGGTGGTGGGCAGAAGTGGTCGGCAGGTCCGTCGGCGGGCACTGCGCCGATGCGGTGTTCCGCCGGACAGCGCACGTGATTGAAGCCGTCACCGCGGTGGGGGCACTACGTACCACCATATCGGGGCACTATGAACGTCGTGGCTACCGCGAGGACATCCCAGGGCGCCACCGGGACCGGTGAGGCGAACGGGGTCAGGGTGAAGGGAAAGGGCCGACGCGTCGGGACGGGCCGGACCGGCCGCCCGCTGCGTGCGCTCGGGCGCGGCCTGCGCCTTCCGGTGACCGGGACCGCGCGCGGAATCCGCCGGGCCACCCACGCGCACGGCGCCGGCGAGTCCGGGCTCGGCAAACTGATCGAACTGCACGGGGTGAACGGCGCCGGCGACGTCATGATCACCGTCGCGCTCGCTTCGACCGTCTTCTTCTCCGTGCCGACGGACGAGGCCCGGGGCCGGGTCGCCCTCTACCTCGCCATCACGATGGCCCCGTTCACGCTCCTGGCCCCGGTGGTCGGCCCGCTTCTCGACCGCCTTCCGCACGGCCGCCGGGCGGCGATGGCGGGCGCGATGCTCGCCCGTGCGGTCCTCGCCCTGGTGCTGTCCGGGGCGGTCGTCACCGGCGGCATCCAGCTGTATCCGGCCGCTCTGGGCGTACTGGTGTCCTCGAAGGCGTACGGAGTGGTCAGAAGCGCCGTCGTGCCCCGGCTGCTGCCCCCCGCGTTCTCCCTGGTGAAGGCCAACTCGCGGGTCACCCTCGGCGGGCTGCTGGCCACCGGCATCGCGGCTCCGATCGGCGCGGGGCTCCACCAGATCGGGCCGCGCTGGCCGCTGTACGGGGCGTTCGTCCTGTTCGTGACGGGGACGGTGCTGTCGTTCACGCTGCCGTCGAAGGTGGACTCCGCGAAGGGTGAGGACACGGCGCTGCTCGCGGCGGACGAGACGCATCTGCACGGCCCGCACCTCAAGCCGGTCAAGCGGCCCGGTCTGCGCACGGTCGGCCCGGCCGTCACGCACGCGCTGGCAGCCAACGCGTCCATCCGCTGTCTGACCGGGTTCCTGATCTTCTTCCTCGCGTTCCTGCTGCGCGAGCATCCGATGACCGGGCAGAGCGCCGCCGTGTCCCTGGGCGTGGTGGGCGTGGCGGCGGGCGTGGGCAACGCGCTCGGTACGGCCGTCGGGGCGTCGCTGAGATCCCGGGCGCCGGAGATCATCATCGTGACGGTGGTCGCCTGTGTGGTCGCCGCGGCGATCACCGCGGCGGCGCTGTTCGGCGCGGTCGTGATCGCCTGCCTGGCCGCGGTCGCCGGGTTCGCGCAGGCGCTGGCCAAACTGTCCCTGGACGCGTTGATCCAGCGGGACGTGCCCGAACTGGTCCGTACGTCGGCGTTCGCGCGCTCCGAGACGCTGCTCCAGGTGTCGTGGGTGCTCGGCGGGGCGATCGGCATCGCGATGCCGCTGATCGGGTCGCTGGGCCTGGCGGTGGGCGCCGCGATCGTCGCCACGGGCTGGCTGACCACCGTGCGCGGCCTGGTCGGCTCGGCCCGGCAGGGAGGAGGCGCCGGGCGTGCTCGAGTGGCGTGAGCCCGTCCGGCGTACGACGGGAGGTCACGGCGGGGTTCCGTGCGATGTCGGTGCGCGAGTGGCGTAACGCTCCGGCCACGCCGTACCCCCACGTGGGGAGCGGACGGGGCGCGCCCGATAGCCTTTCGCCCATGACCACGTTGCCTCGCGGCGCAGCCGCTCCGAGTGCCCGCGCCGTGCGGCGCCGCCGTGCCGTCGCCACCGCCGGCGCCGTATCCGCCGGACTGCTCGTCCTGTCGGCCTGTGACAAGCCGACGGCGATCTCCACCCTCACCGTCGGCAGTTCCTCGGTGAGCTCCGAGGCGACCTGCGGCGGCCACGGCGACGCGCTGAAGGCCGCCGACGTCACCAAGTGCCTGCAGGACAAGGGTGTCAAGGAGATCACGGTCGACCCGGACGAGACCGTGCGCTTCGGTGTCGACCCGGAGATCGCCGACAACGGCTGGACGATCCTGATGAACGGCCAGCCGCTGACCGACTCCAGCACCAAGACGTACCGCACCATCCCCGGCAGCGTGTTCTTCAACGCCCAGTACGGCGCCCAGGGCAACTCGACCCTGGTGTCGGTCAAGGAGGGCGAGAGCAACGCCACGGGCCTGTGGTCCTTCCGGCTGAAGAAGGACGCCTGATCAACCCGCCCGGCCCGCGCAACCCCGAGAGCCCCGGCGGCGCTGACGGCCCCGGTACGTCCGCCGTCCCCGGGTTCCCCGCCCGTACGGGTCCGAGGGCCCGGGGCGGCGTTCTCGTGGTCACCGCGGTCCCCGCCGAGCGGGACGCGGTGGCCGGGGCGTTCCCGGGGGCCTCGCACGAGGTCGCCCTGCCGGGAGTGACCGTGGTCGAGATCGCCGACGGCCCCGACGTGCTCGCCGCCGGTGTCGGCCCGGCCCTCGCCGCCGCCTCCACGGCCACCGCCCTCACCGCCGCAGCCCTGACCGGCCGCCCCTACGACCTCGTCGTCTCGGCCGGGATCGCCGGCGGCTTCGCACCCCACGCGCCCGTCGGCTCACTCGTCGTCGCCGACGAGATCACCGTCGCCGACCTGGGCGCGGGGACGGCGGACGGCTTCCTGCCGGTGACCGCCCTCGGCTTCGGCACCGTCACCCACCTGCCCCCCGCCGCCCTCGTCCGTGACGTGGCCGCCGCGGTCGGCGCGCTCACCGGCGCTGTCCTCACCGTGTCGACGGTGACCGGCACCGCGGCCCGCGCCGCGCACCTCGGTGACCTGCACCCCCGCGCGCTCGCCGAGGCCATGGAGGGCTTCGGGGTCGCCGAGGCCGCCGCCGCGCACGGTGTGCCCGTGCTGGAGATCCGGGCGGTGTCGAACCCCGTCGGCCCGCGCGACCGCGCCGCCTGGCGCATCGGCGACGCCCTGACGGCCCTCACCGAGGGCTTCGGGAAGCTCGCGCCCGTCCTGGAGAGTTGGAACCGGCATGACCAGTGAATCCCGCAAGCCCGACGAAACCCGCGAGACCGGCGAGACCCGTGAGACCGGCGAGACCCGTGAGACCGGCGAGACCCGTGAGACCGGCGAGACCCGTGAGACCGGCGAGCAGTCCGCGACCGGCGGCCGGCCGCTGGGCATCGCGTACTCCCCCTGCCCGAACGACACCTTCGTCTTCGACGCCCTCGCGCACGGCCGAGTCCCCGGTGCGCCCGCCCTCGACGTCACCTTCGCCGACATCGACATCACCAACGGCATGGCCGAGCGCGGCGAGTTCGACGTGCTGAAGGTGTCGTACGCGGCCCTCCCCTACGTCCTCGACGAGTACGCCCTGCTGCCCTGCGGGGGCGCGCTGGGCCGCGGCTGCGGCCCGCTGGTACTGACGCGGGGCGAGGAGTACGGGGACCTGAGCGGCCGTACGGTCGCGGTGCCGAGCGAGAAGTCGACGGCGTACCTGCTCTTCCGCCTCTGGGCGGCGGACACCCTGCCCGGCGGGATCGGCGAGGTCGTCGTCATGCCGTTCCACGAGATCATGCCGGCCGTGCGGGACGGGAAGGTCGACGCGGGACTCGTGATCCACGAGGCGCGCTTCACGTACCGGAACTACGGGCTGCACAAGCTCGCCGACATGGGCGAGCACTGGGAGCGGACCACCGGGCTGCCGATCCCGCTCGGCGCGATCATCGCCAAGCGGTCCCTCGGCCCGAAGACCCTGACCCTGCTCGCCGACTCGGTCCGCACCTCCGTACGGGCCGCCTGGGACGACCCCGAGGCGACGCGTCCGTACGTCATGGAGCACGCCCAGGAGATGGACCCGGCCGTCGCCGACCAGCACATCGGGCTGTACGTCAACGAGTTCACCGCCGACCTGGGCGAGGACGGCTATGCGGCGGTGCGGGGCCTGCTGACGCGCGCGGCGGCCGAGGGACTGGTGCCGTCCCTCGGCCCGGACGCGCTGCGGTTCCCGTGACGGGGTGCTGCTCTCACACGTCCAGCTGGTCGGCGACGGCGCGCAGGAGGCCGGCGATCTGCTTCCCCGAGGTGCGCTCCGGGTAGCGCCCCCTCTCCAGCATCGGCGTGATGTTCTCCAGCAGGGTCGTCAGGTCCTGGACGATGGAGGCCAGCTCGTCGGGCTTCTTGCGCTGGGCCGCCGCGACCGACGGGGTCGGGTCGATGACGGTCAGGGACAGGGCCTGATCACCGCGCTGTCCGGCGACCACGCCGAACTCGACGCGCTGGCCCGGCTTCAGCGTCTCGAGTCCGGCGGGGAGGACCGAGGAATGGACGAAGACGTCACCGCCGTCGTCGCGGGAGAGAAAGCCGAAGCCCTTCTCATTGTTGAACCACTTGACTTTGCCGGTAGGCACGTCTGTCCTCGTCCTCGTACTCGTCGGAAAACTGCTTCGGAAAACGGCTCTTGAACGGCTCTTGATAGCACTCGGGCGGGTCCCGGTGACCCGCCGCTACCAAGGCTAATGGTCTCCGGGCAGGTGACAAGACTGCCGCCGGGTTGTTCCCTCGGGCCAGGAACTACCCTGGTCCGGTGGCTGACAAAACCCAAGCGAATTCCCCGGCTCCCGGAGACGGCCTGATCCGTGCCGGCGGCATCGTGTTCATCATCGGCGCCGTGGCCACTCTGGTCACGGTGGCCCCGTTGTTCCTCGGAATCGAGGCGTTTCCGACGTACATGTTCGTGCTGAGCATGCTCATGGGCGTCGGATTCCTGATGGCCGGGGCGGGCGTGCTGCGCTCGGCCGCGGCGGGACGCCGTCAGGCGCGTGCCGCCGGGGAGTAACCGGGCGTGCCCCCGTTTTCCTGGTCGTTCATGTAGTCCGTGAGCCAGCCGGGGAATTCCGTCAGGTCGGCGAGGACCACGTCCGCGCCCGCCTCCCGCAGTTCCGCGGGGTCGCAGGGGCCGGTGGCGACGGCGACGGCCAGCGCGCCGGCGGCCCGCGCGCCGCGCACGTCGCCCACGTGGTCGCCGACGTACACGCTCGCACCGTGCTCGCGCAGCGCCAGTGCCTTCTGCTCGGCCCACAGGTTGCCGATCACGGCGTCCGGGTCGATACCGAGGTGGGCGAGGTGCAGCTTGGCGTTCGACTCGTGCTTCGCGGTGACGACGACGGCGCGCCCGCCCGCCTCGCGTACGGCGGCCATCGCCTCGCGGGCGCCGGGCAGCGCGGGCGTGGCGGCGATGGCGTACGTCGGGTACATCGCCCGGTACAGGTCGGCCACTTCGTCGATCCGCTCGGCCGGGAACCAGTTGATCAGCTCGTCCGTGAGGGGCGGTCCCAGCCGGGTGACGGCGAGATCGGCGTCGATGTGGGTCCCGGTCCGCTCGGAGAGTGCCCGGTAGCAGGCGCGGATGCCGGGCCGGGAGTCGATGAGCGTCATGTCGAGGTCGAAGCCGACGGTGGGCGGGGGCGTGGTCGTGGAGGCCATATCCGCCATTGTGCCCAGTGCACGCAAACAACAGGCCGCCGGCGGTGCTCCCTCGCTCGGCGGCGGTGTACGCGCCCCTCAGCGGGGGCGCTGGGAGCGCCAGGTCAGGAACAGGGCCGAGGCGACGGCCGCGGCCCGGACCACCCAGGGCCAGGTCTCGGAGACGGCGTCGTTCATGGTGCCGTCGGCGATGGGGGTGCCCCAGCGCTCCTCGGTCCTGCCCCAGAGCCAGCCGGCTCCACCCGCGAGCGCGAGACCGGGCAGGACGACGACCGCCCACTTGATCTCGGCCCGGCTCAGGCGGCGGGAGGCGTAGACGA
This sequence comes from Streptomyces sp. NPDC005774, assembly GCF_042871645.1. Taxonomy (NCBI): domain Bacteria; kingdom Bacillati; phylum Actinomycetota; class Actinomycetes; order Kitasatosporales; family Streptomycetaceae; genus Streptomyces; species Streptomyces sp. NPDC005774. The sequence continues at coordinate 114,637 of NZ_JBIAIV010000010.1, read as the reverse complement.
TGACCCAGCCGAGGAACAGGGCGAACCAGTTGCCGAGCACGGCGCCCACGACCAGCAGGCCCGCGGCGACCAGGAGCAGGGGGTTGCTCCAGCCGCCGGACGGCAGGCGTGGGAGCCGGCGGCGGGTGGCGGAGCCGCTCTTCTCGGCCCCGGTCTCGACGGCGGCCGGGGCCCCTTCGGCCCGCGCAGCGGTGCGCGCGCCGGGTACGGACGGCCCGGCCGCCTTCCCGCCCTGCCCACCCGGTCCGCCCGGCCCGTCGGTGCCGTCGGCGTCCTTCGCGTCCATGGACGGCGGGGCCTTGAGCAGTTCGGGGATCTCCACGCCGCCGACGAATCCGGGGACCGTGTCGCCGACGCCGAAGGGGCTGCTGTCCACCCGCCACCAGTCGGGCTGCTCGGCGCTGTCGCCGAGTTCGTCCGTACCGGCCTGGTGCGGTGCGGACGGTCCGGCGGGGGCGGAGGGTGCGGCGTTCGGGTCCCCGGCCGGGCGGGGGCGGGGGACGGCGCGGCGCAGGACGTTCTTCGCCCGCTGGGCGCGGTCGCCGGCCCGCTGGGCGGGGACCGCGGTGGGCGCGGGCGCCGCCCCGGGCTTGCCCGGGGCGGCGCCCCCGTTCCCCTCCGCCCCCCGAGCCGTCCCCCCGGTGCCGGAGGAGCCGGGTGCGCCGGGGGCACCGGTGGAGGCCGCCGTCACGATCTCGTCCGGGGTCCCCATGCGGGAGATGATGCGGCGCACGGCGGCCGGGGAATCGACGACGGCCTTCGCCCGGTACCGGTCGATCTCGTCCCGCAGGCCGGCGACCAGACGCATACGGGTCGCCGACGGCAGCTGCCGTTGCTGGGCCACGTCGCCGACGCGGCTCAGATACTCGTAGACGATCTGGTCACTCTCGATACCCACGAAGTCCCCTCCAGGGCGGATGCGTTGGCGGGCGACGTCGGACGACGGTACCGCGAGTCCGGCCGCCCGGCCCAACTCCACGCACCCCACCGGCGTATCCACCCGCTACGGTGATGCGGATGAGCACCGAGGAGAAGCCAGCGGCGGCCCCCCGATCCCTCGCGGAGGCGCTCCGGGGACGGGACGACGCCGAGCTTGCCGCGCTCCTGCGCAGCCGGCCGGACCTTGTCACGCCCGTGCCCGCCGACCTCACGCAGCTGGCCACCCGGGCCGGTACCCGCGCCTCGGTCGTCCGCGCCCTGGACCGGCTGGACCGGTTCACGACGCAGACCGCGCAGGCGCTGGCCGTGGCGGCGGATCCGGCGCCGTACGACGAGCTGCTCGGGCTGCTGGCGGGCGACGAGGGCGACCGGGTGGTGGCCGCCGCACTGCCGGGTGCCGTGCGGACGCTGCGCGAGCAGGCGCTGGTGTGGGGTGCCGACGACCGGCTGCGGCTGGTCCGTACGGCCCGTGAGCTGCTCTCCCCTTCCCCGCAGCATCCCTCGCCGACGGGCCTCGGCCCGACCGTGCGGGAGGCGACGGCCGGGATGTCCCCGGGGCGGATCCAGGAGATCGTGACGACGGCCGGACTGCCCTCCACGCACGACCCGGTCTCCGCCGTGGCGGCGCTGACCGGGCTGTTCACGGACCGGGAGCGGATGGCGGCGCTGCTGGCCGAGGTGCCGTTCGAGTCGCTGGATGTGCTGGAGCGGCTGGTCTGGGGGCCGCCCTACGGTCAGGTCACCGCCGATCCGGCGACCCGGCTGCGCCGGCTGCTGGACCGGGGGCTGCTGCTGCCGACCGCGCCCGGGACGGTCGTCCTGCCGCGGGAGGTGGCGCTGCATCTGCGCGGCGGGCGGGCGCACCTGGCGGTGGAGCCGGTGCCGCCGCCGGTCGTGGCCGCGGCCACGCACCCTCCCCGGGTGGTGGACGCGACGGCGGCCGGGCAGGCGTACACGGCGTCGGCGACCGTCGAAGAGCTGCTGAAGGACTGGGACGAGGGCGGCCCGGCGGTGCTGCGGTCCGGCGGGCTGAGCGTGCGCGACCTGAAGCGGACCGCCGTCGCCCTGGACGTGTCCGAGCAGGTCGCCGCGTTCTGGGTCGAACTCGCCTACGCGGCCGGCCTGTTGGCTTCCGACGGTGAGGCCGACGAGCGGTACGCGGCGACTCCGGCGTACGACACCTGGCGGGAGCGGCCCGCCGCCGAGCGCTGGACGACGCTGGTCACGGCGTGGCTGACGGCGACCCGGACGCCGGGCCTGGTCGGCGGGCGGGACGCGAAGGACCACACCCTGTCGGCCCTGGGTCCGGGGCTCGACCGGTCGGCGGCGCCCGAGGTGCGGCGCCGGGTGCTGGCGCTGCTCGCGGGGCTGCCGGAGGGTGCGGCGCCGGACGCCGGGTCGGTGTCGGAGCGGCTGCGGTGGGAACGGCCGCCGCGCGCGACGGGCGGGGCCGCCGGTTCCGGTTCCACAGGCTCGGGCACAGGTGCGGGCTCGGGCGGGGGTGGGGGCGACGATCTGCGCTCGCGGCTCACCCGGTGGACGCTGGCCGAGGCCGAGATGCTGGGCGTCACCGGCCGCGGCGCGCTGTCCGCGCACGGCCGGGCCCTGCTCGGGATGCCCACGCCGAAGACGCAGGCGCAGGCGCAGGCCGAGCGGCCGGACCGGGCGCCGGAGTCGACAGGGCCGGGCGACCGGCTCCCCGTCCACCATCGGCCGGCGGCCGGGCACCCGGACTTCCCCGCCACGGACTCCCCCGCCCCGCCTTCTCCCGCCCTCACCGTCCTCACACCTGCCGAGCAGGCCGCCGCGTCCGCCGCCGCCGCCCGGCTGCTCGCCCCGCAGCTGCCCGAACCACTGGACCACGTCCTGCTCCAGGCCGACCTGACGGCGGTCGCGCCCGGCCCGCTCCAGCGGCCGCTCGCGGACATGCTGGGGGTGCTGGCGGACGTGGAGTCGAAGGGCGGGGCGACCGTCTACCGGTTCACGCCGGGCTCGGTACGCCGTGCCCTGGACGCCGGCCGGGCCGCCACCGACCTGCACGCCTTCCTCGCCGCGCACTCCCGTACCCCGGTGCCGCAGCCACTGGCGTATCTGATCGACGACGTGGCCCGCAGGCACGGACATCTGCGGGTGGGCGCGGCCTCCGCGTACGTACGCTGCGACGACGACGCGATGCTGAACGAGATCCTCGCCGACAAGCGGGCCGCGGAACTGGGCCTGCGCAGGCTCGCGCCGACCGTGCTGGCCGCGCAGGCCGATCCGGCCGGCCTGCTGGAAGGGCTGCGCCGGATGGGGTTCGCGCCGGCCGCCGAGTCCGCCGAGGGCGATGTCCTGATCACCCGTGCCGACGCCCGCCGCACCCCGCCGCGCACGGCACCCGAGCCGGTCCCGGAGGGGCCGCCGGTGCCCGACGACACGCTGCTCGCGGCGGCGATCCGCGCCGTCCGCGCCGGCGACCTCGCCTCGACCGCCCCGCGCAAGGTCAAGCCCGGGGAGGCGGACGGGACCGGGGCCGGGGCGGGGAGCGGTGAACTGCCGCGCACCGGGTCCGCCGAGACCCTCGCCACCATGCAGGCCGCCGTCCTCACCGGCGAGACGCTGTGGATCGGCTACGTGAACGCGGAGGGCGCCGCCAGCCAGCGCGTCATCGCCCCGGTCCGCGTCGAGGGCGGCTTCGTCACGGCGTACGACCACACGGCCGACGAGGTACGGACGTACCCGCTGCACCGGATCACCGGGGTCGCGGAACTGGCGAACGACGAGAGCTGAGCGGGCTCCGCCGTCCGGGGCGGGCCCCCGCGTACGCTGCACGTATGACACAGAGCACCGCGGCGGACGTCGACGGCTACCTCTCCGAGGCCCCGGAGGGACGCAGGGCCGCCCTGAGCGAGCTGCGGCGGTTGTGCGGGGAAGAGCTCAAGGGCTTCGCCGAGGTGATGGCGTACGGCATGCCCGCCTACGAGCGGGACGGCACGGCCGAGATCGCCTTCGCCTCGCAGAAGCGGTACGTCTCCTTCTACCTGATGCGAAGCGACGTCCGCGCGGCCTTCGAGGACCGACTGGCAGGGCAGGACATGGGCAAGGGCTGCCTGCGGTTCCGCAGGCCGGAGGACGTGGAGAGCATCGACTTCGGCCTGGTGCGTGATCTGCTGCGCGCCACGGCGTCCGGACCGGGCACGGTCTGCTGAGAGGCGCGGTCCACCCTGCCTCCGCTCCTGCTCCTGCTCCTGACTCCTGCTCCTGTGGCCGCTGTCACTCCGGCCCTCAGGGGCCCTCAGGCGGCGGGTGATCAGGCAAACTGGACGTTTGGCCGAGCTGTGCCCGTGCAGTGCCCGTGCCGAGCCCGTCGCAGAAAGGCAGCCGCGCGTGAATGGTCCGCTCATCGTCCAGTCCGACAAGACGCTTCTCCTGGAAGTCGACCACGAGCAGGCCGGTGAATGCCGTCGCGCCATCGCGCCGTTCGCCGAGCTGGAGCGGGCGCCGGAACACATCCACACCTACCGGGTGACCCCGCTCGGCCTGTGGAACGCACGGGCCGCCGGCCACGACGCCGAGCAGGTCGTGGACGCGCTGGTGAAGTACAGCCGCTACCCGGTGCCGCACGCGCTGCTCGTCGACATCGCCGAGACGATGGACCGCTACGGCCGGCTCAGCCTGTTCAAGCACCCCGCGCACGGTCTCGTCCTCACCAGCACCGACCGGCCCGTGCTGGAGGAGGTGCTGCGCTCCAAGCGGGTCGCCCCGCTGGTCGGCGCCCGCCTCGACCCGGACACGGTCGCCGTGCACCCCTCGGAGCGCGGGCAGATCAAGCAGGTGCTGCTGAAGCTGGGCTGGCCCGCCGAGGACCTCGCCGGGTACGTGGACGGCGAGGCGCACGACATCGAACTGCGCGAGGACGGATGGGCGCTGCGCCCGTACCAGAAGCAGGCCGTGGAGAACTTCTGGCACGGCGGCTCCGGCGTGATCGTCCTGCCCTGCGGCGCGGGCAAGACGCTCGTCGGTGCCGGAACGATGGCGCAGGCGAAGTCGACCACGCTGATCCTGGTCACCAACACCGTCTCGGCCCGCCAGTGGAAGCACGAACTGGTGAAGCGGACCTCGCTGACCGAGGACGAGATCGGTGAGTACAGCGGGACGCGGAAGGAGATCCGGCCCGTCACCATCGCCACGTACCAGGTACTGACGACCCGCCGCAAAGGCGTCTACCCGCACCTGGAACTGTTCGACTCCCGGGACTGGGGCCTGATCCTCTACGACGAGGTGCACCTGCTGCCCGCGCCCGTCTTCAAGTTCACGGCGGACCTCCAGGCCCGGCGGCGACTGGGCCTGACGGCGACGCTGGTGCGGGAGGACGGCCGCGAGTCGGACGTGTTCTCGCTGATCGGCCCGAAGCGGTTCGACGCGCCGTGGAAGGAGATCGAGGCGCAGGGCTACATCGCGCCCGCCGACTGCGTCGAGGTCCGGGTCAACCTCACCGACTCCGAGCGGATCGCGTACGCCACCGCGGAGACGGAGGAGAAGTACCGCTTCTGCGCGACGACCGCCACCAAGCGGAAGGTCACGGAGGCGATCGTCCGGCGGTTCGCGGGGCAGCAGATCCTCGTCATCGGGCAGTACATCGACCAGCTGGACGAGCTGGGCGAGCACCTGAACGCCCCCGTGATCAAGGGCGAGACGTCGAACGCCCAGCGGGAGAAGCTGTTCAACGCGTTCCGGGAGGGCGAGATCAGCGTCCTGGTCGTCTCCAAGGTCGCGAACTTCTCGATCGACCTGCCGGAGGCCACGGTCGCCATCCAGGTCTCGGGCACCTTCGGGTCCCGGCAGGAAGAGGCCCAGCGGCTGGGCCGGGTGCTGCGCCCCAAGGCGGACGGCCACCAGGCCCACTTCTACTCCGTCGTCGCCCGCGACACCATCGACCAGGACTTCGCGGCCCACCGCCAGCGGTTCCTGGCGGAGCAGGGATACGCGTACCGGATCATGGACGCGGACGAGCTCCTCGCCGACAGCTAGCGCGGTGCCCGGGTGTGCGGTCACCCCTGGGGAAGGTTGAACACCAGCACCACGGTGAAGAGCGGCGGCAGCAGCGAGAGCGCTGCCGCCGAGGCGCGCAGGGCCGACCACCGGATCCTCCACGGCAGCACCCAGGACGTGAACCAGGCGCAGAAGGCGAGGATGCCGCCGACGGGCATCGACCAAAGGACCACGTCCAGGGCGGTCATCAGCCTCTGCGAACAGCCATCGGGCCCGCAACCGTCGGTCGCCATGACGGACATCGCGCCCGACAGGAACGCCACGGGCAGCAGAGCTGCCAGGAGCACGGTCACGACGGTGGGCGCCACCCAGGCCCAGCGGTCCCGGTCGGGCGGGTGGGGCACCGCCGGCATCAGAGGCGCGAAGTGGGCTTGGCTCATGACGCCAGTCAACCCGCGTGACGGGTGCCGGACACGAGTGCGCGTACTCAGCCGGTACCTGCCCGCCTACTCAGCCCGCGCGACTGCGGGCGGGGCGGGGAAGGCCGGGGCTCGGGCGGGCCGTCACCTCCGGCGAACGCCCGCCTCCTCGCTGTACTCACCGAGGACGGCGACCGAGAAGAAGCTCTCGGCGAAGACCCGGACCGCGCGCAGGGCGTTGCCGATGCGGTGCGGGGAGTGGTGGACGGAGCCGATGGCGGTGGCACCTCGATGCGGGGCGCCCCGACCACCGGCCTGGCTGCCTGGGGTGAAGGTCGCTGTGCTCATGTATCCAGAGTGCGCCAGATCACCCATTCGGGGCATCGGTCCCTGGGCCCGACTTCAGGTCACGTCGCGTACGCCCTGAGACGCACGGTCTCCCCTTCGAGGAGTACCCGCGCCCCTGAGAGCCCTAAGGGGTGCAGAAGCCCGAACCCTGAGGCCGAAAACGAGACCGGGCGGCGGGCGGCGGGCGGCGGGCGGATTAATCGTTCGCCCCCGGTGCGGGAGCCGACTAGACTCTCCCGCTCGCCCCGGCCACCGGAACAGAAGCCGCCCGGGGCTTTCCCGCCTCCCTCGCCGGAGTGCCACCGCCCGGACGGAAACCGGACGGTCCGCCATGCCGTGATCACACGGCATCACCGCCAGCACCAGCCGGAGGCAGACCCGTGCCCGCGCACGTCCCCGAACCCGCCACCCCAGCCATGCCCGCCGCCGGCACCGAGGTCGACAGTGACGTCAACCGTGACGTCGACGGCGGAGGCCCACTGGCCCGCGAGCGCTCCCACCTCTCCGCGTCCCGTACCGCCCTGCGCGCGATGCGCGAGGACGTCGAGGCCCTGGACATCCGCGACGTCACCGCGAACTGGGTCAACGCGCAGATCCTGGAGCGGCAGATCGGGGACCGCATCAAGGCCCTGGCCGACCTCAGCGGCACCCCGCTCTTCTTCGGCCGCCTCGACTACCTGCACGCCCCGGGCGCCGAGGAGGCGGAGGGGGCGGAAGGGGAGCGCCCGCAGCCGGAGGCTGCTTATCGGAGACTGCACATCGGGCGTCGGCATGTGCACGACGCCGACGGCGACCCGATGGTGATCGACTGGCGTGCGCCGGTCTCCCAGCCGTTCTACCGGGCGTCCAAGAAGGACCCGATGGACGTCGCGCTGCGCCGCCGTTTCGGCTACACCGGCGGGGACCTCACGGCGTACGAGGACGAGCACCTGTCCGACCCCACCGAGGCGGCCGTCACGAGCAGGCTGCTCCAGCAGGAGATCGAGCGCCCGCGTGTCGGCCCGATGCGGGACATCGTCGCCACGATCCAGCCCGAGCAGGACGAGATCGTACGGTCCGGCCTGTCGGGCAGCGTCTGCGTGCAGGGAGGTCCCGGTACCGGGAAGACGGCCGTCGGCCTGCACCGGGTCGCCTACCTGCTGTACGCCCACCGCGAGCGGCTGGCCCGCACGGGCACGCTGGTCGTCGGGCCGAACCGGTCCTTCCTGCACTACATCGAGCAGGTGCTGCCCGCGCTGGGCGAGCTGGCGGTCGGGCAGGCGACGGTGGACGACCTGGTGGCCCATGTCGAGGTGCGCGGGACGGACGACGCGCGGGCCGCGCTCGTCAAGGGCGACGCGAGGATGGCCGAGGTACTGCGCCGGGCCCTCTACGCGCACGTGACCCTGCCCACCGAACCGGTCGTCGTCGTGCGCGGCTCGCGCCGCTGGCGGGTACCGGCGTACGAACTGGAGGAACTGGTCCGCCAGTTGCTCGACCGGGACATCCGCTACGGCGCCGCCCGCGAGGCCCTGCCGCAGCGCATCGCGCACGTCGTGCTGGTGCAGATGGAGCGGGCCGGGGAGGCACCGGACGACAGGGTGCAGGACGCGGTGGCCCGCAACAGCGCGGTGAAGGCGGCGGTGAAGGCGCTCTGGCCGGCCGTCGACCCGGCGAAGCTCGTCCTGCGGCTGTTGGCGGATCCGGAGTTCCTGGCCGAGCACGCGGCCGGACTGCTCGACGAGGACGAGCGGAAGGCGATCCTCTGGGCGAAGCCGGCGCGGTCGGTGAAGTCCGCGAAGTGGTCGGCGGCGGACGCGGTACTGATCGACGAGGCCACCGACCTGATCCGGCGCACCCACTCCCTCGGGCACGTGGTGCTCGACGAGGCGCAGGACCTCTCCCCCATGCAGTACCGGGCGGTGGGCCGGCGCTGCACCACCGGTTCGGCGACCGTCCTCGGCGACCTGGCCCAGGGCACCACGCCGTGGTCGACCCGGAGCTGGGAGGAGGCGCTGGGCCACCTGGGCAAGCGGGACGCGGTGGTCGAGGAGCTGACCGCAGGTTTCCGCGTCCCGACGGACGTGATCGCGTACGCCTCCCGGCTGCTCCCGCACATCGCGCCGGGCCTGACGCCGGTGGCGTCGATCCGCGACAACCCGGGCTTCTTCTCGATCCGCCCGTCCGCCACCCACGCCGGCGCCGGCGGGACCGGTGACGGCGGGACCGACGCCGACGGGACCGGTGACGTGCTGGCGGCCTGCCGCGAACTGCTGGCCCACGAGGGCTCGGTCGGCCTGATCGCCGCCGACGCCCGGATCCCGGAGCTGGCTCGGGCCCTGTCGGAGGCGGGCATCGGTTACGTCGCGCCGGGCGAGGAGACGACGTACGACACCCGGCTCACCCTGGTGCCGGCGTCCCTGGCGAAGGGACTGGAGTACGACTACGTGGTCCTGGCCGAGCCGCGCGCCGTGGTCGACGGCGAGCCCGACGAACGCACCGGCCTGCGCCGCCTGTACGTCGCCCTGACCCGCGCGGTCTCGGGCCTGATCGTGACGCACGCGGCCCCCCTGCCGGAACAGCTGCTGGACTGAGCCGTTCCGGCAGAACCGGTCCGGCGGAACCGGTCCGGCGGAACCGCCGTCAGCCGCCGCCGACCGCTCCGTCGACCGCCCCGTCCACCACCCTGCGCCACTGTGCGACGGCCTCCGCCGAGACGGGCCCGGTCCATCCGCCGGGCCGGGCCGCGCCCCCGATGTGGAAAGCGCGGATCCCGGCGGCGAGCAGGGTGGGCACCTGCTCCAGCCGCAGGCCGCCGCCGACGAGCAGCTCCTGCTGGTAGCCGGGTTCGCCCCCTCGCCCGCGCCGGGCCTCGGCGAGCAGGGTGGGCAGCCCGTCGGCGACACCGCCGGGCGCGCCGGCCGTCAGGTAGGTGTCGAGGCCGGGCAGCCCGTCGAGCTGCTTGCGGAGAGCGTCGCGGTCGGCGGCGCGGTCGATGGCGCGATGAAAGGTCCAGCGGCAGCCGTCCAGCACACCGGCCACCCGCTCCACGGCGTCCAGGTCCACCCGGCCGTCGGCGTCGAGGAACCCGAGGACGAACTCCTCGGCGCCGGCGTCCCGCATCTCGTGGGCCGTGCGCACCAGCCGGTCGGGGTCACCGGCGGCGAACCCGTCGGCGAGGCGCAGCATCACCCGCAGCGGGAGGCCGACGGCCGCGCGGACGGCGGCGACGGTGGTGGCGGACGGGGTGAGTCCGTCGGCGGCCATGTCGGTGACCAGCTCGAGCCGGTCCGCACCTCCCGCCTGCGCGGCAACCGCGTCCTCGATGTCGAGCGCGATCACCTCCAGGACAGCACGCTTGCTCATGGGACCCCATTCCTCGGCATTCAAGGGCGTCGACCGGCGACCGGACCCACCGCAGAGAGACTCGGCTCCCTAGAGGTCTAGTCCAATCCAGCCTACGCCCGCCCACCGGGGATCCGCGCCCCCACACTCCGCGGCCGGCCTCACCCCCCGAAGATGTTCAGCTCCGCGGCCTCCGCCCCGGCCAGCTCGTACGAGGCCCCCTTCACCGAACGCCCCGCGTACAGCCGCACCAGCGTCGCCCCGTCCCCGATGTACCGCGCCAAAGGACGCTCCCCGGAGACTCCCCCGAGCCGCAGCGGCTCATCGGCGTCGTCGAGGTCGGCGTGCAGCGGCAGATGCCCCATCGTGCCCGTGACGTGGGCCAGCAGATCGAGCGCGTACGGCAGTCCGGCCCCCGCGTACGCCCCGGGCTCCCCGAGCGCCTCGCGAACGTCCCCGCCATGCACCCATTCGCCCAGCGCGAGGATGTCCAGCAACCCACCGGCCCCGGCGATCACCGCCCCGGCCCCGGTCATCCCCCGCTCCAGCTCGTCCACCACACGCTGGTTGCTCCAGGCGCCCCGCTCGGCGATGTCCCGTTCGTTCGACGCGGGCGAGAACACCCCCTTCTCGAACCGGCTCTCCACCACCCGTGTGAGCGCGGCCGAACAGTGCGCCAGCACGTCCCGCACGGTCCACCCCGGGCAGGCCACGACCGGCAGGGCGAAGTCCTTCTCCGCCCGTCCCCGCAGCAACGGAACCAGCGCGTCCCGCTCAACGGTCAACAACCGCCCGGGAAGCCCGGGTTCACGCACAGCATGTACATCAGCAGGAGTCGTCATGCGGGCCAAGCCAGTAGCGGCTCGAGGCCCTGTCGCGGTTCAAGGCCACATCGCGGCTCAGCACCGGCGGAGGCTTCGTCCGTGGGCCGTCCGGGCCTGCCGACGCGTCGTCAGGCCCGGACGGAGGTCAGCTCGCCGGTACGGGTTCCAAGTCGTCGTTCTCCTTCGTGGAACCGGAGACCGGGACCGGACTGCCGGCGGTGCCGGACGTGCCGGAGCTGTCGGAACCAGGCTGTGTGCCAGGCTGCGTGCCCGGTGCCCTCCTCTCCCGGTGGGCCAGCCACAGGTCCACCAGGAACTGCAGGACCAGGCCGGCCGCGCCCCAGACCGCGATGGTCAGGAGGTTGCGGCCGATGCCGTGGCCGTCGAAGTAGACCAGCGAGCGAGCGGTGTCGACGGCGGCCGGCAGCGGGAGGACGTCCTGAAGCATGCGGAACAGGTCGGGGACCATGTAGACGGACATGCCGCCGCCGGAGGCGGGGACACCGGCCAGCATCAGGACCAGCATCACGGGGATGATCGCGGCGAGGCCGAACGTCCGGGTGAAGACACCCGTCACCAGCGAGACGCAGAAGATGGTGACCGCGCCGAAGCCGATCAGTTCGAAGGCATGGCCGTTGACGGCGCCGATCAGGACGTCGAAGAGGAACCACAGCCACAGCGCCATGCCGACCGCCCAGCCGGCGAGCTTCACCACGAAGTGGCGCAGCCGCGTCAGCTCCGGGGCGCCGCCGCGCAGGACCGCCATGATCAGGAAGCCGGCCATGATCCAGGACATGCCGACGTACATGCTGTTGCTGCCCATGGTGTCGTCACTGGTCAGCGGCTTGATGTCGGTCAGTTCCAGGGGGATCTCCGCGCCGGCGGCGACCTGCTGGAACACCGACTGCAGCGCCATCTGCTGGCTGGAACCGGCCGCCGAGGAACTGTAGAGGGTGGCTGTGCCGTCCGCCGTGGACGGCAGGACATAAGCGCCGACGACCTCCTGCTCGAGGATCCGGTCCTTGACCTCGTCGACGGAGGTGCCGGTCCGGATGTCGAGCATGGCGCCGAGCTGCGGCTTCAGGCCCTCGGCCAGCTGCTCGGCCTGTCCGGCGTCGGCGGCGACCACGACCACGGGCATGTCGTGGAGCTTCGGCTGGTGCATCGAGGCGCTCATGCTGCCGACCACACCCACCAGGATGGCCAGCGGGAAGGCGACCGCGGCGAAGTAGCGGACCTTCGGGGAGCGCACCGGGCCGCCGGCCAGCGCGGGCAGCGGGGTGCTCACGTCGGTGACCTGGGGAGCCGCCGGGATCGCGGTTCCGGAGCGGCGCTCCTTGAGCAGCGCGAGCACGAAGGCGACGACGATCCAGACACCCAGCGGAAGCAGGTAGCCGCCGATACCACGGCCGTCGAAGTACAGCAGGGAGCGCAGGGACTCGCCCGCGGCGGGCAGCGGCAGCACCCCGTGCAGGAACTGGAAGAAGCCCGGCATGTTGTGGACGGGCAGTGCCAGGTTGGACGCCGGCATGCCGAAGACGACCCACAGCAGCATCCCGAACAGGACGGCGAGCGGCCCGACGAGCTTGGTGAAGAGCACCTGCGTCATGCCGACCGCGCCGACGGCCAGCATGCCGACGCCGAGGAACTCCAGGTAGTGGCCCTCCACGGCGCCCACGACCGGGCCGAGAAGAGTCCAGATGACGGTGCTGGTCACCGCCGCCCACCCGATGAGGAGGGGGACGAACCGACGCAGCGTCAGCAGGAACGGCAGCGACATCGTCAGCACGCTGAGCGGCACATAGCCGGCCAGCATCATGCCCATACCTGCGAAGAGGACCGCGACACCCGACATGTCACCGTCGGGGAGCGGGGCGACGTCCTCGGTCGTGATCTGCCACTGGTTCTCGGCGGCCACCGGGGCCAGGAGCTGCTGGACCGTACTCGCCTGGGAGGCACCGCCGGCCGAGGCCGTGTGGATCACGGCCTCGCCCCGGCCGCTCGCGGGGATCTCGAAGGCGCCGGAGACCTCGCGGTCCTTGAGCAGGTCGAGCGCCTCGCCGGCGGTGGCGACCAGCCGCGGCTCGAGGGGGTCACCCGGCAGGGAGTCCAGCGCGGAGACGACCTTCTCCGCCATCTGCCCGGAGCCCACGACAGCCACCGGCATGCCCTTGGGGGCGGGCGCGTGCATGGTCCCGACGTAGGTCGCGTACATCATCGTCACCATCAGGAAGGGCATGGCGAAGAGGGCGACGTAGCGGCCGATCCGGGTCTTCCGGTCTTCCTCCTGGGGCGCGCCGGGCAGGCCCGGGGTGCCGGACGCGGCGGGAGAACCGGCCGGGCCGGGCGAGGGGCCGCCGGCCGGCGGGGCGGTGGTGGAGGGCTCCACGAAATCTGGCTCCTTGTCGAAGGCGAGGGCAAAGGCGAAGGCGAAGAGGGCGGGGCGTCGGAGGCCGGCCGTCCGGCCGAGGAAGGGGATGGTCCTGTCAGGGCCATCGGCCGCGGAAGCGGAGAACCGGGAAGTCCGGCGGTAAGTCACTCGACTTACAAACCCGTCACCAATGTAAGTTACATGACTTACATCCGTGTGCGTGGGTTACGTTGTCGATTCCGCCACGCACATCCGCCACGCACGGTCACGCAGGACAGGAGATGACGACTACCGATGGCCAAATCAGAGGTGGCGCGCACCGCGCTGCTCGATGCCGCCGAACGCCTCTTCGTCCAGTCGGGCATCTCCCACGTCTCGGACCGCAAGGTCGCCGAGACCGCGGGAAACACCAACCACTCGGCCGTGGGCTACTACTTCGGCGGCCGCGAGGGCCTGCTGCGCGCACTGCTCACACGCCACCTCTCGGTGCTGGAGGAACCCCGCCGGGCGATGTTCGAGCGCTCCGACTCGCTCCTGGACGACGTACGCAGCCTGGTGGTACCCGTGACGGACACCCTCGCCGAGCTGCCCCGGCCGACCTGGCGGGCACGGTTCGTCAGCCAGGCGATGCACCATCCCGTCACCACCGCGCTGCTCTACGGCATGGCGGCCCAGGCACCCACCGCCACACTGATCATCCGGTCGGTGGTCACCCGCCTCGACCACCTGCCCCGGGACATCGTCCGGGGCCGGGCCATGCTGATGACCCACATCGTCATGTCGGCGTGCGCGGACATGGAGGAACTCGCGGAACGCGACGGCAAACCGCCGCGCTGGCACGCGGCGGGCGACTTCCTCTCCGACTCCATCGCCGGACTGCTGACGGCCCCGGTCAGCCGGCGGCCGGCCGAGGACGGCGAGGGATTCCTGCCTTAGCCGTCGACGCTCCGTCCTTTGCAGCGCTCACGCTCCGCGGCAGGTCCCCCTCGGGAACACTCGGGCCGCCCCCGAAGAGGCGGCCCACGGTACGGGCCGAGTTCGACCTCTGACCCTCTCGGGGCGCGCAGCAGGAACAATGGCCGCATGGTCGACACCGGTGTTCTGCGTGAGCGTTTCGTCCGGGCTCTGGAGGGGGCCCGCGGTCCCGAGGGCGGGAGCGGGGCCGATCCCGCCCCCTACGCCGACAACCTGCTCGCCCGTTGGCAGGAGCCGCAGCGGCGCTATCACACCGTTGCTCACCTCGCCGCCGTGCTCGACCGGGTCGACGAGCTGGAGGGGTACGCGGACGACCCCGACGTCGTACGGCTCGCCGCCTGGTTCCACGACGCCGTGTATCTGCCCGACCGGTCCGAGAACGAGGAGCGGTCGGCGCGGCTGGCCGAGCGGGCGCTGGCCGAGGCCGGGGTGCCGGAGGCGAAGGCCGCCGAGGTGGCGCGGCTGGTGCGGCTCACCGTCACCCATGATCCGGCCGACGACGACCATGACGGCCAGGTGCTGTGCGACGCCGACCTCGCGATCCTCGCCTCGCCCCCGTCCGCGTACGCCGCCTACACCGCCGCCGTCCGCGAGGAGTACCACTTCGTACCCAACGATGCCTTCCGCGAGGGGCGGGCCGCCGTACTGCGCCAACTCCTCGGCCTGCCAGACCTGTTCCGCACACCGTACGGGCGGGAGCGCTGGGAGGCCACGGCCCGGTACAACCTCCGCGGCGAGCTGGAAATGCTGTCGACCCCGACGCCGCCGCCCTCGTAGCCTGCCCCTCATGCATGCCTTGGGAGCGGAACAGCCGGCGGAACGGGTGGAGGAGGTTGTCGCGGACTGCGTGACGGCCCTGCGGGCGGTCACCGACCGGAAGTGGGAAGGCGTGCGGGCCGGGCGGCTGGAGTGGGACTGCCGGGAGACCGCGGTGCACATCGCCTCCGATCTCCTCGCGTACGCCGGTCAGTTGGCCGGTCGGGCGCAGGACGCGTACATACCCTTCGAGATGACTCCGGACGACGGCACCGACAACGCCGCCCTCCTGACCGTGATCGAGACGACCGGTGCCCTCCTCGCCGCCACGATCCGCACCACCCCGCGCGCGGTCCGCGCCTTCCACCCGTATCCCTTCCGGCAAGCGAACCGCGAGGGCTTCGCCGCGATGGGGGTGGCCGAGGTGCTGCTGCACACCCACGACATCACCGAGGGCCTGGGCGTACGGCACGAACCGCCCGCCGAACTGGCCTCGTTCGTCCTCACCCGGATCTTCCCGCACGTCCGGCCGGGGCCCACCCCCTGGCAGACCCTGCTGTGGGCGACCGGGCGCGGCGAGCTGCCGGGGCGCGAGCCCGTCGGCCCGTGGCGCTGGAGCAGCAATCCGGTGCTCCGCAGCGAACGGCTCGGCCTGGAGGGCCTCACGCCGGCGAGCGCCGCCGACCTCGGCACGGGCGGTGACGGCGGCTTCGCGTGGGCCGGTTCCACTCCCGCCGACGGCACCCGGGTGGGCGCCGGGATGATGGTCAAGCAGTACGAGGAAGGGGTGTTCCGGCCGGAGTGGACCGCGTACGTCCTGGTCCGGCGGGAGGACGACCTCGCCGTGGGCGCGATGGGGTTCCACGCCGTCCCGGACGAGGACGGCCGGGTCGAGGTCGGCTACGACCTCGTCGAGGACGCCCGCGGCCACGGCTACGCCACGGAGGCGCTGCGCGCGCTGTCGGCGTGGGCGCTGGCCCAGGACGGCGTACGGATCGTCACCGCCGTCATCGACCACGACAACGTGGCCTCGCAGGGCGTCGTCACCCGCGCCGGATTCACCCGGGCCGGCGAGGACGAGGCGAAGGGCGAGTACCTCTACGAGCTCCGCCGCTGAACCGCGCCCCCGCGCACCGTACTCTTGCGTACCCGCAGGCCCGCTCCGTGCAGCAGCCGTACCACCTCGCGGCTGCTGACCTCCACCGCGCCGGCGAGCACGACGTCCGTGTACCGGTGCTGGGGGATGTCGTAGTGGTCGCGCTCGAAGGCGCGGCGGGGGACGCCGAGGGCGGCGGCGAAGGCGTGCAGTTCGTCGTAGGAGACGTCGCTGACCAGGTGGGACCAGAGGCGGCCGTGGCCCGGCCAGGTGGGCGGGTCGATGTACACGGTCATGCCGAGGCCGCACCGCCCGTCGCGCCGCCCGCCCCGCTGCCCGGGGCCCCGCTCAACGAACCCACCGCCGCGACCTGCACGCCCGCCTGGTGGCACACCCAGTGCGGGTCGGGACCCAACTCCGGTTCCACCTCCAGCGCGTGCGGGTCGTCGGAGCCGCACACCGGGCACAGCGGCCAGCGTCCGTACCGGTCCAGCAGGGCGTCCTGCACGTCCTGGGCGACCAGGCCGGCCACGAACTCGGCACCCTGAGGCCACTGTTCGACCCACCAGCGGCGCTGCGTCACGGACTCCTCGACGAGTGAGACGACCTCCGCCCCGGCGACCTCGTGCGCGACCAGGTCGGCGAGCACGAGTGCGCGTGCCGCGTGCAGGGCCTGCTCCAAAGGACTGACGGGGCCGACGGGGCTGTCGTCGGGGCCGTTGTCGGGGCCGTTGTCGAGGCCGTCGGGGTCACCGGGGTCGTCGTGGGGGTGCATGCCCCTATTGTGCGCACTCTTGACCACGCCACCGAAACGAAAATATCTTTCAACGGTGACCCAGGATGTGAAGGAAATTTTCGCGGACCGGCGCCGCACCAGCACCTCCGGCAATTCCGTTGCCGCCCCGCCCGCTCCCGCCGCCCTCGCGGCCAAGGTCCGTACGCTGGCGCCGTCGATGACCCGTTCCATGCAGCGGGTCGCCGAGGCCGTCGCGGGCGACCCGGCCGGCTGCGCGGCCCTCACGGTCACCGGCCTCGCCGGACTCACCGGCACCAGCGAGGCCACCGTCGTCCGCACGGCCCGCCTGCTCGGCTATCCCGGCTACCGCGACCTGCGCCTGGCCCTCGCCGGGCTCGCCGCCCAGCAGGAGTCGGGCCGGGCCCCCGCCATCACCACCGACATCGCGGTGGACGACCCCATCGCCGACGTCGTCGCGAAGCTCGCCCACGACGAGCAGCAGACCCTCGCCGACACGGCCGCCGGACTGGACACCGTCCAGCTCGGCGCGGCCGTCGCCGCCCTGGCCGGCGCCCGCCGGACGGACGTGTACGGCATCGGCGCCTCCGGCCTGGTCGCCCAGGACCTCACCCAGAAACTGCTGCGCATAGGGCTGATAGCCCACGCCCCCGGCGACCCGCACCTCGCCGTCACCAACGCGGTGCAGTTGCGCGCCGGTGACGTGGCCATCGCGATCACGCATTCCGGTTCGACCGGTGACGTCATCGAACCGCTCCGGGTCGCCTTCGAGCGCGGGGCGACGACCATCGCGGTCACCGGCCGGCCGGACGGGCCCGTCACCCAGTACGCCGACCACGTACTGACCACGTCCACGGCCCGCGAGAGCGAGCTGCGCCCGGCCGCGATGTCGTCCCGGACCAGTCAGCTCCTGGTGGTGGACTGCCTGTTCGTGGGGATCGCCCAGCGCACCTACGAGTCGGCCGCCCCTGCCCTGTCCGCGTCCTACGAGGCACTGGCCCACCGGCACCGGAGCGGTTCCCGCTAGCCGCGGCCCCGCCCCCACACACACCACCACAGTTCCAGCACCGGACAGACCGGAGAAATTCGTTCCATGACCCACACGTCCGAGTCCTCCGTGCCCGCCACGCCCAGGACGCCCGGCGCCCCCGAGACGCCCGGCGCGCCCGGCCCCCGTACCCTCCGCGCGGAGTTGGAGACCCTGACCACCGAGGCGTTCCGTCCGGAGCTGGCGGACGTCGACCGGCTGCCCACCCTCGGCATCGCCCGGCTGATGAACGGCGAGGACGCCACCGTCGCCGCCGCCGTGGCCGAGCGGCTGCCCGCGATCGCCACCGCGATCGACGCCATCGCCGACCGGATGGTCCGGGGCGGCCGACTGATCTACGCGGGCGCGGGCACCGCCGGCCGGCTGGGCGTCCTGGACGCCTCCGAGTGCCCGCCGACCTTCAACACCGACCCCGGCCAGGTCGTCGGCCTGATCGCGGGCGGCCCGGGTGCCCTGGTCACCTCGGTCGAGGGCGCCGAGGACTCCGCGGAGCTGGCCGCGGCCGACCTGGACGCGCTGGCGTTGACCGCCGACGACACGGTGGTCGGCGTCTCCGCCTCCGGGCGCACGCCGTACGCCGTCGGCGCCGTCACGCACGCCCGCGCGCGGAGCGCCCTGACGGTGGGCCTCGCCTGCAACGCGGGCAGCCCGCTCGCCGCCGCGGCCGAGCACGGCATCGAGGTGGTCGTCGGCCCGGAGCTGCTGACCGGCTCCACCCGCCTCAAGGCCGGCACCGCCCAGAAGCTCGTCCTCAACATGATCTCGACGATCACGATGATCCGGCTGGGCAAGACGTACGGGAACCTGATGGTCGACGTGCGCGCCTCCAACGAGAAGCTGCGCGCCCGCTCCCGCCGGATCGTCGCCCTCGCGACGGGGGCGGCCGACGCCGACATCGAGCGTGCCCTGGCCGCCACGGACGGCGAGGTGAAGAACGCCATCCTGGTCCTGCTGGCCGACGTGGACGGCCCGACCGCGGCCCGCCTCCTGAACGGGGCGGACGGCCACCTGCGCGCGGCACTGGCAAAGGCACCGGGCCCGGCACCGAGCCCGGCACCGGGCCCGCAGGACGCCACGGACTGACCTGGACCGACCCGGGCCCGAACCGGTCGCACCCGGGACTGGGATACTGGACCCGTCCACCCACTCCGGAGGCGACCATGAACCACGCGCAGCTCACCGCCCTGGGCCGCGCCCTGCGCGTCCTCGGTGAGCACGGTGAGGCCCTGTCCGGGGACGCCCCGGACGCCAAGTTGCACGAGGTCCGGGCGGACCTGAAGCGCGCGCTGGACCGGCTGGAGGAGAGCGTCAGCACGGCCGTGCCCAGCACGCGCTGCCCCGAGCACCCCACCGGCCCGGTCGACGAGAGCGCCCCCGACCTGTGCCTGCTGTGCGAGACCCGGCGGCGTACGGCCCGCCGCGCCGAGTTCAACGGGCCGGCGCACCGGCAAGCGCCCACCGGGCCCGTCCCGTCCCGGTACGGAATGCACAGCGACCGCCCCCAGCCCCAGCAGCGCTGGCTGCCGGAGCTGTGGAACGGTCGGGCGTGGCAGTTGTGCGGCACCCCGCGCCGCGACCGCCGCGAGGCCGAGCTGTTCATCGCGGCCGAGGTGCGCGGGCCCCGGTCCGCCATGGCGTACCGGCTGGTGCTCGAGTTCACCGACTACGAGGTACTGCGTGTGTGGGGTATCCCGGCACGGACCGGCAGCGAACCGACGGGGAATCTGTAACGCCGATTCCTCACGGCCTCGCGGCCTCACGGCCTCACGGCCCTGTGACTACGCCTTGGCGGCCGGAACCCCGGCGGACGCGGTCCCCGCCCCGGCCGAGCTCTCCGCGCTCTCCGCACGCGCCACGGTCGGGCCCTCCGGGCGCCTGCGCGGGATGAAGGCCGCCACGACGAACCCGACGAGCGCGGCACCCGAGCCGAGCGCCAGCACCGTGCGGAAGGCGTCCTCGGAGGGCACCGCGAACGCACCGAGCTGCGTGGTCATCTGGGCCAGGACGACACCGGCGACGGCGCTGGCGACGGACGTGCCCAGGGACCGCATCAGCGTGTTGAGGCTGTTCGCGGAGCCCGTCTCGGAGGCGGGCACGGCGCCCATGATGAGCGCGGGCATCGCCCCGTAGCAGAAGCCGATACCGGCGCCGATGACGCAGGACGCCAGCACGAAGTGCCAGACCTCGGCCATGAGGACGACGTTCAGCCCGTAGCCCGTGGCGACGATCAGGGCGCCGATCATCAGCGTCACCTTCGGCCCCTTGGCACGGGAGACGAGTGCGGAGACCGGGGCCAGCGCCATCATCACCAGGCCGGACGGGGCCATGACCAGGCCGGCCGTCAGCAGCGACTTGCCCAGGCCGTAGCCGGTCTGCTCCGGAAGCTGGAGCAGCTGCGGAATGACCAGGGACATGGAGAACATCGCGAAGCCGATCGCCACCGAGGCGGCGTTGGTCACCAGCACCTGGGGGCGGGCCGAGACCCGCAGGTCCACCAGCGGCTCGGTGACGCGCAGCTCGTAGAAGCCCCAGGCCACCAGGATGACGACGGCCGCCGCGAACAGGCCGAGCGTGGTGCCGCTCCCCCAGCCCCAGTCGGCACCCTTGGAGATCGCGAGCAGCAGGCACATCAGGCCGGCCGCCATCCCGATCGCGCCGGGCACGTCGAACCGGCCGCCGGTGCGTACCTTCGACTCCGGTACGAAGGCCGTCACCAGGGCGAGCGCGACGACGCCGAGGGCGGCCGAGACCCAGAACAGCGCGTGCCAGTCGAAGTTGTCGGCGATGAGCGCGGCGGCGGGCAGACCGAGGGCGCCGCCGACGCCGAGCGAGGCGCTGATCACCGCGGTCGCCGATCCCAACCGCTCGGCGGGGAGTTCGTCGCGCAGGATGCTGATGCCGAGTGGGATCACACCGGACGCGAGGCCCTGCAGAGCGCGGCCGACGATCATCGGGGTCAGGCTGTCGCTGAGTCCGGCGACCACGGAGCCGATGATCAGCATGCTCATACTGAGCAGGAGCATGCGCCGCTTGCCGTACATGTCGCCGAGGCGTCCCATGACCGGTGTCGCGACGGCCGCGGCGAGCAGCGTCGCGGTGATGGCCCAGGCGGTGTCCGACGCCGAGGCGTTCAGGTACGCCGGCAGCTGTCCCACGATCGGGATGACCAGCGTCTGCATCAGCGAGACGACGATGCCGCCGAAGGCCAGTACGGCCACCACGGCGTTGGGTTGGGGCGGCGCGGATTCCCCGGCCGCGGCGGGCCGGGTGGGTGCGTCGGACATCAGGGAGCTCTCCGTCGTGGCTCAGTTCTCATTGACTTGGGCAACTTTATAGAGGTTAATTGAGTTAAGCAAGTTAATGTGGCGGGGTCTTTTAGCCGGTCTTGTCACCATCGAGCGGACACCGGAGCGGACACCGGAGCAGGCCGGAGGCCGAAGCGGGGAGCCGCACCGGGGGCTCGCGCAGAGGGCAGAAACAGGCAGGAGCCCGGCGCGGGGGGGGGGGGGGGGCCCCCCCCCCCCCCCCCCCCCCCCCCCCCCGCCCCCCCCCCGCCCCCCCCCCCCCCCCCCCCCCCCCCCCCCCCCCCCCCCCCCCCACGTACGCGGGGGGGCCCCGGGGGGGGGGCGGGGGGCGGGGGGGGGGCCCCCCCGGGGGGGCCCCCCCGGGGGCCCCCCCCGGGGGGCCCCCGGGGGGGGGGGCCCGGGGCCCCCCCCGCGCCGGGCTCCCCCACCTCCGAGGATCCCCCACCTCCGGGGCTCAGTTCAGCTCAGCGTCTTGAGCGACGCCGCGTCGTACGACGCGAGCTCGTCGATGCGCCCGCCGAGGACCTTCGCCGCCCACTGCGGGTCCTGGAGCACCGAGCGCCCCACCGCGACGAGGTCGAACTCGTCGCGCTCCAGCCGGTCGAGGAGATTGTCGAGACTGCGGAGCTCCGCGCCCCGCCCCTGGAACGCCTCCTGGAACTCCCCGTTCAGGCCGACCGAACCGACGGTGATGGCAGGCCTGCCGGTCAGCTTCTTCGCCCAGCCGGCCAGGTTCATCTCCGAGCCCTCGAACTCCGGGAGCCAGTAGCGGCGGGTGGAGGCGTGGAAGGCGTCGACACCGGCGGTCACGAGCGGTGCGAGGATCGCCTCCAGCTCCCCGGGGGTCTCGGCGAGGCGGGCGTCGTAGGCGTCCTGCTTCCACTGCGAGAAGCGGAAGATGACGGGGAATGCGGGCGAGACCCGCTCGCGGACCGCCGCGACGATGTCCGCGGCGAACTTCGTCCGCGCCACCGGGTCGCCGCCGTAGGCGTCGGTACGGCGGTTGGTGCCCGCCCACAGGAACTGGTCGATGAGGTAGCCGTGGGCGCCGTGCAGTTCGACGCCGTCGAAGCCGATGCGCTCGGCGTCCGCGGCGGCCTGCGCGAACGCGCCGACCACGTCGTCGATGTCGGCCCGCGTCATCGCCTTGCCCGTACCCTCGGTGCCGTCCGTGCGTACGCCGGACGGGCCGATCGCCGGGGCATCCGGATACGGCGCCTTCCCCTGCTCTCGAACCATGCCGATGTGCCAGAGCTGCGGCACGATCGTGCCGCCCGCCGCGTGCACCGCGTCGGCGACCTGCGCCCAGCCGGCCAGCTGCTGCTCCCCGTGGAACCGCGGCACCCGGTCACTGAGACCGGCCGACTCGTGCCCCACGTACGTGCCCTCGGTGACGATCAGCCCCACACCGGCGGCGGCCCTCCGGGAGTAGTACGACACCACGTCCTCGCCGGGAACGCCGCCCGGGGAGAACATGCGGGTCATCGGTGCCATCGCGATGCGGTTCGGGACGGTCAGGCCGTTGATCACGGCCGGACGGGAGAGCATCGCGGCGACTCGGGCGGCGGTCTCCGTGGCAGTGACGGTCACGTGGGGGCTCCTCGCTGTGGATACCAGTCAGTACGTGCACGTGCATTAAATGCACACCCGCACCAACCGGCGACAACGGGGAGGCATTCCGCCCACCCCTCCCGACCGGGCGTGACCCCGGTCACACCCGCACACGGCCCGCCCGGTCGGCCGCCCACCCACTCGCCCTCCATCCGGTCGAACCCCGGAGCCCCCGAGGCTCAAGCCCCGACACCCGAGCCCTCTTTTCAAGGAATGGGTGGAGGGTCCCGACCCACCCTCCCACCCCGCATGTTGACTTGACGCAGTCGGTTTGCCACGCACAGTCACGAGGGTCTAGCGTGCCCGCATAACGAACAGCCCCCGCCCGGTGATGCCAACACCTGCGGGGGCTTGACCTACGAGATCGAAAGAGCGATCCCATGGCTGACGCCAACCTTAGTGCCGCCTTCCCGCCCGCGCACGTGTCTCCGCACCCGATGGCCGGTCCGGGGTACGGCAAACGCTCCGCTCCGGGCCAGTCCCCCCGCACGAACCACGACTTCGCGCACCTGCCGCCCCGCGAGGCGGCCATCGCCGCGTTCGTCGACCGCCTCCCCGACGGCGCCGACATCTCCGTGAAGACGCTGGCCAGGACGCTCCCGTACGGTCAGTGCGCTCTGCGGACCACCCTCAACAACCTCCATCGGGCGGGCCACTTGCGCCGCGGCCGGGAAACCGTGACGGCGACGGACACGGGCGGCGGCTCGCGCTGGATCACCCGTTCGTGGTTCTCCCGTACCGCGCGTGGCGACGACTGGTGGGCCGCGTTCACCCGTGGCGACGTACCGGAGGAAGCACCATCGGAGCAGGTTGAGCAGGCCCGCCCCACCCGTTCCCGCGCCCACGTCCTGCTCGCCGCCCTCGGCCGCGAGGTCCCCGCGCTGTCGCTCTCCCAGGCCGACTGCGCGCAGCTCGCCCCGCTGGTGGCGGAGTGGTTCGCACGCGGTGCCACCGACGAGGCCGTACGCACCGCCCTCACCGCCGGCCTGCCCGTACCGGTGCACCACCCGGCCGCCCTGCTCCGCCGCCGCCTGACCGACAAACTCCCGCCCGAACCGCCCTCCGCCCCGGCCCCGTGCCCGCCCCTGCGGCTCCTGGAATGCGCGAAGTGCCGTACGCCGGGACGTCCCGAGGCGCTGCCGGGCGGCGTCTGCGGCGCGTGTCGGGGTGAACGCGCCCCTGCCCGCTCCCACACGCCCCTGTCCGCCACCACGGTCCAGGCCCGCGCGGCCGGGATCCGCGCTGCGATGTCCCAGAAACGACGCGAAAGGACACCCGCATGACAGCTCCTACGGTCCGGCACCACCACCCCAGGGCACGATGGAGGAAAGGAGGCGACGCCATGACACCCGACACCGCTGACCGCCCGCAGATGTCCGTCGAGGACTTCGAGGAGCTCGTCCGCAGGGCTCCGAGGGAGATCCGCAACCGGCTGGAGTTCCTCGGCGGCCGGCTGTGCGTCCGGCACGGGCCGCTCGACGTCGACGAGTTCGAGGAGCTGGCCGAAACCGCTCCCGAAACGGTGCGGCTCGAGTACATCAACGGAAGGGTAGAGGTCAAGGCCATGCCGGACGGCAACCACCGGTCGATCTTCATGTGGCTGCTGCGCCAGTGCATGCAACAACGGCCCGACTTGGACCTCGTCCCCGAGTCCGGTCTCAGGGCCGAAACCTATCGCAAGGGCCGCGCCCGGACGGACGGCACTCTCGTTCCCGTGGACCACTTCAGGGGAGACGGCGAGTGGTCCGCTCCTGACGGCTCCCTCATGACGGTGGAAATCACCTCTCACGACCGCGACACCGACCGGCGTGACCGCGTCGACAAGCCCGTCGGCTACGCGGGAGCAGACATCCCCGTCTACCTCCTCATCGACCGCGACCACCACACTGTCGTCGTCCACAGCGAGCCGAAGGACGGCCGTTACCAGCAGTCCCGGTCCTACCCCTGGGGGGCGACCGTCGAGCTCCCGCCCCCGGTGAGCGTCACCCTCGACACCGAAAGGCTCAAGGACTACGCCGACTGAGCCTCGCCGGTCCGAGAACGCCCGAGGGCGGCACCCCCTGTCTGAACAGGAAGTGCCGCCCTCGGCACTGACGGACCGGGTCCGAACCTGAGGTGAGTCAGGCTCAGAAGTCCATGTCACCGCCCGGCATGCCGCCCGGAGCGGCCGCGCCGGCCTTCTCCGGCTTGTCGGCGATGACGGCCTCGGTGGTCAGGAACAGCGCGGCGATCGACGCGGCGTTCTGCAGCGCGGAACGCGTCACCTTGGCCGGGTCGATGATGCCTTCCTTGACCAGGTCGACGTACTCGCCGGTCGCGGCGTTCAGGCCGTGACCCGGGGTCAGGTTGCGCACCTTCTCCACCACGACACCGCCCTCGAGGCCGGCGTTCACGGCGATCTGCTTCAGCGGGGCCTCGAGCGCGATCTTCACGGCGTTGGCGCCGGTCGCCTCGTCACCCTCGAGCTCCAGCTTCTCGAACACCGAGGAGGCCTGGAGCAGGGCCACGCCGCCACCGGCGACGATGCCCTCCTCGACGGCCGCCTTCGCGTTGCGAACGGCGTCCTCGATGCGGTGCTTGCGCTCCTTGAGCTCGACCTCGGTGGCGGCACCGGCCTTGATGACCGCGACACCGCCGGCGAGCTTCGCCAGGCGCTCCTGCAGCTTCTCGCGGTCGTAGTCCGAGTCGCTGTTCTCGATCTCGGCGCGGATCTGGTTCACGCGGCCCTGGACCTGGTCGGCCGAGCCGGCACCGTCGACGATGGTGGTCTCGTCCTTGGTGATGACGACCTTGCGGGCACGGCCCAGAAGGTCGACCGTGGCGTTCTCCAGCTTGAGGCCGACCTCCTCGGAGATGACCTCGCCGCCCGTGAGGATGGAGATGTCGCCGAGCATGGCCTTGCGGCGGTCGCCGAAGCCCGGAGCCTTGACCGCGACGGACTTGAAGGTGCCGCGGATCTTGTTGACGACCAGGGTCGACAGAGCCTCGCCCTCGACGTCCTCGGCGATGATCAGCAGCGGCTTGCCCGACTGCATGACCTTCTCCAGGAGCGGCAGCAGGTCCTTGACGTTGCTGATCTTGGAGTTGGCGATCAGGATGTACGGGTCGTCGAGCGACGCCTCCATACGCTCCATGTCGGTGGCGAAGTACGCCGAGATGTAGCCCTTGTCGAAGCGCATACCCTCGGTGAGTTCCAGCTCCAGACCGAAGGTCTGGGACTCCTCGACGGTGATGACGCCTTCCTTGCCGACCTTGTCCATGGCCTCGGCGATGAGCTCGCCGATCTGGGTGTCGGCGGCGGAGATGGAGGCCGTGGAGGCGATCTGCTCCTTGGTCTCGACATCCTTCGCCTGCTCCAGCAGGGCACCGGAGACGGCCTCGACGGCCTTCTCGATACCGCGCTTGAGGGCCATCGGGTTGGCGCCGGCGGCTACGTTGCGCAGGCCCTCCTTGACCAGGGCCTGGGCGAGAACGGTCGCGGTGGTCGTACCGTCACCGGCGACGTCGTCCGTCTTCTTGGCGACTTCCTTGACCAGCTCGGCGCCGATCTTCTCGTACGGGTCCTCGAGCTCGATCTCCTTGGCGATGGACACACCATCGTTGGTGATCGTGGGGGCGCCCCACTTCTTCTCGAGGACGACGTTGCGGCCCTTGGGGCCGAGCGTCACCTTGACGGCGTCCGCGAGCTGGTTCATGCCGCGCTCGAGGCCGCGCCGTGCCTCCTCGTCGAACGCGATGATCTTGGCCATATGAAGTGGTCCCTCCAGGACTGGGGGTGATGACTCCAGGACCGCGCCCGCGCCCGCGACGGACGGCTCACAGACCCGGCGGTTCCTTGCTCCACCGGTCCTGCGGGCCTCACCGACCCGGTCCTTACGTTGTCACTCTCACCTTCAGAGTGCTAACGCAATGATTAGCACTCGACCCATGCGAGTGCAAGCGCCTTCGAGGATCGGCGGGTGACTCAGCCACCCGCGAACACCCCGGACAAGACGGACAACGCAACGAATCAGGGCACGGAGGCAGGGGCGGAGCAGAGGTGCAACAGGGGCGGAGCAGAGGCAGAGCAGGGACGGAGCAGGGACGGAGCAGAGGGGCGGGCGCGTCCCGACCCCCGGGCCGAGCGGCGGGACGGGCCCCGGACAAGGCGAAGGGCTCGCGCCCCCGGGGCGACCCCCGGAGACACGAGCCCTTCACTGGCAGGAAAATTCTTGTGGTTGCTGGTAGCGCGTTCAGGCGGTGACGCGAACCATGTCGGCCTGTGGGCCCTTCTGGCCCTGCGAGATCTCGAATTCGACCCGCTGGCCCTCTTCAAGGGTGCGGTAGCCGTCCATCTGGATCGCGCTGTAGTGGACGAAAACATCCGCACCACCGTCGACCGCGATGAAGCCGTATCCCTTCTCCGCGTTGAACCACTTGACGGTGCCCTGAGCCATGCCTAACTCCCCTATTACTGGCCCTTGCACAGATCCGCACTTCGCGGATCCGGGTCAGACCTCACTCCCCAAACGGTTGGGGGCGTGCGCCGGAACGCGTCGACCGCGGCTGAATGTATCTGCCCAACTGCCCTCTGCAACAGGTCAATCGGACGAGAAATCTCGACGTCGCCGGTCCGGAATGTGACGGTAGTTCGTCCGTTTTCAGGGCAAGTCAGGCCGGGCAAACGCCGCGAAAGCCGCAGAAGGGGCCCAGACTTTGGCTATATCCAGTCGGGCGGGCGGCAGGAATTAATGGTTCCCGATGGGGAAATCGGGGCCGTGTTCCCCGACTCTATCGTGTTCAATCCCACGGAATGGCCCCCTCCGCTTCTCTCGCGGAAGGGGCCATCCGATGAACGCTCAGTAATTCTGATTACCGATGGTAATGATCAGCCGCCGGCGACGGCCGGGATGATCGACACACCCACACCGTCCGGGGTCGCGGTCTGCAGGCCCTGCTCGAAGCGGACGTCGTCGTCGTTGACGTAGACGTTGACGAAGCGGCGCAGCTTGCCCTGGTCGTCGAGGACCCGGGCGGCGATCCCGGTGTGGTTCTTCTCCAGGTCGGCGATGACGTCGGCGAGAGTGGCGCCCTCGGCGCCGACCTCGGCCCTGCCACCGGTGTAGGTGCGCAGGATGGTGGGGATGCGAACGGTCACGCTCATGCGACTTGACCTCCAGTCACGATAAGATTACTTTGCGTGTCGGCCGCCGGGTCGGCGGTTTCGGCCTGTGGAGCAGATGCAGGACCTCGGCTCGGGTGCGTCCCGGGGGCCGTCGGCCGTGAAGCAGGAAACCCAGTGGGCGACCGCCGGCCTCCTCGGGGCTCCGAGGGGGAGGTCAAGCGAGGCCGGCCTCTCGGAACGACTCCAGGCTGGGACGGATGGTCGCGGTCAGGCCGGTGTCGGCCACCGCGTCCAGCGTCTTGAGGCCGTCGCCGGTGTTGAGCACGACGGTGGTCAGGGCCGGGTCCAGGTCACCGTTCTCGATCAGCTTCTTCGTGACGCCGACGGTCACGCCGCCCGCGGTCTCGGCGAAGATGCCCTCGGTCCGGGCGAGCAGCCTGATGGCCTCCACGACCTGCTCGTCCGTCACGTCCTCCACCGCGCCGCCGGTGCGGCGCGCGATGTCCAGGACGTACGGGCCGTCGGCGGGGTTGCCGATGGCGAGCGACTTGGCGATGGTCTTCGGCTTCTGCGGCCGGACGACGTCGTGGCCCGCCTTGTACGCGGTCGACACCGGCGAACAGCCCTCCGCCTGGGCACCGAAGATCTTGTACGGCCTGTCCTCGACGAGGCCGAGCTCGATCAGCTCCCGCAGCCCCTTGTCGATCTTCGTGAGCTGTGAGCCGGAGGCGATGGGGACGACGAGCTGGTCGGGCAGCCGCCAGCCGAGCTGCTCGCAGATCTCGTACGCGAGGGTCTTGGAGCCCTCGGCGTAGTACGGCCGCAGGTTGACGTTGACGAAGCCCCAGCCCTCGCCGGCCGGGTCGCCGATCAGCTCGGAGCAGAAACGGTTCACGTCGTCGTAGTTGCCCTCGATGCCGATGAGCTCCCCGCCGTAGACGGCGGCCATGACGACCTTGCCCTGCTCCAGGTCGTGCGGGATGAACACGCAGGAGCGCAGTCCGGCGCGGGCGGCGGCGGCGCCGACGGCACCGGCGAGGTTGCCCGTGGAGGAGCAGGAGAGGGTGGTGAAACCGAAGGCGCGGGCGGCCTCCAGGGCCTGGGCGACGACCCGGTCCTTGAAGGAGTGCGTCGGGTTGCCGGAGTCGTCCTTGACGTACAGGCCGCCGGTGACGCCGAGTTCGCGGGCGAGGTTGTCGGCCTGGACGAGCTTGGTCCAGCCGGGATTGATGTTCGGCTTGGTCGCCACGTCGGCGGGGACGGGCAGCAGGGGCGCGTAGCGCCAGATGTTCGCGGGGCCCGCTTCGATGCGCCGGCGCAGTTCCTCGGTGTCGTGGTCCGAGAAGTCGTAGGCGATCTCCAGCGGGCCGAAACACTCCTGGCAGGCGAAGACGGGACCGAGCGGTACGCGGTGGCCGCACTCGCGGCAGGACAGCGCGACGGCGGGGCCGAGATCGACCGAGGGCGCGGCGGATTCCGTAGTGCTTTCAACAGTCTGCACAGCCATGTGAGGCGAGGCCCTTTCTCCTCATCTTCCTCACGACGCATCTCGCCGTGAGACGGATTTGGCACCTTCCCTAGCCGGGAGCCTCGCGAGGACGATCAGCGACGCGATCCACTGCGATGCGCGGTGAACGCCGCAATGCGCGGTGATCGTCACGGTGCACGGTGATCATCACGGTGCGCTGCGATCGTCGATCGACGGTGATCTACGAGAACCGGCTGGAGGGTTGCCGGGGCTTCATCGGGCCGTTTCCCTCTGCCCCTCTGGATGAGCTGTATGCAGTTGTGTCGTGCGGTTGTGGGTCGTGCGGTAGTACGGCGCGGACGAGGACCCGAGAGGGTCGCGACCCCCGATGTGCGGGGTTCATCCGCGTTGTTCAAGACTGTAACCGAAGGCCAGGACGGTGGAGAGAGCACGTCCGAACCGCGAGACGGATCACAGGGGCATGGATCACAGGAGTACGGGCCGCCCTGATGGGAGCCGCAGGAGTATGGACCAGAGGAGTTATGGACCACAGAAGTGAGGAGCCACCGACCGTGCTGGAAGAAGTCGAGCGCTGGCTGGCCGACCGCTCCTGGTCCGTGACCGACCGCCCGGTGCACCGCCTCCTGACCGCGAAACGCGCCACGGGACAGACGGTGAGCGTGGTGCTGCCCGCGCTCAACGAGGAGGCCACCGTCGGCGGGATCGTCACGACGATCCGGCACGAGCTGATGCTGCGGGTCCCGCTGGTCGACGAGATCGTGGTCGTGGACTCCGGCTCGACCGACCGCACGTCGCAGGCGGCCGCCGCGGCGGGCGCGACCGTGGTGCACCGGGACACGATCCTGCCCCGCATCCCCGCCGTGCCCGGCAAGGGCGAGGTGCTGTGGCGCTCCCTGCTGGTCACCCGGGGGGACATCGTCTGCTTCGTCGACGCGGACCTCAGGGAGTTCTCCGCCGACTTCGTCTCCGGCATCGTCGGCCCCCTGCTCACCGAACCGGACGTGCAGCTGGTGAAGGCCATGTACGACCGGCCCCTGGGCTCCGCGGCCGGCCAGGGAGGCAGGGTCACGGAGCTGATGGCGCGCCCGCTGCTCAACCTGCACTGGCCGCAGCTGGCCGGCTTCGTGCAGCCGCTCGGCGGCGAGTACGCGGCCCGCCGCTCGCTCCTGGAACGGCTGCCCTTCCCCGTCGGCTACGGCGTCGAGCTGGGCATGCTGGTCGACGCCCTGCACCTGGTGGGCCTGGACGCCCTCGCCCAGGTCGACGTCGGCGTCCGCAGGCACCGCCACCAGGACGGCCAGGCCCTCGGCCGGATGGCCGCCGCGATCTACCGCACCGCCCACCTCCGCCTGGCCCGCGGCCACCTCGTCCGCCCCGCGCTCACCCAGTTCGAACGCACCGGCGCCGGCTTCGAGCCCCGCACCCACCCGGTGGACACGGAGGAACGGCCCCCGATGGCGGACATAGCCGAGTACCAGTCCCGCCGAGTGGCCTGACCACGACGGCCCGCGCACCCTGCCGCAGCCCTTGACCTGGCGTTCCGGGCGGGTCCGGCCGTATACGGCTCGTATACGGCCGGTTCGCCGATCCGCATACGGCTGATCCGCACGTTTGAGCGTTTCGGAGGCGGGCTAGGTTCAGGCGTATGGCTTCCATGCAGGCTGGTCAGGGTGCTCAGGTGCTGGTCGCGTCGAACCGCGGCCCCGTTTCGTACGCGGTGGACGAGGACGGTTCGCTGCGGGCCAGAAGGGGCGGCGGCGGGCTGGTGTCCGGGCTGTCGGCGATCGGGTCGGACACGGACGCGCTGTGGGTGTGCTCGGCACTGTCCGACGGCGACCGCGAGGCCGTGCGGCGCGGGATCGGCGAGGACGGCGTGCGGATGCTGGACATCCCCGCGGACGTGCACGCCGACGCGTACAACGGCATCGCGAACTCGGTGCTGTGGTTCGTGCACCACATGCTGTACCAGACACCGCTGGAGCCCGTCTTCGACGCGGAGTTCCGCCGGCAGTGGGCGTCCTACGAGGCCTACAACCGGGCGTTCGCCGTGGCGCTGGCCGAGGAGGCGGCCCAGGGGGCCGCGGTCGTGGTGCAGGACTACCATCTGGCGCTGGTCCCGGGGCTGCTCCGGGAGCTCCGCCCCGACCTGCGCATCGGTCACTTCTCGCACACGCCGTGGGCCCCGCCGGAGTACTTCCGGATGCTGCCCGACGACATCGCCGGGCAGGTGCTGCGCGGAATGCTGGGCGCGGACCGGCTCGGCTTCCTGACCCGGCGCTGGGCGGACGCGTTCACCGCGTGCTGCGAGCGGTTCGCGGACGGGCTCGGACGGACCGCGATCGGGGTGCACGGGCTGGGCATCGACGCGGACTTCCTGCGCGGCCGCGCGCACGAGACGGACGTCGAGGAACGGATCGTCACGCTCCGCGAGGAGATCGGCACGGCCCCCGACGGGACCCCGCGCAAGACCGTCGTCCGGGTCGACCGGACCGAGCTGTCGAAGAACATCGTGCGCGGCCTGCTCGCCTACCGCCAGCTCCTCGACGACCACCCCGAATGGCGCGAACGCGTCGTGCACGTCGCCTTCGCCTACCCCTCCCGGCAGGACCTCGCCGTGTACCGCGACTACACGGCCGAGGTGCAACGGGTCGCCCAGGAGATCAACGAGCGGTACGGGACCCCGGGCTGGCAGCCCGTCGTCCTGCACGTCAAGGACGACTTCGCGCGCTCCCTGGCCGCGTACCGGCTGGCCGACGTGGCCCTGGTCAACCCCATCCGGGACGGGATGAACCTGGTCGCCAAGGAGGTCCCGATCCTGTCCGACAGGGGCTGCGCGCTGGTGCTGTCCCGGGAGGCGGGCGCGTACGAGGAACTGGGCGAGGACGCGATCGCCGTCAACCCGTACGACGTGGTCGACACGGCGCGGGCCCTGCACGAAGGGCTCGCGATGCGCCCGGCGGAGCGGACCGAGCGCGCCAAACGCCTGGCCGAGGCGGCGACGGCACTGCCGCCGCAGCAATGGTTCCTGGACCAGCTGAACGCGCTGCGGGACGGAAGCTAGAACCGGGCCGCCCGCTCACCCGCCCGCTCGCCCGCCCGTTCTCCTGGCCTGCCCGCCGTCCCTGGATGGCCGGTCACGTATGCGTGTGGACGGGCGGGCGTGGATAGGTTGGCGGTATGGGCAGCTCTACGGATTCCACGGACCCGAACGCCACGCACCCCGACGCCTCCGATACCGACGCCACTGATGCCGGCGCCTCCGCCACCCTGCCGGTGCCCGCCACGCGGGCCGGGCGGGACGGGCTCGACGCGCTGCTCGCACGGCCGGGGAAGGCGCTGATCGCCCTCGACTTCGACGGGACGCTCTCGCCGATCGTGCCCGACCCCGAGCAGGCGCGCGCCCATCCCGGCGCGGTGCGCGCGCTCACCGCGCTCGCCCCGCGGGTGACCTCCGTGGCGGTGATCACCGGCCGGCCTCCCGCGGTCGCGGTGCGGCACGGCGGCTTCGCGGACGTCCCCGGCCTGGAGCACCTCGTCGTCCTCGGCCACTACGGCACCGAGCGCTGGGATGCCGCCACCGGTGACATCACCGCGCCCGCCCCGCACCCCGGGGTCGCCGCCGTCCGCGCGGAACTGCCGGGGCTGCTCGACCGGCTCGGCGCGCCGGAGGGCACCTGGACCGAGGAGAAGGGCCGCGCGGTGGCCGTCCACACCCGCAGGGCCGCCGACCCCCAGGCCGCCCTCGAGGCGCTGCGCGAACCGCTGACCGGCCTGGCACACCGGCACGGGCTGGTCGTCGAGCCCGGCCGCATGGTCCTGGAACTGCGTCCGCCCGGGATGGACAAGGGCGTCGCCCTGGCGGAGTACGCCCGCGAGATCGGCGCCGGGTCCGTCCTCTACGCGGGAGACGACCTGGGCGACCTCCCCGCCTACGCCGCCGTCGACACACTCCGCTCGGACGGTGTTCCCGGTGTGCTGGTGTGCAGCGGCAGCGACGAGGTCACGGAGCTGCGGGAACGCGCGGACGTGGTGGTCGACGGCCCCGCGGGTGTCGTACACCTGCTCGGGGCGCTGGCACGGGCCCTGGCTCCGCGAACGGACTGAGCGGCCGACCCGCCGACCGGGCGGCGCACCCGCCGGCAGCAGTCACCCCCGCCGCGCGGAACGCGGAACGCGTTCAGCGTTCCGCGCGGCGGGACTCGCGGACGCGGCGGAGCCGGTTCACGGTGACCGGGTCGTGGGCCAGGGCGCGGGGGTCGTCGAGCAGGGCGTTGAGAAGCTGGTAGTAGCGCACCGGGGCCAGGCCCAGCTCCTCACGGATCGCCCGCTCCTTCGCGCCGGGTCCGAGGAAGCCGCGGCGCTCCAGCGCGAGGATTCCCCGCTCGCGCCGCGCCGGCCACTCCTGGCCCTGTTCCCGCTCCCGCTCCCTCTCCTGTTCCCGCTCCTCGTCCGTGCCTGGGTCCTGGTCCGTGTCTGGGTCCTGGTCCATACCCCGCACGGTAGCCCCCGCCGCCGACAGCCGGTCCGCGGACGGGGGTGGACGGGGCAGGTGCCCTACTGCGCGCTCTCCGCGCGTGTGGCGGTCGCCTGGAGCCGGCCCAGTACGTCCTCGGGGCTGCCCTTCGGGGTCACGGCCTTGCCGATCCGCTGCTTGATGGCCGCGTTGACGTCGGCCCAGGAGGTGTTGCCGACCGGATAGAGCTCCGCGGTCGGCAACCGGTCGAGGAAGGGCCGGAGCTTCTTGTCCTCCGCGGACTCGTCCATCACGCGGGACGCGGAGATGGTGACCGGCAGCAGGTCGTACTCGCGGGAGAATCCGAGCCGCTCGTCCTCGCCAAGCTCCGCCGCCGCACTGTTTTCCGCTCCGACTCCGGCGCTCCGCGCCCTCCACTCCGAAAGGTTTCCGATCATCGGATCAAGGTCTCCACCACGTAAGTGGACTAGACCTCTTGCGGGTCCCGGGGTCACACTGTCCCCCGTGGAACATGTCATCGCCCTCGATGTGGGCGGCACCGGGATGAAGGC
Source organism: Streptomyces sp. NPDC005774 (assembly GCF_042871645.1). Lineage (NCBI taxonomy): Bacteria > Bacillati > Actinomycetota > Actinomycetes > Kitasatosporales > Streptomycetaceae > Streptomyces > Streptomyces sp. NPDC005774. The sequence continues at coordinate 80,278 of NZ_JBIAIV010000010.1, read as the reverse complement.
CGCCCTGGTCGGAGCGGACGGCACGCTGCTGCACCGGGCCCGCCGGGCCACCGCGCGCGACCGCGGCCCGGACGCGGTGGTCGCCGGAATCCTGGACTTCGCCGCCGACCTCCTCGCCCACGGCGCCGAGCACCTCGGCGAGCCCGCGTCCGCCGCCGGCCTCGCCGTCCCCGGCATCGTCGACGGGAGGCGGGGCATCGCCGTCTACGCCGCCAACCTCGGCTGGCGCGACCTCCCGCTGCGCGCCCTGCTCGCACAGCGGCTCGGCGGCATCCCGGTCGCCCTCGGCCACGACGTCCGCACCGGCGGGCTCGCCGAGGGCCGCATCGGGGCGGGCCGGGGCGCCGACCGGTTCCTGTTCGTGGCGCTGGGCACCGGCATCGCGGGCGCCATCGGCATCGACGGCCGGGTGGAGGCGGGCGCGCACGGCTTCGCGGGCGAGATCGGCCACATCGTCGTACGGCCCGGGGGCGCCCTCTGCCCGTGCGGTCAACGCGGCTGCCTGGAGCGGTACGCGTCCGCGGCGGCGGTCGGCGAGGCGTGGGCGGCGGCCTGCGGCGAGGAGGACGCGGACGCGGCCCACTGCGCCGCAGCCGTGGCCTCGGGCGACGTACGGGCCCGGAAGGTCTGGCAGGAGGCGGTCGAGGCGCTCGCCGACGGGCTGGTCAGCGCGCTCACCCTGCTGGACCCTCGGACCCTGATCATCGGTGGCGGGCTGGCCGAGGCCGGGGAAACCTTGTTCACACCGCTGCGGGAGGCCGTCCGGCAGCGGGTCACCTTCCAGAGACTGCCGTCCCTGGTCCCCGCGGCCCTCGGGGACACCGCCGGCTGCCTGGGCGCGGGACTTCTCGCCCGGGATCTCCTCACCACCATCGACCCCTCGGAGGTAACCACCTGATGGCCCCCACCAAGGTTCTCGCCGGTGCCCGGGTGGTACTGCCCACCGGGACCGTGGACAACGGCCGCGTGACCGTGGAGGGCACCCGGATCGTCGAGGGGGGTCCTCCCGGGGCGGAGCCCGCCGGGACCGAGACGCTCGACCTGACCGGGCACTGGCTGGTGCCCGGCTTCGTCGACCTCCACAACCACGGCGGCGGCGGCGCGTCCTTCCCCTCCGGGACGGCCGACGAGGTCCTCAAGGGCATCCACACCCACCGCCTGCACGGCACCACCACCCTGGTCGCCTCGACCGTCACCGGTGACATGGACGTCCTCGTCCGGCGCGCGGGTCTGCTGGCGGAGCTGGCCGAACAGGGCGACATCGCCGGCATCCACTTCGAGGGCCCGTTCATCTCGCCGTGCCGCAAAGGCGCGCACTCCGAGGAACTGCTGCGCGACCCCGACCCGGCGGAGGTCCGCAAACTGATCGACGCCGCCCACGGCCGGGCGAAGATGGTCACCCTCGCCACCGAACTGCCCGGCGGCCTCGACTCCGTACGCCTGCTGGCCGAACACGGCGTGATCGCGGCCGTCGGCCACACCGACGCGACGTACGAGCAGACCGTGGCGGCCATCGACGCGGGCGCCACGGTCGCCACCCACCTGTTCAACGCGATGCCGGCGCTCGGCCACCGCGCCCCCGGCCCGATCACCGCCCTGCTGGAGGACGAGCGGGTCACGGTCGAGTTGATCAACGACGGCACCCATCTGCACCCGGCCGCCCTCCAGTTGGCGTTCCACCACGCGGGCCCCGGGCGGGTGGCGTTCGTCACGGACGCGATGGACGCGGCCGGCTTCGGCGACGGCCGCTACCTGCTCGGCCCGCTGGAGGTCGAGGTCGCCGACGGTGTGGCCCGGCTGGTGGAGGGCGGCTCCATCGCGGGGTCGACGCTCACCCTGGACCGTGCCCTCAAGCGGGCGGTGACCGTCGACGGGCTGCCCGTCGAGCACGCGGTCGCGGCCCTGTCCGCCACCCCGGCACGACTGCTGGGCATGGACGACAGGATCGGCTCCCTGGAACCCGGGAAGGACGCCGACCTGGTGGTTCTCGACGCGGACTTCACCCTCAAGGGCGTGATGCGCCGGGGCGAATGGGTGATCGCTCCCCAACTGGGCTGATCCGTCCCCCCCTTCTCTCCCCGGTCGGGCCCCGGCCGGGGAGAGCGGGGCCCGCCGGGGGGTGGGCCGACGGCCGTCTCTTTGGCATGATCAGGGGCCGGCAAGACGGAGGGAGGCCGGCCCGGTGATCCTCACGGTGACGCTGAACACCGCTCTCGACATCACCCATCACGTGCCCGCCCTGCGCCCGGGCGCCTCCCACCGGGTCACCGAGGTGACCGAACGCCCCGGCGGCAAGGGCGTCAACGTGGCCAGGGTGCTCGCCGCCCTGGGCCACGAGGTGACGGTCACCGGCTTCACCGGCGGCTTCACCGGACGGCTCCTGCGCGAGGGGCTCATCGCGATACCGGGGCTGACGGACGCGCTGCTCCCGGTGTCCGGCACGACCCGGCGCACCGTGGCCGTGGTCGACGAACGCTCCGGCACCACCACCCAGCTCAACGAGCCCGGCCCGGTCGTCTCCCCCGCCGAGTGGCACGCCTTCCAGGAGGTCTACGAGGATCTGCTGGACGGCGTCTCGGCGGTGGCCCTGTGCGGCAGCCTGCCCCCGGGCGTCCCGGTCGGCGCCTATGCCGGGCTGGTCCGCACCGCCCGCGCCGCCAAGGTGCCCGTCCTCCTCGACACCAGCGGGGCACCGCTGCGCCGCGGGATCGCCGGACGCCCCGACCTCCTCAAGCCGAACGCCGAGGAACTGGCCGAACTCACCGGCTCCCACGAGCCGTTGACCGCCACCCAGGACGCCCGCCGGCGCGGCGCCGGCGCGGTGGTCGCCTCCCTGGGCCCGCAGGGGCTGCTCGCGGTGACCCCGGAGGGCCGCTGGCGCGCCACCCCGCCGGCCCGCCTGCGCGGCAACCCCACCGGCGCCGGCGACTCCCTGGTCGCGGGCCTGCTCTCGGGCCTGGTCACCAACCTCCCCTGGCCGGACCGCCTCGCCCGAGCCGTCGCGTTGTCGGCGGCGACGGTATTGGCGCCGGTTGCGGGCGAGTTCGACCGGGAGGCTTATGAGGAACTGCTCGGGCGGGTGGCGATCACAGGGGAGGTCAGCGCGGCCTGAGGCATGCCCTACGCAGTTGTCACCGATGGCTTATTTCATGTCAGGCACCGATCACCGCTGTTGAGCTTTCACCTCTCACAACTCACGTTCATGGATCAGCACTTGTGCTGGCACCCAAAGCACCGTCTCCGAGTGGAGGGGTCGTCGCAGACTGGGGACCGCCTGGCAGATGCCGGCATGCTGCGGGCCGAGCCGGTCGCCTCCGATCCGACGGTCTCCCGCCTACTGACGTTTTCTCAGCGGTGATCATTTCCAGATTCTGTTGAGGGTGAGGGCGGCGCGGGCGATGTCGCCGATCCGGCTGGGGCTGATGGTGATGTGTTGCAGGCTGCGCCAGCGCTGCTTGAGTTCGGCTGCGGCACGTTCGCCGAGAGCTCGCATGCCTCTGATCAGACTGTTGGTGGTTCGCGTGTCGGTGTGCAGAGCCTGTTCTGACTGGCCCTTTGGGCGGCGGACCGGGAGGAGGATGCCGATGCCGGCGCCGATGTATCCCTTGTCGGCCAGGGTGGGCAGCCCGTCGGCCGCCGCTTTGTAGAGGGCGGGCAGGGCGTGGATGCGGGCAGCGGTGATGTCGGGGGTGGAGCCGGGCTCGACGTCGGAGACCCACAGCGGGGTGCCGTCCGGTGCAGCCAGGAACTGCACGTTGCCGCCGAACGCCTTGTGCTTCTGGCTGAACCACAGGTCGTTGCCGTTGTCCCGGACGCCGGCGAGGCGGTCTGATGCGATCAGCGTGCCGTCGAGGATCACGTGGGTCATGCCCTCTTGTCGGCAGCGATCCAGGACCTCGTGCAGGTTGAGGGCCTGGGCGGCGAGGACGTCGACGCCTTCGTGCAGGTAGCGGTAGCCGGTGGCCTGGGAGATGCCGGCGTCGCGGGCCAGGCAGTGGACGCATCCGCGTTCGCGGAACCAGCGCAGCACCAGCACGGCTTGACGGAACGGGCCGAGCGCGCGGCTGCCGCGAGGGGTGCCGATTCGGCGGCGGTGGGCAGCGAGCAGACGCGAAAGGTGGTCCACAACGTGGCGCGGGACATCGAGCGTGGCAACATAGGTGACCAACGTGAAGCCTCTGGTGGTTACGGAAATGATCTTGTGGTGAGACCTGTCCTACCAGGGGCTTTACGTCTGTCCACGGCTGGGCCCAGCTCGTCCGGCCTGCTCACGCATCGAGTGGTTCATGCCGCTTCACGTAGATCATTTCGCTGAGAAAATGTCAGTGACTTGACGATCTATAGGAGCTTCAGAGTCAAGCCTAGAGAGTTGAGGGAAAATAGCGTCCGCAGCGTCCGCCGGGGTTCCCTTACCGGGCTCTTGTGCTGGACCTGTGAGTGTGATCATGCGAGTTGACGCCGTGGGAGGACTGGTCGGTTGCCGCCGAGGCAGAGCATGACGAGGGCGATGACGGCCTCGGCGGTGCGGAAGCCGAAGCCGCGGCGGATGATCAGGCGGGTCTTGGTGTTGGTGGACTCGGTCAGGCCGTTGGAGAGTTTCTCGGCGATGGCGTGGAGGATCGCCTCGTAGTGCCGTTTGACCTTGCGTGCCAGCTCGGTGAAGGCGGGCAGGCGGGCAGCGCACCGCCCAGGACAGCCACCGGCCCAGGGCCTTCGCGGCGGCTTCTGTGCCCTCCTCGGCAGCGATCCGGTAGATCGTGCGCAGGCCCTCCTTGAGCAGGTAGGCGCGGTGCAGGCGGGGGTCGTTGGCGGCGATCCAGGCGAGTTTGGCCTGCTGGCGGGTGGTGAGGTCCTCGGGGTTCTTCCACAGCGCGTGGCGGGAGTGCTTGAGCCGGCGGGCGAGTTCGGGGTCGTCGGCCTCGCGCCGGGCGCGGTTCCAGGCGGCCCGGCGTTCCTCGTCAAGGGCGTCGGCGGCCCAGGCCACCACGTGGAACGGGTCCATGGCGCGGACGGCGTTCGGGGCCCGCTCGGCGACGACGTCGGCAATCCACTCCGCACCGTCGGCGCTGATGTGGGTGAGCATCTGGGCCCGCTGCTCACCGAGCGCGTCGAAGAAGGAGCGCAGCACGTCCTTGCCGTGGCCGTCGGCCATCCACACCACGTGGCGACTGTCGTGGTCGACCGCGACGGTCATGTACTTCTGGCCGCGGCGGTAGGAGATCTCGTCGATGCCGATCCGGCGCAGGCCGGCCAGGCGGTCCAGGCCGGCGTCGGCCTGATGGCGGGTGAGGATGGCACCGACCGTGCGCCAGGCGGTCCTTATCACCTGGGCGGTCGCGGACTTGGAGCACTCGGTGGCCATCCAGGCGACCTGCTGGTCGAAGTCGCGGGTGTGCCCGGTATCGTGTCGCGCCCAGGGAACGGCGGCAACCACCACGCCGTGCCGGCCGCAGCGGACTCGGGGTGCTTCCGCCTCCAGGTACAGCTTCAAACCCACCGCGTCCAGGTGCCGCCAGCGCCGCCGACCGGCTCCGGTGTCGAAGAGCGGGCAGCGGGCCTGGCAAATCCCGCAACGGCGACGCGCCCGGGACCTCGGACGCACCGCGACCACGATGGCCTCTGCTTCTTCCTCGAACCATGCGTCCTCCGGCACGGCCTGCTCGCATCCGACCAAAGCGTTCAATACTATGGTGAACCGCACGCCGTCCCTCCGGTACTCCAGATCTCGGGCATAGACACCTCAAGATCTGCACCGGGAACGGCGTGTACTGCGCCAGGCGCTCCGCAGCAACCCACAGATGGAGCAGAAGAGCCCCTTACGCCTCTGGCCTGCGCCGCTCCTGGCCGACGCTAAACAAAATGTTTAGCGTCCGCCAGTGTCCGGGCGCGCTCGGTTACTAGAGCCTCATTTTGCGTAGATTGCAACCGAGTTAATGGTGCCGGGGTTGTCTGAGTAGGTGCCCGGTCCCAGAGTGATTCGCTTGGTACCGGTAGCACAGCCGGTGGTGGCGTTCCAGAACTCTATGCGATATGGCGTCTGGTTTGAGACGGACTTGGCAATCTTGTCGAGGGGATAGCAGCCGGGCGTGAGGTTATACACGATCCTGGCTCCAGTCCTGTTCGCCCCCGACCATCCGCAGAAGTACCCTTTCGTGCAGGTATTGGGATCAGCCGCCGCGGCCGGTGTGACAAAGGCGCCGCCCAGCAACGTGCCGGCCACAGCCACCGTTGTCAGGCTTTTCTTGAGCATGTTCATATGAGGTTTCCTCTATCCCTGATTGGCAGACATGGGGATGGTAGCTCAGGGAGCACAGCTTCACTAGTGTCTGATATAGCGTCAAATTCTATGTATCACCGGGCACTTGGCCCTATGGCCGTCTCTTTCTTCGTCGAGCGCGCAGGCCGCCCGCGAGGCACTCGCCGTGAGCTTGCAGTACCTGCGCAAGGACGCCGGCCTCACCGGGAAGGGACTTTCCGCCCGGCGCTGACCTAGTGGGGCCAGTCAGAACAGGCTCTGCACACCGACACGCGAACCACCAACAGTCTGATCAGAGGCATGCGAGCTCTCGGCGAACGTGCCGCAGCCGAACTCAAGCAGCGCTGGCGCACCCGGCAACACATCACCATCAGCCCCAGCCGGATCGGCGACATCGCCCGCGCCGCCCTCACCCTCAACAGAATCTGGAAATGATCACCGCTGAGAAAACGTCACTGACCTTGAATGCGTGATGTCGTCATGGTGGCTGGTGCCGGAGGTCGGTTCCGGTGAGGCAGCGTCGAGGGCGTCGTGGCGGTACTGGAGTTGGCGTAGGCCGCATCGGACCGCGGTGATCAGCTCGTCGGGGTCGACGAAGGCGCGGTTGGCCACGGTGGTGCGTCGCAGTACGGACCAGATGCCCTCGACCGGGTTGAGGTCGGGCGCGTAGGGCGGCAGCCGGAAGACGGTGAGCCAGTCGCGGTCGGCGATGCAGCGGTGCATGCCGGCGGTGAGGCGGGTGTTGAGATGGTCCCAGACCAGCACTCTCGGCCCGCCCTGTGACCAGGCTTTGCGCCGGCGCTGCACCGACCTGACGCTGACCCGCAGGTTGTGCGCGATGACTGTATTCTTATCGCCCTGTCGGAACCGCCCGGCCGCCTCCAACCGCAAATTATCGCGGAAAGTACGTCGTCCGTCGGTCAGCCCGCCGCCTTGCGCATACCTCATACAGTCGGCTTATCGCAGAGATCATGAGACGTCAGCCCCTACGACACCACGCTTTGAAGGTCAGTAGGCGAACGACGCCGCCGCATGCCCCGAAAGGCGAATCGGCGGCTCCATCCTTTTCAACCCACTCAGCCACAAGCTGACCACAGTTTTTCCTGTCGTCAGCTTGGCGGCTCCTCCGTCAGCCAGAACTGATCGAGGTTCGCATTGCACTGGTTGCCCTCATTGCAGACGAGCTCGATCGTGTTCGTGCCCTTGTTGAGGTTCACGTTGGCCCAAGTGGTCTGCCAACCCTTCTCCCAGTCCCCCTCGGGCAGGTTGCCGAAGTTCTTCATGCCCAACGAACGGGATTCGGCTTCGCCGTTGACCACCAGCGTGGCATCGGCGTCCACGCCCGGAATGCCGTAGCGCACGTACAGCCGATACGTCTCGGAATCCTTGATGCCGTCGACGGTCCAGGTGACCTTCGCGCCCACCTTGTTGAAGCCCGCTACATAGCCCCCGCCATCGGCCTTCGCGCCCTTGATCTCCGACGCCTGGACGGTCCCGCCGTCCAGGCGGAGCGCTTTCGCGTCGATGGCCGGCAGCTCGGCCTCGTCGTCCGGCGCCTTCTCACTCGTCGCCGACGGGCTGGGTTCGCTGGTCTGGGCCTGGGTCGGCGTCGAGTCGGCCTGGTTCTCGCCCTTGTCGTCCTCGCCGTCGCCGTCGCCGCCGATCATGGCCACGCTGATGCCGATGACCACCGCGGCGACCACCGCGACGGCGCCGATGAGCAGGCCCTTGGTGTTCGGGCCGCGGCCCCGGCCGCCGCCGCCGTGACCACCGCGGCTGCCCGGAAGCTGCGAGGAGACGGTGGGGGCGGCGCCGGGCAGTGTCTCCGGTGCCGCGTAGTTCGCGTTCGGCCGGCCGTGCGTTCCCTGCTGCGGCGCCTGCGGCGCCTGCGCCACGGGGCCCTGCTGGCCGTACTGACGCGTGCCGACCGGCCGCACCCGGTTGACCGAGTTCGGGTAGCCGTAGCCCCCGGACGGCGGCTGGGCTCCGTTGGCCTGCCCGTCGGCGTAGAGGTAGCCGAACGGGTCGTCGTCCTCGGGCGTGTTTGCGCCGTTGTTGCCGGACGTCATCCCTTGGTACTCCTAGCTGCGGATCGGGTGCGGTACGGGTGGTGAGGTAGGCGAGCCTACCTCCCCCCATTCTCGAATCTACTCGAACGGGGGGACCCCCATCCGACCACCCGAACGAGTTACTCGGGCCGCATCAACCCGCTGACCTGGGGCTCACCCCGCCCGCCGATGCTGTTTGGGACGAGATCGTTTCTCGATGTACATCCGCTCGTCGGCCGACTTCAGCACTTCGTCCGCCGTCATCCCGCAGTGGGCCCACCCGATGCCGAAGCTGGCACCGACCCGCACGGCCCGGCCCTCGGCCCGGATGGGCTGGATGATCTCGTTGCGCAGCCGTACGGCGAGGTCCTGGGCGTCGGCCCGGCCGAGCCCGTTGGCGAGGATCACGAACTCGTCGCCGCCGAGCCGGGCGACGGTGTCGCCGTCCCGGACGCCGTCGCCGAGCCGGCGGGCGACCTCGATGAGCACCGCGTCGCCCGCGTTGTGCCCGAACCGGTCGTTGATCGACTTGAAGCCGTCGAGGTCGCAGAAGAGCACCGCGAGACCCTTGGCGCCGTCGTCGTGGTCCGCGTCGGGGGCGATGGCGTGCACGTGGTGGTCGTACCCCTCGAACCCCTCGGCCTCGGGCGGGAAGTCGAAATCGTGGCCGCGGTCGAAGGCGGGCGGGCCGTAGGCGGCGTCCTGGGAGCCGAAGGACTCGAAGGCGGCCATGGCTTCGTCCACGGCGGCGGGCAGTATCGACGGGCGCTGCCGGCACAGGCGGGCGGAGAGCCGGGCGCGCAGCTCCGCGGAGTTCGGCAGGCCGGTGAGGGAGTCGTGGGAGGCACGGTGGGCGAGCTGCAGCTCGCGGCGCTTGCGCTCCTCGATGTCCTCGACGTGGGTGAGCAGGAAGCGCGGCCCGTCGGCCGCGTCGGCGACCACGGAGTTGCGCAGGGACACCCACACGTAGGTGCCGTCCCGGCGGGTCAGCCGCAGCTCGGCGCGGCCGCCCTCGGCGGAGGTCCGCAGCAGCGTGCCGATGTCCTCGGGGTGCACGAGGTCGGAGAAGGAGTAGCGGCGCATCGCGGAGGCGGGGCGGCCGAGCAGCCGGCACAGCGCGTCGTTGGTGCGCAGGACGCGTCCGTGCTGGTCGCCGCCCATCTCCGCGACGGCCATGCCGGACGGGGCGTACTCGAAGGCCTGCCGGAAGCTCTCCTCACTGGCGCGCAGGGCCTGCTGCTCGCGCTCCAGGCGAACCAGGGCGCGCTGCATGTTGGAGCGCAGCCGGGCGTTGCTGATCGCGATGGCGGCCTGGAAGGCGTACATCTGGAGCGCTTCGCGGCCCCAGGCGCCGGGCAGCCGGCCGTTGCGCGGGCGGTCCACGGAGAGCACGCCGACCAGTTCGCCGGCTCCGCCGCCCTGCGGGCCGGGGGCGTACATCGGGGCGAAGAGCCGGTCGGAGGGGTGCCACTCGTCCTCGAAGCGGGGGGCGGGCCCGTCGGTGTACCACTGGGGGACGTCGTCGTCGTCGAGGACCCAGCCCTCGGTGTGCGGTATGAAGATCAGGTCGCCCCAGGCCTCGCCCATGGAGAGGCGGCGCTCCCAGGACTCGCGCGAGCCGACCCGGCCGGTGATGAGGGATTCCGCGGCCGCGTTGCCCGAGAGGGCGGCCACGACCAGGTCGCCGTCGGGGCGCACGAGGTTGACGCAGGCCAGTTCGTACCCCAGGGCGTCGACGGCGCCGTCGGCGACGGTCTGGAGGGTGTCGGCCAGACTGCGGGCCGTGTTCATGTCGGCCATGCCCTGGTGCAGTTGCCGCAGGGAAGCAAGACGGACATAGGGCTCCGACTCGGTCTCCATGCTCACCCTCCCCCCGGGACCTCGCAGCGAATCAAGCGTTCTCATCGGCGTATCGTCCTGGCAGCCTCCCCGCCACTGAATCACAGCGCGCTGCCCACTCGGTACACAGGGTCAACAATTGTCGCCCCTTGTGATTCAAGTCACAACTAAACATGAACAATTGGGAGACCTTTCCGCAGTTTCTCCGGCCATTCACCGGATATGCCGAATGAACGGCATGCGCTGCATGCGCCGCATGCGAATTCCGCACCCTTTCCACAGGGTTCGGTCCGTGCGTGCCGGCTCACGCCCGTGGAGCGCAGGAGTCCGTCGCTGGTCCTAGGTCCCCGCTCGGGCGGAGGCCCGATGCGGGACGTACGGAGCGGAGACTAGCGTTTCCGGTGTGCTGAACACTCCCGTACCCCCGCCCACGATCACCGCCGTACCCGCCGCCCGGCATGCTGAGGGGGTGAGCAACGACGAGTTCCGCGCAGCCATGTCCCGTCTGGCCGCCGGTGTGGTCCTGGTGACCGCACAGGAGCCGCCGCTGGACCCGGACGACCCGCGGGCACCGGTCGGCGAGGACGTCGGCATGACCGCGACCGCGTTCCTGTCGGTGTCCCTGGACCCGCCATTGGTACTGGTCAGCCTGCGCGAGGGCTCCCGCATGGACGACCTGCTCGACGAGCAGCCACTGTGGTCGGTGTCGGTCCTGTCCGAGAGCCAGCGGCACATCGCGGGCCGCTTCTCGATGAAGGGCAGGATCAGCGACCGCCTCCTCTTCGAGGACATCCCGTACGTGCGGGGCGAGTACAGCGGTGCCCCCCTGGTCGGCGGCGCCCTCGCCACCCTGGAGTGCCGCACCGAGCAGAGGGTGCCGGCCGGCGACCACACCCTGGTGATCGGCCGCGTCCTGGCAGCGGACGCACCCAGCACGGGCGGCGGGCCGCTGGCCTACTTCCAGGGCCGTTACCGGCACCTGGCCTGAACGTTTTCCGGGCACTTCGCGAACCGGAAAATCCTTTCACCGAAAGGGAATTGCGCCCCTACGCCGCCCGGGTGACAAAGACCACAACTCCCCGCCTCGAAGGGATCACCCCGAAAAACCTCGACGCCGCCCTCGGCCTACGCGTCCGCCCCGACCAGGAGTTCGCGGTCGCCCCGGTCGCGAAGTCCCTCGCCGAGGCATACGTCCACTCCGGCTCCGCCTGATCCCGCCCGGGGTCATCCCCAGGCCCACGCGAAACACCCGGGTCCTGCCCAGGTCACCCCCAGTCGCGCGCGGAGCGTCCCCGCTTCGTCTCCGAGCGCTGCTTCTTCTCCCGCAGCCGGCGCTCGTTGATGCCGCGGGGGATGCGGGTCGGCTTGCGGGGCCGGGGCGGGGGCGCGGTGGCCTCGGCGAGGAGCGCCGTGAGGCGCACGGCGGCGGTCTCGCGGTTGCGCCACTGGGAGCGGTGCTCGGAGGCCCGGACGGTGACGACACCGCCGGTCAGCCGCCCCGCCAGCCGCTCCAGCGCCCGCTCCTTCCACACCTCGGGCAGCGCTTCGGTGGCGGCGAGGTCGAAACGCAGCTCGACCTGCGAGTCGGTGGTGTTCACGTGCTGCCCGCCGGGCCCCGACGAACGCGAGAAACGCCAGATGAGCTCGGCCTCGGGCAGGAGGACGGAGCCGCGGATGACATGGGGACCGGACATGCCGTCCATGGTCTCGCCCCTGACCGGTCCGCGTCACCCGAATATCCCGGGTAAAGAAAGTAAAGCCACCTGGAACCTCGCGTGCCCCTCTCGCGTTCAAGGGGGTAGCTGTAGCTTCTTAGCCGTACGTACACGAGGGAAGGGACTCCCAACAATGGCTGTAAGCCTGTCCAAGGGTGGCAACGTCTCGCTCACCAAGGAGGCTCCGGGCCTGACCGCCGTCACCGTGGGTCTCGGCTGGGACGTCCGCACCACCACCGGCACGGACTTCGACCTCGACGCCTCCGCGATCGCGGCCAACCCGCAGGGCAAGGTGTACTCGGACGGTCACTTCGTCTTCTTCAACAACAAGCAGACCCCGGACAACACCATCGTCCACACCGGCGACAACCGCACCGGTGAGGGCGAGGGCGACGACGAGCAGATCAACGTCAACCTGGCCGGCCTCCCGGCGGACATCGACAAGATCGTCTTCCCGGTCTCGATCTACGACGCCGAGAACCGCAGCCAGAACTTCGGCCAGGTGCGCAACGCGTACATCCGCGTCATCAACCAGGCCGGCGGCACCGAGATCGCCCGCTACGACCTGTCCGAGGACGCGGCCACCGAGACCGCCATGGTCTTCGGCGAGCTGTACCGCAACGGTGCCGAGTGGAAGTTCCGCGCCGTCGGCCAGGGCTACGCCTCGGGCCTGACGGGCATCGCCCAGGACTTCGGCGTCAACGTCTGACGGACGCCCCACGCCACGCTTCGGAGCCCCCGGCCCGCCTTCTCGGCGGCCGGGGGCTCCGGCACGCGCAGGGCACGTTCCAGGGCTGCGGGGCTTCGGCCTTCGGCTCTCCAGGGCTGCAGGCCTCAGGGCTTGGAGGGCCGGGCCGGCTTCCCCTCCCCGTACAGCCAGTCCGACCAGATCCCGTCGAACTCCTCGTCCGGGGCCGACCTCTCCACGTACGCCGTGAAGTCGGCGGTGTCCGCGTTGCCGTGGCGGTGCTTCGCCGCCCAGCCGCGGAGGAGGGCGCGGAAGGCGCCGTCGCCGACCGTCCGCCGGATCCTGTGCAGGACCAGCGCGCCGCGCTGGTAGACGGGAACACCGGAGATGTGCGCCGCGTCGGGCGGCCGCGCGGGCGGGAACGACCAGACCGCCTCGTTCGTCGCCGTGTCGGGGAAGTACGTCCCGGCGTACACCGCGTCGAAGGTCTCCTGGGCGGTGCCGTCCCCGTGGTCCTCCCGCCACAGCCACTCCGCGTAGGTCGCGAACCCCTCGTTGAGCCACATGTCCCGCCAGGTCTTCGGCGTGACGGAGTTGCCGTACCACTGGTGGGCCAGCTCGTGCACCAGGAGCAGGGTGCTGGGCGCCCCGGCGAACACGGGCCGGTTCTGGGTCTCCAGGGCGTACCCGGCGTCCTCGGGACGCTCGACGATCGCCCCCGCCGAGGAGAAGGGGTACGGGCCGAACCAGCCCTCCGCCCACTCCACGGCCTCCGGGAGCCGCGCCAGCACCGCACGGCTCGCCGCCGCCTGCCGCGGATCGACGGCGGTGTGGACGGGAAGACCGTCGCGGGTCGTGGTGCGGCCGGTCTCGTACCGGCCGACGGCGAGCACGGCGAGGTAACTCGCCATCGGCTCGGTGGTACGCCAGGTGAAGGCCGTCCGGCCCCCCTTCGTCCGCTCCCCCGCGGGCTCGCCGTTGGACACCGCCCGCAGGCCCTCGGGCACCGTCGCCGTGACGGTGTACGTCGCCTTGTCCGAGGGGTGGTGGTTGCCCGGGAACCACGCCATCGAGCCCGTCGGCTGGCCCAGCGCCACCGCCCCGTCCGCGGTGCGCAGCCAGCCCTCCTCGGAGCCGTCCGGGTCGGTGACGGTCACCGGGGCGCCGGAGTAGCGGACGACCACCCGGAACGTCCGGTGCCGGTCCAGTCCCTTCGCCGGCCGGACGGTCAGCTCCTGACCGGCGCGCCGCCAGCGGGCCCTGCCGCCGTCGACGGTGACCCGCTCGACGTCCAGGCCCTCGAGGTCCAGGTTCAGTGCGGTCAGGTCCTCGGTCGCGCGGGCGGTGATCGTCGCGGTGCCGGTGAGGTGGTGGGCGGCCGGGTCGTAGGCGAGGTCGAGCGCGTAGTGGGAGACGTCGTACCCGCCGTTGCCGGCCTTCGGGAAGTACGGGTCGCCCACACCGACGCTGCCCGGACCATCCGATCCGTCAGAACCCCCGGGCCCTCCGGACGCACCCCCCGCGCACCCGGCCACCGCCACCGCCGCGGTCACGAGGGCGACGGCGGCGAGCGGACGGGGGCCGCGGGAACGTGGGTCGCGGGAACGTGGGCCGCAGGGACGGTGAGGGCCACGGGGCCGGAAGCGGAGGCGCACCCCGCGATCCTAGGAAGAACGCGGCCGCACACCACGGAGCGACCCCGGCCCCACAGTCGTCGAGCCCCTCCACCGGACCGTCCGCCGCCGCCGCACCGCGCCCGCCGTGACACCATCACCTCCGTGCTCGACATCGGCTATGCCCTCTCCAACCGCTTCCCCGACCCCCCGCAGACCGACTACCGCCGCGCGGACGTCCACACCCTGCGGCACGACCTCTTCTGCGGCGACGTCTACCTCGCCGACACCAAGGAGGACCGGGAACTGTCCACAGCCTGGGGATGGGTGCCGGTGCTCGACTTCGCCTGGGCCCTGTGCGACATCGTGGAACGCATCGACCGGGACCCGGCGGGCTCCCGTGCCTCCCGCCCCCAGTACGCGGAACTGGACTTCACCGAATCCACCGACCGGCTGCTCTTCGAACGCCGTTTCGGCTGGGTCGACATCGAGGCCGAGTGGCTGCCGGCGGACGAACCGCCCCTGACCTTCTCCCACTCCGAACTCCGCCGCGAGGCCCGCGACTTCCTGCACGACCTGCTCGCCGACCTCATCGACCTGCACGAGGACCTGGGCGAGAACCCGGCCATCTGGACCCTCCAGGCCCGCCACCCCCGCCTCGACTGATACCACGCGCCCCGGCCCTCCTCCCCCGCCTCCCCCCTGCGCCCGCACCCTTTCCGCCCCGCTCCCCCGCCCCTCAGCCCTCCACCCGGATCCCCAGCTCCCCCGCCAGCACCGGTGCCAGATCCAGCAGCTGACCCGTACTGATCACCGCCCCCGCCAGCCGGTCCACACCCCGGGCGATCTCCAGCGAAGCGGCCCCGCGCAGATCGACGTCCGTCAGCGTGGCCCCGCTGAGATCCGCGCCCTTCAGCGCGCAGTCCACGAACTCCACCCGCTCCAGCCGCGCCCCGCCGAAGTCCGGCTCGACCAGCACGCAGCTCTCGAAGACGACGTCCCTGAGCCGCGCGGACCGCAGATTCAGGAAATCGATCTTCCCTCCCCGGACCAGCACCCGCTCCAGCTCCGCCCCGTGCAACTGAGTCCCCCCGAGACGCGCGTCCGTCAGCTCGACGTCGCGCAGCCTCGCCCCGGAGAGATCCGTGCCCACCCCTCGCACACCGGCGAGGACCGAGTCCAGCACCCGGGCCCTGGACAGTCGCGTCCCGTCCAGCGCGCATCCCGTCAGCACGCAGT
This sequence comes from Streptomyces sp. NPDC005774, assembly GCF_042871645.1. Taxonomy (NCBI): domain Bacteria; kingdom Bacillati; phylum Actinomycetota; class Actinomycetes; order Kitasatosporales; family Streptomycetaceae; genus Streptomyces; species Streptomyces sp. NPDC005774. The sequence continues at coordinate 64,880 of NZ_JBIAIV010000010.1, read as the reverse complement.
CCATGAACCGCGCCCCCGCGCCGTCCTGGGCCGCGAGATCCGCCTCGAAGAACTCCAGCCCGTCGTAATCCCCGTCCGGCTCCAGTGCACCCCCCTCGTACCGCTCGGGCTCCGGCAGCCGCAGCTCCGGACGCCGAGCGCCCTTCACCCCCGTACCGCCCGCCGACACCGCTCGCCTCACCATGCCCTCATCCTGCACTCCCCCACTGACAATCGGCCTGACCTGCAAAGACCTCGGGCCTGTCACATCCTGGAGCCCTGGGCCGTCGTAGCCACGAGTGACCGGAACCATTGGAGACCGGACCGTCTCCGAAACCACCGGGCGCGCGCGACCCCGACCGAGGGAGAACCCAGCCATGCACCGCATCACCGTCATCGGCGGCGGCTTCGCCGGACTGACCGCGGCCATCACCGCCGCCGAGGCAGGAGCCGAAGTCACCGTCCACGAAGCGCACCACACCCTCGGCGGCCGCGCCCGCACCGCCGAGGGCCCCTACCGGACCAACGAAGGCCCCCACGCCCTCTACAGCGGCGGCCCGCACTGGTCCTGGCTCCGGCAACGCGACCTCATCGGCCCCCTCGCTCCCCTCCCGCCCCTGGAAGCCGTCCGCCTCCGCCTCCGCCACCACGGCACCCTGCACCGCGTCCCGCCCCTCGCCCTGCTGAAGCTGCTGCGCCGCGCCCATGTCCACGCCCCCGTCGACACCGACTTCCGTACCTGGGCCACCGGCATCGCCGGCGAGGAGGGCGCACGGGCCGCCGCCCACTACTCCGCCGTCGCCCTCTTCCACCACGACCCCGGCTCCCTCTCCGCCGCCTTCGTCCAGGAACGCCTGCGCCGCGCCACCAAGCTGCCGCCGGAGGCCCACTACCCTCGCGGCGGCTGGGGCGGCCTCATCGACCGCATGGCCTCCCGCGCCTGGAACCTGGGCGTCCGCATGGAGACCCTGTCCCGCGCGGACACCCTCCCCACGGACACCCCGGTCGTTGTCGCCACCTCCCTGGACGCCGCCCGCCGCCTCCTCGGCGACTCCGCCCTCACCTGGCCGAGCGGCCGTACCGTCCTCGTCGACCTCGCCCTGCGCACCCGGCGCGGCGACGCGTTCGTCGTCTCCGACCTGGACGCGCCCGGCTGGCTGGAACGGTTCACCGCCCAGGACCGCACCCTCGCCCCCGCCGGCGAACAGCTCCTCCAGGGCCAGATCCCCATCGCCCCGCACGAGACCAGGGCCGACGGCGTGGCCCGCGCCGAGGAACTGCTGGATCTGGGCCACCCGGGCTGGCGGGAGCGCGTCACCTGGCGACGGGAGGCGGTGGCGAACGGGCGGACCGGCGCCGTCGACCTGCCCGGCACCAGCTGGCACGACCGCCCCGCCGTCGACCGCGGCAACGGCGTCTACCTCGCGGGCGACCAGGTCGCCGCCCCCGGTGTGCTCTCCGAGGTCTCCTTCAACAGCGCCCTCACCGCCGTCTCCCTCGCCCTCGGCCGGCACGAGCTTGACCTCAAGCGAGCTTGAGGTCGAACAGTGGGTCCACCACGACGACCACGCCGAGCCGGCACCCGGTCCGGTACGCCGGCCCGGGCGTCCCCCGGCTCGGCTTCCTGGACCGGCGCCCCGGACCAGGGCCCCGGACCGCGCTCACAGGAGACGCCCATGCACGCCATCCGCCTGCACGCCTTCGGCCCCGCAGAGAACCTCACCCACGAACAGGTCCCGGACCCGCGGCCGGGCCCCGGCCAGGTGCGTATCACCGTCCGGGCCGCCGGGGTCCACCTCCTGGACACCGCCCTGCGCCAAGGCCATCAGGGGCCCGCGCCCACGCCCACCGCCCTGCCCACCGTCCCCGGCCGAGAGGCCGCCGGAGTCGTCGACGCCCTCGGCGACGGCACGCCCGCGGACTGGCTCGGCAAGCGTGTCGTCGCCCACCTCGGATTCGCCCCCGGAGGCTACGCGGAGCTGGCCGTCACCGACGCCGACCGCCTGCACGAGATCCCGGAGCGTCTGGACTTCGCCCAGGCCGTCGCCATGATCGGCACCGGGCGCACGGCCATGGGCATCGTGCAGTTCGCCGAACCCGGCCCCGGGGACGTGGTCGTCGTCCCCGCCGCGGCCGGCGGCATCGGCACCCTCCTCGTGCAGTACGCCAAGAACGCGGGCGCCACCGTCATCGGCCTCGCCGGCGGCCCCGGGAAGACCGCCCTGGTATCGGCGAACGGCGCCGACCTCGCCGTCGACTACACGGATCCGGCCTGGCCCGCACGGCTCGCCGCCCACGAGGACAAGGTGACCCTGGTCTACGACGGCGTGGGCGGCGACATCGCCCGCGCGCTCGTCGCCCTGCTCGCCCCCGACGGCCGCCACGTCGTCTTCGGCTGGTCCGCCCAGGGCCTCGACAGCACCGACCCCTACCTCGTCGACGGCGTCTCCCTCAACGTCCTCGGCCCCGAGATGATGCGCAGAGCGGGCGGCCCCCGCCCCGTACGCACCCTCGAACTGCGCGCCCTCGCCGAAGCCGCCGAAGGCCGGCTCACCCCCGCCGTCCACCGCTTCCCCCTCGCCGACGCCGCAGCCGCCCACCGCGCCCTGGAGAACCGGGGCACGACCGGAAAGGTCGTCCTGGAGCCGTGAACGCCGTACTACGGTGCCCACCGTGATCCACGTACCCGAGGAACTCGCCGCGGCACAGGAGAAGTTCAACGGGGAGGCGGGCCGCGCCTTCATCGCCCGGCTGCCCGGTCTGGCCACCGCCTTCCTGGAACGCTGGCACCTGCACCTCACCGGCACACCGATGCACGGCGTGAGCGCCCTGGGCCTCCCCGTCGAGCGCGCGGACGGCACACCGGCCGTGCTGAAACTCCAGATCCTGGACGCGGAGACCGAGGGCGAACCGGTCGCCCTGCGGATCTGGGACGGCGACGGAGCGGTCCGCCTGCTGGCGCACGACGCGACCACCGGCACCATGCTCCTGGAACGCCTCGACCCCTCCCGGATGCTCTCCCGCCTCCCGGACGCCCACGAGGCCGTCCTGGTGATCGCCCGCCTCCTCGCCCACCTCACCGCCACCCCCGCCCCACCGGGCATGCGCCGCCTCGGCGACATCGCCCGCACCACGCTGGAGCGGACCCCCCGGGCCCTGGACCGCCTCCCGGACCCAGTGGCCCGCCGCATCCTCGCCGACTGCGCGGCGGCCGTACGAGAGGTCGTGAACGAGCCCGGCGACCGCCTCCTGCACTGGGACCTGCACGAGGAGAACGTCCTGGCCACCGACCGTGCCGACTGGCTCGCCATCGACCCCAAGCCGCTCGCCGGCGACCCCGGCTTCGAACTGTGGCCGGCCCTGTACAACCGCTTCGACGCCGACGACATCCACTGGCGCTTCGACGCGATGACCGACGTCCTCGGCCTGGACCGCGAGCGGGCCCGCGCATGGACGTACGGCCGGCTGCTGCAGAACTTCCTCTGGAACCTCGAGGACGGCCGCTCCCTGGAGGACCGCCAACTGGAGATCGCCCGCCGCCTGGACGGCCGTAGGCCATGAAGCTCTCGGGCGGGAGGACCCGGCCCGGGAAGCGGAGCCCTCCTCCCGCGCCTGCGGCTACGGCACGTTGGAGGCGATGCGCCGCGCCTTCGTGAAAGCCCTGGGCACCGCTCCGGCCGAATACCGCCGTCCCTTCCGCCCGTACTCGTCCCATGAACCCACCCGCTGAAAGGCAGACGAACATGCAGGTCGCGATCGTCCTCTTCGACCGCTTCACCGCACTGGACGCGGTCGGTCCGTACGAGATGCTCTGCCGCATTCCCGGCGCCGAGACCGTCTTCGTCGCCCAACGGCCCGGTCCTGTACGCAACGACCGCGACGACCTCGCGCTGATCGCGGACAAGGGGTTCGAGGAGGTACCGGCCCCGGACATCCTCGTGGTGCCCGGCGGCCCGGGTCAGTCCGCCCAGATGGACAACGAGGCACTGCTCGACTGGCTGCGCACCGCCGCCGCGACCAGCACCTGGACGACCTCGGTGTGCACGGGATCGCTTCTGCTCGCGGCGGCCGGGCTGCTCACCGGCCGCCGCGCCACCTCGCACTGGCTGGCGCTCGACGTCCTCGCCCTGTTCGGCGCCGAGCCGACCGGGGAACGCGTCGTCACCGACGGCAAGTTCATCACCGCGGCCGGCGTCTCCTCCGGAATCGACATGGGCCTCACCCTGGTCGGCAGGGTCGCCGGCGACGAGCACGCGCAGACCGTCCAGTTGGGGACCGAGTACGACCCCCAGCCGCCGTACGACGCGGGCTCACCCCAAAAGGCCCCCGCCGTGCTCGTCGACCGCCTCCGCGCCCAGAGCCGGTTCCTCCTCCGGTAGTCCCGCCGGACGCCCGGCTCCGCGCCCGGAGGGCTGCGCAGCCGGGCGCCGATGGCCCGGCGGTCCTTCCGCGTGTGCACGGGGTACGGGCCTCAGTCGCCGCAGAACTCCGCCTCCATGATCGCGGTGCTGTTCCCCGCCCAGTCACCGTTGAAGTTGAACGCCAGGGAGTGCCGGCCGTCCTTCGTCGTGCCGGTGCCGGTCCTGGAGCCGGAGATGCCACCGCTGTGGCCCCAGACGTTCGTGCCGCAGCTCAGCGTCACCTTCATCAGGCCGAGGCCGTAGTCCATTCCGGTGGTCACGGGCACCGTGGTGGTCATCTCGTCAAGCTGCTCCGCAGGGAGCAGCCGGCCCGTCAGCAGGGCGCGGTAGAAGCGGTTCAGGTCCTTGGAGTCGGAGATCATCTCGCCCGCCGAGAAGGCCCGGGACGGGTTGAGGCGCGTGACGTCGTAGGTGGGTTCCGTGGCGGGCGGCCCCAGCTTGGAGTAGGCGCGGCTGCTGGGCCGGGGCAGGGAGACTCGGGTTCCGGGGACCGAGGTGGCGGTCAGGTGCAGAGGCTCGATGATGCGCCGGTGGACCTCCTCGCCGTAGGGGCGGCCGGTGGCCTTCTCGATCACCAGGGCGGCCAGGACGTAGTTGGTGTTGGAGTACATCCACTTCTCGGGGGCGCCGGGCTCGAAGTACGGCTCGTGGGCCAGGGCGACCCGCACCAGGTCCTCCGGGGCCCGGGTGTCGTAGCGGTGCTCGAAGAAGCCCTCCTTCGTGGAGTACGCGCGGCGGTAGTCCTCGTCCGCCGTGTAGTCGAAGATGCCGCTGGTGTGGTTCAGCAGCTGCCGCAGGGTGATCCGGGTGCCGTCGTGGCCGTTGCCGGTCACCAGACCGGGCAGCCGGGTGTCGACGGTGTCGTCCAGGGACAGCCTGCCCTCCGCCTCCAGTTGCAGCAGCACCGTCGCCACGAAGGTCTTGGTGATGCTGCCGACCCGGTAGCGGTCGTGCGGGGAACGCTTCTGTCCCGTGCGGAGGTCGCCCACTCCGGCGGTCGCCGACCAGGTGCCCCGCCGGTCCCTCGCCGTCGCCGTCACTCCGGGCACACCGGCGGCGACCGCGGCCTGCAACGCCTGACGGGTCGCCCGGTGGTCGCCGGTATCGGTGGCGTTCCCCGTTCCGGCTTCCGGGCCCGGGAGCGCCGCCACGGCGGGAGCCGCCACGGCGGGAGCCGCCACGGCGGGGGCCGCCAGGACCACCGAGAGGGCTGCCGCCACCACCGCCACCGCCGTCGTCCGCATCCGCACGCTCGTGCCTCCCCTGTCCCCTGGGTGTGGTCGCAGGAAGGGACCGCGGACAGACCCTCGGGGTTGCCCCTGTCCCGATGATCGGCCGGTTTCAGCCCTTCGGGCGCCGTTTCCCATGGCCAGTGAGATGCGCGAGGCCGGCCGTCGGTCGGTCACGCGATGCGCCGCGTGGGAGACGCCCTCATGTCCCGTCCGGAGCCTCCTACTGAGACCAGAACTGAGACCGGCGACAGCCGTGCCGCCCACGCCCGCCGTCGGCACCGCATCCTCTGAACGAAAAGCCCCAGGTCAGCAAGAAGCCTTCCAACGAGCCCTGACCGAAGGCGTTGCTTCAACGAATTGACACCGCCGATCCTTCCTGCCAGGCCACGCGCCAGCGCATCGGGCTTGAGCAGGACGAGCGTGCGCTCGACAGTGTGTGCCTGAACCTCGGGCATTGACTCCCTTTCGCCTTGTTAGTAAACGAACATGACGTGCAATCAGCCGTCATCTGTTGAGGTTACCGGCGCCGGCAGGGCGGTTCGGGCATGCGAGCAATTCCCCGGACGGGTGAACGCTTGCGTGGTGCGGCCGATCAGCCGACCAAGAGGCCCGATTCGGTCAACTTCTCTTTCTCCGCTATCCGCTGGGGATACCCGCCTAGAATCTCCTCGTGATTGTTCGGCGCTCTCGCGCCTCGCATGCATCTCCCCGGGGCCGAGCCTTCGGCAGGTGATTACTTGGCCCCTGATGACTCCGATTCTTCCGGGGTTCTTCTTCCGCGACCATGAAGTGCCAGTGCAGTGAGAGTGCACTTTCGGCGCGCAGATTCCTGCACCGGGACAGCAACGAGGGGCAGTGTTGTGGACGTGATCGAGCGCTGGAGCGGCCGGTATGCCTGTCTGCTGCAGTCCGCCCTACGGCTCGGCAACGAGCAGTTCGCCGCCCACCTGGGCATCGCAGTGAGGACGGTGGCTGCCTGGCACTCCGACGCGTCCGTCATCCCCCGCCGGGAGATACAGCAACTCCTCGACACGTCGTATGAGCAGGCTCCTCCGGCTGCGCGACAGCGCTTCGCACTTTCACTGGCGAAGGAACGGGTTTCAGTGGACTCGACGCCGCCCGGCGCGCAAGCGCTGCGGGTGGCCATCTCGGTGGTCGTCCGCGACAGCGATGTCCTCCTGGTGTGCCGACGGGACGTCGGTACCGCTGGAATCACGTGGCAGTTTCCGGCAGGCGTCATCAAGCCGGGAAGCAAGGCGGAGACCACCACCGTGCGGGAGACCTTGGGCGAGACAGGTGTCCACTGCGCGGTCCGGCAGCATCTCGGGAACCGGCTTCACCCCGTGACCGACGTGTTGTGCGAGTACTTCCTGTGCGAGTACCTGGCCGGCGAGGCCACCAATAGCGACGCGGCCGAGAACATCGACGTCATGTGGGTCCCCAGAAACGCGGTGCTCCGCTTCATTCCCATCGATACGATCTTCCCACCCATTTTGGCTGTCCTGGAGGAGCAGACGTGACGCAGCAGAACACGGGCGAACGGCCGGGCATCGCCGCTGCCATCGTCGTGAACGAGGGGCGTGTGCTGATGGTGCGCCGCCGGGTCAGCGAGGGACAGCTCTCCTGGCAGTTTCCGGCCGGAGAGGTCGAGCCCGGCGAGGCCCGCGAGGACGCCGCTGTGCGGGAGACCCAGGAGGAAACCGGGCTGGCCGTGGCGGCTGTGAAGCTGCTCGGCGAGCGGGTTCACCCGAAGACGGGCCGGCTGATGTCGTACACAGCCTGCGAGGTGGTGGGCGGCACTGCTCACGTCGCGGACGCCGAGGAGTTGGCCGAGCTCGCCTGGGTCACCCACGGCGAGATTCCGCAGTACGTGCCGTACGGGCTGTTCGAGGCCGTGCAGAACTACCTCGACACAGCCCTTCTCTCCTGACTGGCTCTGCGGCCCGGGGCCATGTCCCCTTGCCGCTGTCCTGAGACTTGATCGAAGGCACCCGAGCCAAGCTGAAACGCCTGTTCAGGCTCGGCTTGCTCACCGAGATCGACACCGGCATTTTCGCCCGGCAGCGGTAGCCGACCAGTCAGAGTGTCCTGCCCCAGGTCGGTAAGAGCGCCGCCGAGACCACCATCAAGCTGGTCCCGCTCCAGCGGAAGGCGGAAGCGGGGAGGCCGCGCTCCAAGCGGAGAAGGCCCGGCGGAAGAAGCCCAGGTCGGCCACCGCTGCAAGCTCCAGCTCGCGCAGCCTGGCGCACAGCTTCTCGTAACGGGCGGCCGTGATCTCGCTGCAGGCGCCGCGGCGGGCCGAGGAGATCCACAAAAGCCGCCCCTGCGCATCGGTCAGCGCGAGAAACAGCAGGCCATGCGCCTTGTGTTTGCCCGAGTAGTTCTTCCGGTTCGCCCGACCGGTGCGCCGCCGGGTGCGGATCAGCGTGCCGTCCAGCAGCACCAGGCAGCCGCTGTCCTTCGCCACCTTCGCCAGCGCGCGGTCCAGGCGCGGGGCGCGTGCGGCCAGCAGGCCGATCACCTCCAGCACCCAGCGCCGCACCGTGGAGGCCGAGACCGCGTTCCCGCCGGCCAGGTCGGCCAGCCGCTCGTCGTTGCGCAGGTGGGCCAGCACGATCACCGCGATCTGCCCGGCGTCGAGCTTGCGCCACCGGGAACGGATCGTCTTGCGGTGGGCGCGGATCAGGCCGGCCACGTGGTTGACGGTCCGGCTGGACAGCGGCAGGCGGACGGAGTAGACAAGGCCGGTGTCGCCCCCGGTGAGGCTGGTCTTCTTGTTCACGCATGGGCCAACTCCCGCCGGGGGTACTTGCGTTGCGGCCCAAATCAGCCGTTGTGGCAGGTCGGCCGCAGGCTACCGGGGCAGGTAGCGTCCGGCCGGGGTGAGGGTGATCCAGCCGCGCTCGGCCAGCTTGCGCAGCTTCCCGCGCACCGCCTCCACCTTCGCCGGCACCGCATCCAGCCCCAGCCGGTGGGCCACGTCCCTGGCCTGCAGCGGGCCGTCACCGCCCTCGACGATCTCCATGATCTTCTGGTAGTCGGCGGGCAGGTCGCCGGTGCCGGTGCCGGGGCCGTGGCGGGGAATCAGCAGCTGGCCTGCGGCTCCGGGCGTGGTGACGGGCCGCGGGGGCGCCGCGGGCGTGCCTCCGGTGGCCTCTTCCAGGGCCTGCTGCCAGGCCGCGGCGTTGGGGTGCCCGGCGTCGGCGTCCTGTTGATACTGCTGGTAGACGACCTCGGCGGCCCCGAGCCGGGTCACTTCGGCCTAGGTGTCGGCCAGCTGCTTGCGCAGCTGCTCGGCGCGTTCTTCCAGCACCACCCGGCGCTCCAGCAGCCACACCATCAGGTTCTGGGCCATGTCCCCTCCTTCGCGGGCCTGCCGTCGCGGCCCTGCACGCACGGTAGGCGGACCAGTGCGCAGCGTGCAGGAGATCCGAGGAAGACGACCGAAGCGGGCCGACAGATGATCTCCCTGACGCGATCACGCTTGTGACATGCGTAAGCAGCCCAACCGCCCGTCACACCAGGACCATTGACCTGCACGAATCACGATGAAACTTCCTCAGAGCGCCCGCTTCTGCTGATCCTGGCGCTTGGTGGTGTCGAGGGCCGCGTGAGAACGGCGATACCGTGCGCGCCAGCCGCCGGGCTGAGGGTGCGCAGCGTCGCCGCTGCCGACCCAGTCACGCCTAACTGCTCGGGCGGCGGGGTCCTGGATGAGCGCGAGCGTCATCGCAATGACAGTGCCGATGCCCACTGCCTTGCCTGCCAGCCAGGTTCACCAGTTGCAATGAGGGACGCGCTGGGAACCTCAGCTTCCGGAAACCTTTTCGCCCGTGCCTCCGCCCTGCCTATGCTGCGACCCGCCCCTTTCCTCGACTGACGAGGCCGACATGCACCAGTCATGGAACAGCGACCGCCGCCGTACCGCGATCGGTCGCTCTAGCCTCTCCGTGCCAGCGCGCCAGGCTCTGGCCGACCGCCAGCTGCACGCGGACCGCACGATCCTCGACTACGGCTGCGGCCGAGGCGGCGACGTCGCATCCCTCCAGCGCCTCGATTGCAAGATCACCGGTTGGGACCCCTACTACAGCTCGAACGCGCCGGTGGCCCCCTCCGACGTCGTCCTCCTCACCTACGTCCTGAACATCATCGAGGACCCCGTCGAACGTCGGCAGACTCTCAAGGAGGCATGGAGACTCGCCACCTCCGTACTCATCGTCTCGGTTCGCCTCACCTGGGAGCGGTCCAAAGTCCGCGGCCTGGAGTACGGCGACGGCCTCCTCACCAGTCGGCAGACGTTCCAGCACCTCTTCAGCCCGGACGAGCTCCGGATCTACGTTGAGGAAGTCACAGGAACACGTTGCATATCAGCGGCCCCCGGCATCGTGTACGCCTTCAAGGACGACTCAGCCCGACTGGGCTACCTCGCACACCGCATCGTCCCCAACGCCGAGTGGCTCGCTTCAGCCGATACCGCTTCCGCTATCGCCTCCCTGGTCGACTACGTCCAACGGCGTGGCCGCCCGCCTCGTGTCGACGAGATGCCCCGGTCGATGGCCGAACAGCTCGCCCACCTGAAACCCGGCGAACTTAAGCGCCTCATACGCGACTCCGCCGACGCCGAGAAGGTCACCGAGGGTGCCAAGCGCACGACGCTGAACACGCTACTGTTCCTCGCCGTCGAGCTCTTCAACGGCCGAGGCCCGTTCAGCAGACTCCCCCTCAGCGTCCAGCTCGACGTCCGCTCTTTCTTCACCTCGTACAAGGAAGCCTGCAGGCGCTCCGACCGTCTGCTCCTCAAGCTCCGGGACGACGCTTATATCCGGGGCGCCATGAACGCATCCAGCGTCGGCAAGATCACCCCGACCGCGCTGTACGTGCACCGCCGGGCGATCGACCGGATGCCGACAGTCCTGCGCCTGTACGAGCACTGCGCCTCCGTCGCCGCCGGCCGCCCTCAGGAATGGACCATCGCCAAGCTGAAACACCAGGGGCGAGCCATCAGCTGGCTCGACTACCCGGAATTCGACAAGGCCCCACACCCGCGGATCACGTCCTCGTACCTGGTAGATCTCAAGACCCTCGAGACCTCGCACATGTCCTACGCGGACTCCGCCAACCGTCCTCTGCTCCACCGCAAGCACGAATTCCTGGCGCCCGACGACCCGGACGTGCCGCGTTACCTCCGTCTGACCGAGTCCGAGCTACGCGCTGGCCTCTACGAGCATCCGCACCTGATCGGCACCGAGAATGGCTGGGAGGCCGAACTGATCAGGCGCGGTCGCATGCTTCGGGGGCACCGGCTGGTCCGGCGCCCCGAAGACTAAGCAGCTCAAACTCTCAGCGGGCATCCGGTTGCATGTACGCGATAGTCTCTGCCAAGCCGTCCGGGTCGAAGTCCGAGACCTGCCCGGGGAACCACGAGAAGCGGAGGCCATTGGTGGCCACCTCCTCCGGGAGGCCCATTGCGGTCAGCACGTGGCTCGCCGTGTACGAGGCGCTGGTGCATGCGGAACCGGTCGCCACGGCCACCTGGTCCTTGATCCGTACGATCAGGGCCTCGGCGTTGAGCCCGTCGAAGGTCACATTGAGGATGTGCGGGACCGCATGGTCGGCATCACCGTTGATCTGGAAGCGGGTCTTCCCGAGCGCTGCGAGCAGACGCTCCCGCATTGCCTTCGCGTCCCGCTCCCAACTCGACCGGTTCTCCTGGAAGACCTTGGCTGCTTCATAAAACCCCATGATCAGCGGCACGGGGAGGGTCCCGGGGCGCAGCTTTCGTTCCTGCCCGCCGCCGAACATGATCGGCTCCAGCGGCACCTTGTTCCAGCCTCGACGCCGGGTCACCAGAGCGCCGCTTCCTTTGGGTGCACCGATCTTGTGACCGCTAATGCTGGTCAAATCGATGGGTGCCCTCAGGTCCTCGGGAACCTTTGCGTACCCCTGCGCGGCATCCACGTGCAGATAAGTCGCGGTCTTCTGGAGCTTCTCCGCTAGCTCGGCCACCGGCTGGATGACGCCCGTCTCATTGTTCACGTGCATTAGCGAGACGAGCAGAGTGTCCGGCCTCAGCTTCTCCAGCACGGCGTCCGTGGAGATCCGCCCCGATGGGCCGGGCTCCAGGAAATCGACCTCGAACCCCCGCTTCTCCTGCAGGTGCAGCAGGGGCTCGATGACCGCCTTGTGCTCAATGGCGGAGGTGATGATGTGTTTCCGGCCGTGCTTCTCGCCGTACGGGGCCATGCCGAGCAGCGCGATGTTGTTGGACTCCGTCGCTCCACTGGTGAAGATGACCTCTTCGCTCCTCACGCCGACTGTCCCGGCGAGGAACGCCCTGGCCTCCTGGACTGCCTTCTTTGCCCGGGCTCCGTACTCATGGGTGCGGCTGCCAGCGTTGCCGAAGTCTTCGGTCATCCAGTGGAGCACCACATCAGCCACCTGCGGCTCCACACGGGTCGTCGCCGCCACATCCAGATACGCCACCACCGCACTCACCCATCCCAGAGCAATCATCCCGCCGTGTACGTCAAACCGTTAACGTACACGCATGCTTGGCTGACGCATAGCGCGGCGCCTCAGAGTTGCCAACGCAGACATCGACGTACGTCTTCCCGGGCAGGAACGCCCTTGGCTCGAGCCAAGGCACACCCCGGACACGCCGGTGCGCCTTACGTACGTGAAGGTAACGTAACTTCAGCAAGCTACGTACGTTAACTGGATGACGTACGTTAGGGTTGCCGGGTGGAGATCAACGCAGCGAAACCAGCTACCAGAGTCGTAGCTCCGCGGACCTCAACGGGGTTCGAGTACACGTTCCCTGCGATCCGCGGCATTCAGGCAGGGCGCGAGTACTACGTCTCGATGTGCCCCCTGCGCCTCATCCCAAAGATTTTCATCTTCGACGAAGACGAGCTCTCGCCGGAACTGCGCGCCCAGCGGGTCCTCAACAAGGGGCGCCTTCCGGCACTCACGAAGTATATTCTGGACAATCCAGGAGATTACGTCTTCAGCGCTCTGACCGCATCCGTGGACGGCGACGTGGAGTTCGACCATCTCGGCTCCGACGGCAACGCCTTCCGCACCGGTCAGCTGCGCATCCCCATGGACTCTCGCTTCCTGATCAACGACGGCCAGCACCGACGCGCCGCCATCGAGCACGCCCTCAAGGAAAACCCGGACATCGGCAACGAGACAATCGCCGTCGTCTTCTTCCACGACGCGGGGCTCGCCCGCTCGCAGCAGATGTTCGCGGACCTCAACCGGCACGCGGTGCGTCCGGCACGGTCCATCGGCGTCCTCTACGATCACAGGGACAGCGAAGCCCAGGTCGCACGTACACTGGCCGGCCAGTGCAAGGTCTTCAAGGGTTACGTCGAGATGGAGAAGAGCACCCTCTCCGCCCGTTCCCGGATGATGTTTACCTTGAGTGCTCTCTACTACGGCACCCAGTCCCTCCTCCAGGGCCTGAAGATCGAGGCAGACACCGCAGCCGAGCTGGCGCAGGAGTACTGGGAGCACATCGACACGACGCTTCCCGAGTGGGAGATGGTTCGCAAGCGAGAACTCTCGGCACCCGAGATGCGGCGCGACTTCATCCACAGTCACGGTATCGCGTTGCATGCTCTCGGCCGCATTGGAAATTCCCTATTTCGAGAATCCACCGCGCCCAGTAAATGGAAACGGAAACTCTCCCCTCTGAAAATGGTCGACTGGACTCGGGCGAATGCAGATTGGGAGGGCCGTGCCATCGTGGGCGGCCGCGTTTCCAAAAGCCACCAAAATGTAGCTCTTACAGTCAACTACCTGCGCAATCACCTGCGCCTCGGCCTCAGCGCCGAAGAACAGCGGGTAGAGGACGCATACCTGCGAGGCGAAGCATGAGCACCATCCCTCTGCAACTCGGCATCACGCCTGTCCGGCGGAAGCCGTTCGACGGCCAACCCCTTGAAGAGGTCATCGCCAAGCTCTCAGAAGAGGTGCGTGAGCTTTACACCGCCGACCAGGTGCCCTGGGTCATCGGATACAGCGGCGGGAAGGACTCCACCGCGGTCCTTCAACTCGTATGGAACGCCGTCGCCGCTCTGCCAGCGGAGCAACGCACCAAGACAGTCCACGTCATCAGCACCGACACCCTCGTCGAGAACCCCGTCGTCGCGGCGTGGGTGACAACATCCCTGGAGACGATGGAGAAAGCCGCCGCCGAGCAAGGCCTACCCATTGAGCCTCATCGCCTGACGCCGGAGATCAAGGATACTTTCTGGGTCAACCTGATCGGGCGGGGCTACCCGGCGCCGCGCCCCAAGTTCCGCTGGTGCACCGAGCGCCTCAAGATCAAGCCCTCCAACTCCTTCATCCGGAACGTTGTGGCAGCACATGGCGAGGCGATCATGGTGCTCGGTATCCGTAAGACCGAAAGCCAGGCGCGCGCCCGTGCTATGGAGAAGCACGAGAAGCGGCGCGTCCGTGATCGTCTCTCCCCCAACGCAAACCTTCCCAACTCCCTCGTCTACAGCCCGGTCGAAGACTGGACCAACGACGACGTCTGGGAGTACCTGATGCAGAAGCCCAACCCTTGGGGCTACAACAATCAGGATCTCCTCACCATGTACCAGGGCGCCTCCGGCGATGGCGAGTGCCCGCTCGTGGTCGACTCGACCACTCCCTCCTGCGGCTCCAGCCGCTTCGGGTGCTGGACGTGCACGCTCGTCGAGCAGGACAAGTCGATGTCGGCGATGATCCAGAACGACGAGGAGAAGGAGTGGATGAGGCCGCTTCTTGACCTCCGCGACAAGCTCGACGCCCCGTTCGGCTACTTCGAAGAGGGCGAGGAAGGACTCCCCGCTGGCCGGAAGCTCCCGTACCCCCGCCCTGACCAGCCGGCCCGAGACTTCCGTCGCATGAACGGCAAGGTCATGGTCTACACGCGCCGGACCGACGGCGAAGAGGTCCCGATCCACGGCCCGTACCTGCAGAAGTTCCGCCAGGACTGGCTCAAGGACCTACTGGATGCCCAGACCTGGATTCGCGCCAACGCCCCGGAGCACGTCAAGAACATCGAGCTGATCACCCTCGACGAGCTGCACGAGATCCGTCGCCTCTGGGTCTTCGACAAGCACGAGGTCGAGGACTCCCTGCCCCGTATCTACAGGGAGTGCACGGGCGAGGACTTCCCGGGCGGCCCTCTGGACGAGCAACTCGTCATGGGCGCGGACGAGATGGAGCTCCTGAAGGAGCTCTGCGGGGACGACGACCTGCACTACGACATGGTGCGTGAGCTGCTCTCCGTCGAGCGGAAGTACCGGACAATGTCCCGACGCGCTGGCCTCTTCCAAGCCCTGGAGACCGCCGTAAAGAAGGGTTACTACGAGGACAGCATCGACGCCATCGACTTCGCGCAACGAAAGAACAAGTGGCTTGAGGAATCTCAATCGCAGGCCCACCTGACCCTGGACGAAGAAACCAATATCGATGCTACTGCGTAAGATCACTCTCGAAGAGTTCGGGGCCTACCGCGGCACCCAGTCGCTGGATCTGACCACCAAGAAGAACAAGCCGATCGTCCTCATCGGCGGTCTCAACGGCTGCGGTAAGACGACCCTCCTCGACGCCATTCAGTTGGCACTGTACGGGCCGCGAGCGCGTTGCAGCGGCCGAGGCAGCAAGTCTTACGAGACATATCTCCGCGAGAGCATCAATCGGCAGGCCGACCCGACCCGCGGTGCGCAGATCACCCTCGAGTTCACGGTCACGGTGGACGGCACGGAGCACTACTACAAGGTGGTCCGCAGCTGGCACACCAGCGGCAAGGCGACGCTCAAGGAATTCGTGAACGCGTTCGTCGACGAGGAGTACGGCTCCAGGGCGAAGCCGGAGCGACGCGTCGAACCTGAGCTGAAGTACAGCCGGGTTCTCAGCCAGGAGTGGGCCGATCATATCGAGAGCCTGCTTCCCCTCGAAGTCGCCTCGCTATCGTTTTTCGACGGAGAGAAGATCGGATCGCTCGCCGACCCCGAGCGCGCGGCATCGGTCATCGAATCGGCCATCCACTCGCTGTTGGGTGTCAGCACCGTCCAGCAGCTCCGCACGGACCTGCTCGCGCTCCAGCGCCGGCAGAAGCTGTCGGACGAAGAGCAGCACTTGATGGACAAGATCCACGCGGAGGAGCAGGAACGGCAGGCGGCCGACGCCGCTCTGGAGAACGCAGAACAGCGGGCCGCGCAACGCAACAGCGAGCTCGTCAAGGCTCGGCGCATTCTCGAAACACTGGAGACTGCCTACAAGCAGGAGGGCGGAAACCTCTTCGAACGTCGCACCGAAATCGAGCGCGAGTACGCGCAGGTTTCCGCTCGCCTCGCCGAAATCCGCAGCTCCCTTGTCCAGTTGGCTGCAGGCCCGCTTCCGCTCCTCATGATGGAAAGCCACCTCAAGGATCTACGCAAGCAGGCAGGTCGCGAACGGACGGCAGCCGAGTCCCACCAGGTACTGGGGGTGCTCGAAGAGCGTGACCAGTGGCTACTGGACATGCTCCCTGACGAGGCCAAGGCCGCCGTAATGGAGAAGCTGGAGGCTGACCGCACCAAGCGCGCCAAGTCCGCCGGTCTCAAGGTGGATCTGAGCCTCTCCCAGGACACACTCCCCCAGCTGTCGGCACTCGACGAGGCACTCAGTCGCGACAAAGCACAAGCTGCCGAGCTCCTTCATCAGGCTGCGGAAGCCGCCGAAGAGCGTGTGCAGCTGGAGCGTCAGCTAGCGGGGGTACCGGCAAAGAGCAAGGTCGAGGCCATCCAGAAGAAGCGTGCAGACCAGCTCCAGGAAGTCGCACGGCTGTTGCGGGAGCACGAGAATAGCCTCAACAACGTCGACGAGTTGAAGCGCCGCCTCGAATACGTCTCCGCCTCCCTGCGGCGTGCCCACGAAGAGTTCGTTCGTACCAAGGTGAAGGCCGAAGAGGTCGAGCGGATCATCAAGTACTCGGAGAAGGCCCGGAAGACGCTGGACCAGTTCGGCGATGCCCTCCTCAAGCGGCACATCAGCCGCCTCGAGGTAGCAATGCTCACGAGCTTCCAGGCCCTCATGCGCAAGCAGGGCCTGGTGAACGACCTCCGCATCGATACCGACAAATTCACGCTCACCCTGACTGACACCGACGGTGAACCGATCGACCCCGGCCGTCTCAGCGCGGGCGAGCGCCAGCTGCTCGCCGTCTCTCTCCTCTGGGGCTTGATGAAGGTCGCCGGCAAGCACCTGCCCAGCGTGATCGACACGCCGCTCGGCCGGCTCGACAGCCGCCACCGTGAGCACTTGGTGGACCGTTACTTCCCATACGCCAGCGACCAAGTGCTCCTCCTCTCCACCGATGAGGAGATCGATGAGTACCTGCTTGGCCGCCTCAAGAAGTCCGTCGCCCACACCTACACCCTGGTCCACGACGACATCACCTTCACAACCAGCGTCGTCGAGGGTTACTGGTGGAACGCAGGAGCCAGCAATGTCGCTTGAGACCATCCGCCTCGCCACCGCAAGCAAGGACCGCCTGAGCCGTCTAAAGCACACCACCGGCATCACCCAGTGGAACGTCCTGTGCCGCTGGGCCCTGGCGCTCTCTCTTGCGGACGCCTCTACCCCCCTGGTTCGTGAGGTCGTCACCGACTCCAACGTCGAGATGTCCTGGAAGACCTTCGCCGGACCCCACGGCGACCTCTACCTCGCCCTGCTCAAGCAGCGCTGCGTGGCCGATGGGCTGGAGACGACAGACGAGAACGTCTCCAATACGCTAACGATCCATCTGGCCCGGGGGGTCGGATACTTGGGTGCGCACAAGGAGATGACGGCGATCGAGGGGTTGATCGGGGCCGTAACAACCGTCTGACGTCAAGAATCGCCCAGGGCCGACTCGCCAGCGTGGGTCGGCCCCTTTCCTTCACCCCCACACGATGGCCACCCGTCATCAGCAAACACAGATCCACTTAACTCATCGACACATAAGCTGCGCTGCATGGCATCGGGACATGGCAGCACCTCGCTTCAGCTCTACCTCGTCGGCATCGGTGAGGTCCTGCGCAACAATCGCCTAATCGTTCCCCAGTTCCAGCGCTCGTACTGCTGGAAGGTGGAGCAGGAGGTCCTCGACTACTGGACCGACCTGAGCCGGGCGATCAACGGCGGGGCGAAGGAGGAGTACTTCTTCGGCACGATCGTGATCACTCAGGACGGCGACGGGACTCGGAAGCGGATCATCGACGGCCAGCAACGGCTGGTCACCTCCTCCCTCCTGATCGCTGCCATCCGCGACGAGCTGCGAGCCCTGGAGGGGAACCTGCTCAAGGCGGACGACTCCCAGGCTGTGGGCATCAGCCGCACCTTCCTGGCCAGCAAGGCATGGAACGACAGGTACGCGGAGTCGCACCTAAAGCTCAACGAGAGCGACAGCCCCGACTTCCTCGGGATCACCACTGAGACCGCGCTCCCGGGGAAACCCGCAAGGACCGACTCTGACATCGTCAAGGCGTACCGGTTCTTCCAGGAAAAGGTCTCGCAGTTCCGCAGCCTGCATGGGATGGATGCAGCCAACGTCCTTGAGAAATGGGTTAGTTACATCCAGCACCGAGCGCAGCTCGCCGTGGTCGAGACCCCGACCGAGGCAGACGCCTACGTGATCTTCGAGACTCTCAATAACCGAGGCGCCGACCTGACCACCGCGGACCTCCTGAAGAACCACCTCTTCGGAGCCGCCGGTGAGCAGCAGAACCTCAACGCAGTGCGGAACAACTGGCACCAGTCACTCGGGACACTCCAGCTCGGGGCCGCCGATGCGAAGTTCACCAAGTTCCTGCGCCACTACTGGAGCTCGAAGGTCGGCAAGATCACCGAGCGCGATCTCTACGCGGAGATGCGCAAGGAGGTGACTCACCGACAGGAGGCGCTGCTCTTCTCGGAGAACCTTCTGTCAGCCGCACACACCTCCACCGCGCTCTCTAACCCGGAGAGCGACTTCTGGGCGACCAAGTGCAGCGGCAACGGTCACCGTCCCGCTCTCGACACGCTCGCCATGTTCGGCCTGGTTCCCAACAAGATCCTCCTGCTGGCGGCAGTCGAGCACTTCCACTCCCACGAGCTCGAGAAGCTTCTCCGGGCCATGGTGAACTGGTCAGTGCGCGGCATGATTATGAGCATGATGAACCGCGGCCGCTTTGAGGACCAGTACTCTCAGATCGCGGTCGCCATCCGGAAGGGCGAGGTCACCACCACCGCGCAGGTCCGACTGCGCGTCGAAGACCTCATCCCCTCCGACACCGACTTCAGGGAGCAGTTCGCGCTCGCCACCGTCGGAAGAAGTGACTCCAAGCTTGCCCGGTACTACCTGAGCGCCTTGGAGACGACAAGGCGAAAGGAGTCCCAGCCGGAGTTTGTCCCCAACAGCAACCCGAGCCAGGTCAACCTGGAGCACGTGTTCCCACAGAACGCCAAGGAAGCCGACTGGGAAGACTTCATGGAGGAGAGCGGAGACAAGCAGGACGCGGCCAGCTGGGTCTACCGCATTGGCAACATGGTGCTCCTGCAGACTGGAGTGAACTCTAAGATCGGGAACAAGTCGTTTGCCGAAAAGGTCGAGGTCTTCAAGGCGTCGGGCTTCGAGCTGACCAGAAAGATCAGCGAGAAGAGCGCGTGGACCCCGGACAGCATCCGACTTCGGCAGACCGTCCTTGCCGGGCTCGCTGTCAAGACCTGGCCGCGCTGACGCAGGGCACACCAGGGGTGGCAGCTGAATGGATTCCGGCTGCCACCCTGCCCTGGAAAGGCGGCTTTACCAGTCCAGATCAGCGCTGGCAAGGATGTCGCCAACGTCGTCCTTCTCTTCCTCTGGCGGCGTCCTAAGTCCCTCGAGGACGAGGTTCGAAATGATTGTGTCCAGGTCCTGGTCGGACTGACGATTTATAAGGGTCTGCAGGTGGGACAAGCCGGCGTTCGCGTACTCCTCGAAAATGAGGACCCGCTCGGGCTGGCGGTCCGCACTGAGGATCTTCGGGTCGTCAGGGCATTCGACGGCTCCAAGCATGTCGAGAAGCACCTCCCCGTAGTCCCGGCTCTCCATGAGCGCGAGGCGGATCGGCTCGTCCGCCTCGCCCAACGGCTGGCGCTCACCTCGGCGGCGGCCGAGCAGCGCGGCGAACATCATCGCTTCAACCATGGTCGCAAACGTCCCGGTCTTTCTGTCCGTGAGCTTACCGAGCAGATCCTCATGCTCTTGGGGACGGCGAAATCGGTCTGAGTAGGCCATCAGAAGGTCACCTTCTCCAGAACAGTGTGCTCAAAGTCGCCGTGTGACACGTACGGAACCTCCCGGTTGTTGATCACGATCATCTCTTCGTCCGCCGACCGATTCGGCGTGTAAGAGCGCAGTACGTACATCTGATTGGCAGCCTGCTGGAGGTTCTCCAGAACCTTGCCCCGCGCCTGCGACTGCGAGAGCAGGGTGATGATCTGGGAGGTCAGCGCCGGCAGGGCCTTGGAGATCTCTTCCTGGTAAGTCAGGTCGAGGCTGCCGAAGGGGGCATCCATGACGACCGGGTAGACACCGCCACTGCCGGTCTCGATGGTCACCTCCCCCTTGTTCTTCTTTCGAGCACTGATGTTCCTGGCAACCTCCGAGACAGCGCCGACGAAGCTGAGGCCGAGGATCTGGTTCTCACCAGTGGAGCGGATGGCCACTCCGCTCGCGGTATGCAGCTCCAGCTCAAAATCGTCGTTCAGTTCGGGTACGTAGCTCTTAATGAAGATCCGGGAGAAGACCGCCTTTACCTTCTTGTCGAGCTGGTCGCGGACTTCCTCGGTCTTGATCTCGAGGATCTCCTTCAGCGCGGCACGCACCTTCTCGACGAGCTCGACCTGCTTCTGAACCTTCCGAGCCTTCTCGCTCTTGCCCTCAGCATTCCGGTACTGACGGGCTGTAGCCTCCGCCTCCTGCTTGATCGTGGCGACCTTGTTCTCGGCCTCCTTGTACGCGACGCGGGCGTCAGTCTCCTTGGAGGCATAGTTCTTGCGGCGCTCGATGAGGCGCTGAACATCCTGGATGTCCACCCCCTCCAGCTGCCGAACGACATCGGAACGCTCAGCCTCCAGCTCGCTAATCTCAGCGTCCGCCTTCTGCAAGTCGGAAGCATTGAGGGTGAGCTGCTCCAGGAGCTCCTGGCGCCTCTCCTCCAGGTTCTTCATCTTGCCGCTGACCCGCATCCAGCTCTCCTGGACGTCCTCGAGGCCAGCGTTGTACTTGCGCTTGTCCAGCTCCTCGTACTCCGGGGTACCTTCGCGGACCTCACGACCGCACATGCACAGGCGGGCTTCGAGGATGTCCTCGATGAAGCTGCGCTGGATTCCTGCGGGCAGCTGGCGCCGCTCGCGCATCTCGTCCGCGAGCTCAATCACCTTGGTATCGATGCCGTTGGTAAGGGCCAGGAAGCCGTGCCGCGACAGCAGCTCGCGCTTGCGGCTCTTGTACTCCGCCTGCCGGTCATGCGCGGTCTTGATCCGGCGGGTCAGTGAATCCCGCTTCTTCTGGAGCGGCTCCGCCTCCCTGTTCTGGAGCAGGGCGCGGTCAATAGACTGGACTTCCTTCTGGAAGGCACTGATCTCTTCGGAGAGGCGCAGCATATCTGCTACCTCTTGCTTCTCGCGAGTGGCGAGGTGGTCCATTTGGTCGGACAGCTGTTTCAGCCTCCTGTCCTCCTTGGAGTCGATCTCGCTGGCGAGCTTTCGGGAGACCTTCGGCAGGTCCTCCAGAGCACGCTCGATGGCCTCCAGATCCAGAAGCGTCTTGATGGCCTTCTGCACCTCCTGGTTCTTGCCTTCGCCTTCCCGCTTCTCGTCGCCGGAGAACATCTTCTCCATGCGCTCACCGTTGAAGAAGAAGAACTGGCGCAGGCCCTGGGGAAGGATCTTCTCAATCCGGTCCTGGCCGTTGTGGATGCTCTGAGCTTCGCCGTCCGCCCCAATCTCTGTGACTGTCAAAACAGGCTTGACGGACTCCTGCTCCTCTTTCTCCTTGGTGACGGTCACCTGCCGAACCGCAGAAAACCGGGTCCCGTCGTGCTCGAAGTCCAGCCGCACCGAGGCCGTGATGTCCTCCCCGAACGCCGTGTCCGCCCATGCCTTGTCGTGAATGACGCGGTGCTGCTGCTCCACGTCGTCCGAAAAGGTGCCGTAGAGGGCCCAGGCAAACGCGTTGAGCAAGGTGGTCTTGCCGGCACCGTTGTTTCCGAAGATGAGGACGGCGGGCTTGCCATCCTCCACGGATAGGTCGAGGATCTGCTCGCCGTAGAAGGCGCGGAAGTTCTTCAGCGTCAGCTTGAGCAGCTTCACTTGGTCAGCTCCCTCACGGTCTCGATAATCTTCGGGACGACCTTGCTTGTCTCCCTGATGTGGATATTCTCGTTCTCCAGGTTGATGACCTTCTGGACGAGGATCCTGGCTTCCCGCGGCAGCTCGTTTAGGACGTCACGCACCGTTCGTGCAGGGGGCTGGCCGGCTGTTTCGTCGCTCACGGGTGTGACTCCTGGTTGTTGAGGTAGCGGGTACAGAAGGAATGGGGACTTGCAGTGGGTCTCAGGTGTCGAAGAGGCCGTAGCGCTCGCGTACGGGGCGGAGGACATTGAGGGTGTCCCCCTCGTTATCCGCGAGGTAGGCGAACTCTTCGACGCGGGCCAGCTCGCGGCGGAGCAAGCTGCGTTCGGTCTCGTACTGGATCGCGTCCCCGCCTGCGGGAGGCACGACGACGAAGTCGATGATGTCCGCGCGCTCCTTGCCGGGCGCCTTACGCAGGACGCGACCGCGGCGTTGGATGAACTGGCGGGGGTTAGAGGAGCTAGACAGGAGGTAGGCGGTCCGGGAGGCCGGGACGTCCACGCCTTCGTCCAGGCAGCGCATGGAAGAAATGACCTGGAGGTCGTTGTTCTCGAAACGGCGCAAGATGTCCAAACGGGCGGAACGCTTCGTCTCCGAGGTGTAACGGGCAGCAGGCATGTGCAGCTCGTTGCCGACCATCTCCATGACCTGGTCGATCTGGCGCGGGCCGTCGGTACCTTGCTCGAAGAGAAGCGGGTGCTTGCCCTCAGCGCAGTAGATCAGCTGGTGGCTGATGTCCCAGCGCTTCTCGATCTCCGCGTAGAGGATCTCCAGCTTGCCGCGGGCGTGGCCGATGATATCCGCGCGCTTCTTCAGGAGTCGGCCCAGCGGGCTGTCCCGGTCGGCGGTCTCCTTCAAGTCCGTGCCAGCCGCGATCAAGCGGGCGATCTTCGCGCTGGTCTCTGCGTACAGCTCGGCCTCTTCGTCGTCCAGCTCCACGAGGATGGGTGTGTAGGTGTAGCGGCACAGGGCACCGCGGTGGATGGCTTCGCCGATGCCCATCTCGAAGACGACTCGGTCAAAGTAGTCGGTGAGGGCGTCGGTGCCCTCCTCATCGAACCACCGCTCCGGGGTGGCGGAGAGACCGAGGCGGTACTGGGCCCTCTCCGGGAGGCGGGTACGCAGGTGCGCGGCGCCTAGGTTGTGGGCCTCGTCCGCAATGAGGAGGAGGTGCCCCCGGTAGGAGCCGAGCAGGGTCTGGAAAGCATCGCCGCCGAAGGTAGCGTTGGTGGTAACGATGACGCCGCCACGGCTACCTCCTAAGGCGATGCTCTGGAGCAGGTTGTGGGCGCGCGGGGACCATTTGATGGTCGACTCGTAGGCGCGCAGCGGTGTCACGCCGAACCACTCGATGTCCTTGGCCCACTGGTCGACCAGATGCTGGTACGGGGCCACAACGACAGTGAGGAGCGAGGCGGCCGCGTCGTTCTGTCGCAGGAGCGTGCCGAGCTGGGAGGCGGCGGAGAGTGCGGTCAGGGTCTTGCCTGTGCCTGTGGCCATACGGAGGATGCCTCGGCACTGATTGCGGAACCAGTTCTGGACGGCTTCCTTCTGGTAGTCGCGGACCTTCAGGCTGGGCGGGATCGCCAGAGTGCCGGGCAGAGGCAGCGGCGTGGTGCGGATGGGGGTTCCGCCGGTCGGCAGGTCGTCCAACTCAGACTGGCCGGCGGTGGCCAGCGCGCTGCGCTCGACAATCACCGTGGCGGCCTCGGTGAATGGGATGACGCGCAGCATCTGCGTGCGGTTTTCCCAGAGATCATCGAAGTCTTTGCTTATGCGCGCGGCTCGACGTGCGTCGCCCGGGTCCCAGCTCCGGTAGACCTCGATCGCCTCGAAGTTGCCGACGAGACCGGAGCGGGTCTCGTTGGCGCTGCCCTTGAAGGCGATGACGTCTCGACCGTCGCGGAAGACACCGATCTTCTCGTGGTACATGCCGACTCGGCCCCGTTCTTCGACGTATGCCAGCTTGAAGTCGACTCGGTTCTCGGCTACCAGTCGTCCAAGCTTGCCGAGGCTGCGGGCTGCCCGCGCGTCCTCGACCGCTTGCTCCAGGTCGCGGAGGGCAGCGCGCTGGAGGACCTCGCGCACCGCGTAGCCGTTCTCGATGTCCTTTATGTCGGCCGGATCGAGGTAGGGGGAGGCAATGATCCGCATGGTGCCGCCGCGTGCGGTGAACTCGTCGATTCCCTGACCGAGTGTGGCGACCACGGACGCGGCGAAGTAGCCCACGGCCCGATCGTAGGTGGTGGAGGCAGCGAGGACAGGCAAGTAGAAGTCCTCGACCAGGTTGTTGCGGTCGCTGCGGTAGTCGGACTCCGCGCCGCAGTCGCGGAGGAAGGGGGGAGCCGCCATCAGATCAATCCCAGGTGGTCCATGAGGTCGTCCACGTCGGGGGCCTCGTCGACGGGGCGGGGCTGCTGCTCGGCCGACGCGTCGGTCTCAGAGGTGCGGGCTGCGGGGACAGCTGCTTCCTCGGAGCCCAGGTCTTCCCCTATACGGCGGACGACCCCTCCGCGTGCGGTGAATGGCGCAATGGACATGGCGGCCCGAAGGCTGGACTCCTTGATGTCGAAGTCTCGGCGAAGAAGCGCCACGACCTTGTCTGCCTCGACCTGGCCGCCGTGCGCATCGACCAGGTCAGAGATCAGTTCCTTGATCGGCTTGTACACCGGGAGGTGCCACTCAGCCAGCGCCCACTGGTTCCGCTGGCTCCGGCTGAAGCGGGCGTCCCCTTCGATCTGCTGCCGGAGATAATGGATCCCGATGGCGACGTCCGTGCGCTCCTTCAGCTCCTCGACAGTCAGCGGGGCGTCCGCCTCGCGCAAGGCGGCTTCCACCTTGTCGAGGCGCTCACGCTCACGCTGAAGCCCGCCGCGCGAGCCGACGCTGCCGACAGCCTCGGTGATCGAGGCAGGCGCTGCGTCTTCTCGGGAGGAAAGTCCCTGGGCCGGGATCGCTGCAGCGGAGGGTGCCGTCGTATCGGAACCGGCTTGGAGGCACCAGGCTCCCCTGGCCGTGATCGCGAAGCGCGCATCCGTGAAGAGCGCCTCTGTCACTTCTCCATGTGGCGCGACTCCGTCCAATACCCCCTCGATGAGCGAGGTGCTCATGCCCTCAGCGCAGCCTTCGAGGAGCTGCGCGATGAGGTCTCCGGGCGACGTCTCCAGACCCGCTTCGCCGGCATCCGACAGCGCGCCTGTAAACGGAATGGACCCGTCACTCTCTGCTTCCCTGTTTTTGACTTCCTCGGCCGCACTCGAAGGGCTATCACCCTCCGTAGCACTTTGTTCCGCCGAGCTCCCTTCGCCCTGCACTACTCGACGGCGCTTGGAATCGGTGGAGCGATTCTGGACAACCCAGCCCTCACCCGCCGTGAAGGTGGCGTCGCGGAGCATACGCGAGACCATTCCAAGCTCCCCGTCCGCCTCCTCCGCCTCACCAAGAAGGTCACCGAGAGTAAGCTTGCTCTCGCCGTTCATATTTACTAGCAGGAGGGCGGACAGCTGCTCGACCAGCTCGGACAGCCCGCCGGAGACGACAGCGGTCTCGATTGGCTTGGGCTTGAAGCGAGTCAACGAGATCTGGTTGCCCTCACAGTCAAGACCGCACTGGATCAACCACCGACGCAGGGTGTCGAGATCGCTCGGGACAGGCACCTGGCGTGCATCGAGAAGAGCGGAGGCTGTCGACAGGCTCATCACCTCACCGACATCAAGATCAAGGGCTCTCACCGCGGCGGCGGCA
This sequence comes from Streptomyces sp. NPDC005774, assembly GCF_042871645.1. Classification (NCBI taxonomy): domain Bacteria; kingdom Bacillati; phylum Actinomycetota; class Actinomycetes; order Kitasatosporales; family Streptomycetaceae; genus Streptomyces; species Streptomyces sp. NPDC005774. The sequence goes on along the minus strand of NZ_JBIAIV010000010.1, from coordinate 39,106 downwards.
CACTCTTCCAGATCATCCATGAAGATCCACTGTCCGGTCGGGGACGCGAAGGTGGTCGCGTCCATCCAGCGCATGCCGATGAACAGGCGGAGGACGGTGAGCCTGTCCCCAATATTCTCACCAAGCCAGGCGTGGCGGTCCAGAAGCGAACTGACGAGGCAAGGTTTCCGCAGGTCAAGCTCGGCGTGCTCTATCCAGGCACAGAGAATCGAATCCCCCTCGACACTGCGGTTGAACTCGTCCATGAGGAAGTTTCGACACTGCCGCGCAGTCTCCCGAAGAAGGGCATGCTGGGAAGCAAGTTCACCCAGCGGAACTGGAGCCTCTGCGCAGAAGTGCTGCAGGACGAGGTCCCGGTTGAAGCTGCTGAGCCCCTTGTACCAACGGTCAAACGCGTTCATGGCCTTCAGAGGTAGGAGTGGACGATAGTCAGCGCGGTGGGAGCAGTTCCTCATCACACGTGGCGATCGGGTGGCCGATCACCACGCGCTAAAAGGCGTCATTGGGTTGTCCGTGCCAGCACACCTCTCCCTCCTGGTGGACCAGCGACAGCGCTGATGCCAACGGTACGGGCGACGCCTTGAATTGATCCATGGTTCCCTGAACTGCAGCAGACGCGAAACGGCGGTCGCGGTCCTACAGCCTCACGCCCGCCTCCATGCGCGGGGCACACCCCGGACGGGAACGTGGCATGGGTGATCTGATCGAAGAGTGGGCAACGAGACTGGCGGAAATCGAACTCAGTACCGCGCTTCCACGTCGATGGGCGCATACACAGGGAGTGGCAGAACGTGCGACCGAGATCAGGCAGGTCCTCGGTAAGAACGCTGGACTACTCGTCGCCGCCGCCACGCTGCACGACGTCGGCTACGCGCCGCAGCTGGTTGTGACGGGGTTTCATCCACTGGACGGAGCGCGGTTCCTTCGGGACGAGCATGGGGCTGACGAGCGGTTGGTACGGCTGGTGGCGAACCACTCGTTCGCTCTTCTGGAAGCCGAGGAGCGGGGGCTGCAGGGGGAGCTGGCGAGCGAGTTCCCCTTGCTGGCAGAGCCGTTGCTAATGGACGCGCTCGTGTACTGCGACATGACGACCACGCCCGAGGGCGGCCGGACCAGCGTGCAAGACCGGGTCGCGGAGATCATCAGCCGCTATGGCGGCGACAGCGTGGTCGGGCGGTTCATCCGCCGGGCAGCCCCGGAGATCTTCGGCGCCGTCGGCCGGGTGGAAGCAGCCCTGGCCGCTCAGCCCAGGTAGGGGTACGTGCCGGCGAGGTAGTCGCCGATCTGCTGGCGCATGCTGGGATGGATGTCGTAATCGTCCAGATCGTTCGGCTGGACGTAGCGGACGCCGTCGGCCTCGTCGTTGATCGTGGGCTCACCGCCCACCGGCCGACCGATATACGTGTTCTCGTACTGCTGGCGGATCTCGCCGTCGGTGTAGGCCACGATGTGGTTCGGGTTCGTGTAAACCCCAAGGAAGCCCGTGACCTGGGCGATGATTCCGGTCTCTTCCAGGCATTCACGCACGGCGCACTGGGCCGCCGTCTCGCCGATGTCCTGGGCTCCTCCGGGCAGGGCCCATTGGCCGGTGTCCCGGCGGCGCTGGAGGAGTATGGCGCCGCTGTCGTCGACGACGAGCAGGTTGTTGGCGGGGATGAGCGTGTTCGCTTTGGGGGCCTTGGGGTCGTTGTAGTACTCAGTCCTGCCCATGCGGCGAGGGCCCCTCCTGGTCGGGTGTCCAGGGCCGTGCGGTGGCCCAGACAGCTTCGAAACTCTGAGCGTAGTTGTCGAACCAGCCCGCCGTGTCTGCTCTGCGGAGATGGAGGAGGGGGTTGGCGCTGGCCGGCTGGCCCCAGACGTGCGGGTTGATCAGAAGGTCATCGTCGTAACGGAACATGGAGGTGTAGAGCGTGGTGTCGTGCAGCCTCACCTCGCATCCGGCCTCGGACAGCAGGGGCCGATAGTAGGTCAGGGAGGCCCGGATCTTGGCGCCGAGCGTGTCGCCGATTCCCTCTTCGTGGCCCCGGATTGCTGCGGCCTGGCCCTTCGAGTCGCCGAAGCAGAGCCGCACTCGCACCCCGCTCGATGCGCGCTCGGCGAGCATCTTGGCGACGTGCGGGTTGGACTGCGCGAAGAAGGTGCCGGAGAAAACGAGGACGCTGATCTGCTCCTGCGCGCTATTGAGCAGCGACAGCCATGTGTCCCGTGGGACGCTCGCCCGGTTCTGGTAGGTCCCGACCAGCTCCTGACCTGAACCTGCGAGTTGCTGGGGCGTGCTCGGCGCCGGTGCGGGCCAGAGGAACAGTTCTTCGACCCGTAAGTGCTTGGCGACGCGGAAGCGGTGGCGAGGATGGGGAACGCGCCCGCCGAGCCACCGGCCAACGGTCTTGGGGTCCACCTCGCAGACTTCCGCGAGTGATTCAGGTGGAATGCCGCGCTGGGCGAGCACGGAGTGCAATCGCTCGTTCACAGGCGCCATACAAGCCGAGACGGCCAGGAGCGGCAAGGACGTTTCGGGACGTTCCACGGAAGGAGGGGGCCATGACCGCTGTATTTACGCTTGATGCATGGAGCTCATCGTCCTGTGGGACATCGACCACACCCTCATCGAGAACTCAGGGGTCAGCAAGGAGATCTACGCCGCCGCCTTCACGGCCCTGGCGGGAAGGGCGCCCGCGGGGCCAGCGCGGACGGAAGGGCGTACGGACCGGCTGATCATGCGCGACATGTTCGAGCGGAACGGCCTGGCCGAACCGGACTGGACCGCCATCGAGGGGGCGCTGTCCGGCGCAGGTGAGGCGCGTCTCCAGGACCTCAGCCGCCGGGGGACAGCCCTGCCCGGCGTGCGAGAAGTCCTGAAGGAGGTTTCCGTACGCAGCAGTTGGGTGTCGTCGGTGCTCACAGGCAATATCGCGGACAACGCCCGCGTGAAGGTCGCGGCCTTCGGTCTTGATCCCCTTCTCGACCTGGCAGTTGGCGCCTACGGGGCCGATGCCGTCCAGCGCCCCGACTTGGTCGCTGTCGCCCGGGAGCGGGCCCAGCGGCTGCGGGGCGCCCCGGATGGCGTGCCCGTCGTGCTCGTCGGAGACACCCCGAGGGACGTGGAGGCCGCACTCGCCACAGGCTCCGAGATCATCGCGGTCGCCTCCGGCGTCCACAGCCCCCAAGAGCTGGCAGACGCCGGTGCCCATACGGTTCTGCCCGATCTGACGGACACCGGCCGTGTACTCGAGATTCTGGAGGCGCTCTCCGCACACTGAAAACGTCCCAGGACGTCCTCGGAGCGTCCCGATACGCGGTGACGAGGTCCGTACCTGTCCCGCCAATATCAGGTCTCCCACCAGGCAAGCGCCTCGAAGGAGACCCTCGTGATCAGCGAAGTCACCGGGATCCGCAGGATCCGGATGCTGTACCTGCAGCTGCTCTACCGTTGCAACTTCGAATGCCTGCACTGCTTCCACGGCAAACGGCTCCAGCACGCCGACGCTTTCACCACGGACGAGGCGGTCAACCTCCTCACGCTGATGCGCGACGAGTACGGCACCGAGGCCGTCACCCTGCTAGGCGGCGAGCCGTTCGTCTACCGAGACCTTGCCCAGGTCGTCCGGTACGCCAAGCGGAACCTGGGCATGCAGGTCGAGATCTGCACCAACGGCTACCGCATCGAGCGCCGACTGACCGAGATCGCCCCCGACCTGGACCTGCTCCGGGTATCGCTGGAGGGCATCGGCACGACCAACGACAAGATCCGCAAGTTCGGAAGCTACCGCAGCGCCCTGAGCGCCCTCGAAATCGCCCAGCAACTCGGCGTCCGCGCCGGCGCGACCATGACGGTCACCTCACGCAACATCGACGAGGTCCTGCCGCTCGCCCGCACACTGCAGCACTACGGGGTGGAGCAGCTGAAACTCCACTGCCTCCGGCCGGTCGGCAACGCAGCCGATCACCCCGAGCTCCTCGTCAACGACGCCACGGCCTACACCCGTCTTCGTGACCGCCTGGCCTCGGCCGAGCTGGACATCGAGGTGATCCTCGACGAGGACCTGTCCGAGCTCGGTGCGCCGGACGCCTGCCTCCCCGCCAGGGGCCCTGTGGAGATCGAGCGGATCGAAGCTGACCCGCGCGGCGCGCTCACCATGTCCTGCAAGGCCGTCGGCAAGGACTCGCACGCCTTCTGGTACGACAAGCTCACCGACCACATCGACCACCGGCCCTCCGCCACCGACGAACTCACCCTCGCGGTGCCGGACGTGGTGTACGGACGTGTCTGACCCGGCGTCGTTCGAGAGCGTCGAAGGACTCCGCGGCACCGGCAAATCCACCCTCGCCCCCATGCTCGCGGCCGCCCGTGGCGCGGTACTGGTCCCGACCGTGCCGCCCACCTACCAGGCACTGCGGCAGGAGGTCGACCGGCTGGGAAACGCAGAGGCACGCATGTGCTTCTACCTCTCGGCCCTGTTCACCGCCACCGATCAGATCCAGCGGTACCTGTCCGCCGGCACCCCGGTCGTCGTCGAAAGCTACTTCGCACGCTGCCTGGCCAACCACCGCGCTTTCGGAGCCAACCTCTCCGTATCCCTGCCGCCGGGCATCCCTCGTCCCGTCACCTACTACCTCGCCTGCGCGGAGAGTGAGCGTCAGCGCCGACTCGCCAGGCGTGACAAGCCTGTCTCGCGTTGGGACGCCCTCGCCGAGATCACCGCAGACAAGATCACCGACGCCTACGCCTCGTTCCCGATGCACCGCGTGAACACCACCGGACTCACCCCCGACGAGGTACTCCGAGCCGTCCTGAGCACCCACCCGCAAGGAGAGCAACCCCGTGCAGACACCCAGCATGTGGCGGCACACCCTCACCTTCTTCCCCCAGTTCCTCGCCGCGCTCAAGGAGCGTACGGAGCCTGACTCCACCGTGACGGTCATCGGCGCGAGCGACGGCAGACTCGTCGTACCACTGGCCGCGGCCGGCTACCGCGTCATCGCCATCGAGCGCGACCCGCTCGCCCTCCACGGCGGCGAGGTCCAACTTCCGGGTGACAGAACCGGTCACGCGATGGGCATGATCGAGCGGCTGAAGCAGGAAGGGCTTCACGACCGTGTCCAGGTCGTGGAGGAGGACTTCCTCGCCTCCGAACCCGTCACCGCCCCCTGCGACGCTGTCTGGACGAGCTGTTCGTGGCATTACAGTGCCAACCACCACCGGCCGTTGGGCGAGTTCGTCGACCGCATGCAGCGCCTGGTCCGGCCTGGCGGTCTGTTCGGCGCGGAGTTCATGATGCCCCTCACGCAACGCCACCACGTGCTGGAGCACTACACATCCCCCGAGAAGCTACGGCGTTACTTCATCGGGGACTGGGACGTCCTGCTCACCCTGCGGACCAACGAGTTCACCGAGCAGGCTCACGTCGGACAGCTGCAGGACCACAACCACCGCATGGGCCTTCTCCTCGCCGCCCGTGCGTCCACCCCCTCCTAGAGCTACGGGAAGAAGGACCTATGAAGCACGAGTACGAGGCCAAGTTCCTCGCCGTCGACGTCGCCGGCCTCCAGGCCAAACTGATCGCGCTCGGAGCCGTCCAGGCGTTTGAGCGCACCCTCCTCACCCGGAAGATCTTCGAGAACGACGCCCTCGAAGGCGGTGCCTGGGTCCGCCTGAGGGACGAGGCCACCCGCTCCACGCTCACGCTGAAGCAGGTCACCGACTCCACGACGATCGACGGCACCACCGAGATCGAGACCGAGGTGTCCGACCTGCACGCCATGGCCGAGATCCTCCGCAACGTCGGCCTGCGCGAGGTGCGCTACCAGGAGAACTACCGGGAGGAGTGGCGCCTGGGCGAAGTCGCCTTCGACTTCGACACCTGGCCGGACCTCCCCACCTTCGTCGAGATCGAGGGCCCCGACGAGGCATCCGTCCGACAGGCGGCAGATCTGCTCGACCTCGACTACGCACAGGCCCGGTTCGGCAGCGTCGACGAGATCTACAAGAGCGAGGCCGGCAGGGACATTTTGGCCGAGCCCACGCTCCTCTTCGCCGACGCCGACAAGCAGGCTTCGGCCAGGGCAGCTGTCCCGAGCGAGTGATCTTGGGGACCGAGCTGTGTTTATGGAACTGGCCGTGACGCCGCGGTTCATACCCGGGCATCGCCGAGTTCGCCCGCGGCGGTCTGCCCGCCGCGGCAGACACTGACGACGGCAATACGTGGACTGACGGCTACTGCTGGCTCTACTGCGGCCAGCGATGGACCCGTGTTCTATGGATCGGCCCCGTGAGTGTTGCGGGTGCCCAGGCGGCGATGTTCGCCTGCGGCCCGTGCATCCGCGCCTTGCAGGAGCAGGTCTGGCAATCACTCCTCCTTCACGATGAACCGACTCGCCCGCCACCTGTGAGCATGGCTTCTGCGACCGAGCAGCCTGAGGGACGCCGCGTTGGAAAGCATCGCGGGCGGGGCGGCGTGTTCCGTCGGGAGTGAGGCCGAGAACGGACAGTAGGCGCATCAACGGTTGGGCCGGTCACCACGCGTGGTGACCGGCCCAACCGTTGATATACAGGCGCCTCTCCGACGCGGATCCACGCTTCCGGGAAGAGGCCCTCGCCGACGCTGCTGGCGGGTCTCTGGGAATTTGACTCTCCTACCGGGTCATCGTCGGTGGCGGCTCGGCTGGCTCGTGGGCGCTGCGGTTGTCCTCGGCTGGGCGGCAGGGGAAGGGGCGCCCAAGGCCGTACGGCAGCCTCAAGGCGGCCCAGGCCGACCTCGACCACGTACGCGCCCTCCTGGGGCTGGCCGAGTCGGACGACCCCGAGGGCATCGACCTCATCGCCGAGATGCTGGCCGAGGTCAGCCGCGAACGGTCGCCTCTGCCCGAGGTCGAAGAGACGAGGCGGCGGCTCAACGCCGGCCAGGACCTCATCGGCAGCCTGACCGTCGCCGAGTGGCTCGACCGGTGGCTGGCCGGCAAGCGCATACGCAAGTCCGGCCTCAACCGCTACGAGACCGACATCCGCATGCACCTGAAGCCGCGCATCGGCAACCGACGCCTTGACCGGCTGCGCGTCAGCCACCTCAGCGAGATGTTCACCGACATCCGCGACGCCAACGCCCAGATCCTGGAGGACAACGCCCAGCGCCGAGCCGCGCTCGACGAGATGGCGACCGTGCCGTGGAAGGGCGCGGAGAACCGAGCCCGACGCAAGGCGATGAAGGTCGCCATCGACGAGATGCCGCCCTTCCGCCGCATCACCGGACCCGCCACGCGCCAGCACGTCAAGGCCACCCTCCGGGCATCGCTGAACGACGCGATCGGGCAGCAGATCATCACCTTCAACCCCGCCGCCCACGTCGAGATCGACCCCGTACGCAAGCCGAAGGCGCTCGTGTGGACCGACGAACGGGTCACCAAGTGGGAGCAGACGGGCGAGAAGCCGTCGCCCGTCATGGCCTGGACACCTCAGCAGACCGGCGCCTTCCTCGACTTCGTCGCCGAGGACCGGCTGTACGCGATGTGGCACCTCATCGCCTTCCGCGGCCTGCGCCGTGGCGAGGCGTGCGGGCAGCCCTGGTCGGAGACGAACCTCGACACCCACTCCCTCACCGTCTCCTCCCAACTCGTGCAGGACGGATGGGAAATCGAGGCGTCTGATCCCAAGACCGACAGCGGCTACCGCGTGGTCGCGCTCGACGACGACACCGTCGACGTCCTGAAGCGCTACCGCGAACGGCAGGGCCAAGACCGCGAGAAATGGGGTACGGCCTGGGTCGAGACCGGCCACGTCTTCACCCAGGAAGACGGCTCCTGGCTCCATCCGGGCAAGGTCACCGACCTCTTCGAGCGCCTCGTCGCCGCTTCCGGCCTCCCGCCGATCCGACTGCACGACCTCCGCCACGGCGCGGCGACTCTCATGCTCGCCGCCGGTATCGACATCAAGATCGTGTCGGACACCCTCGGCCACAGCGACACCCGGATCACACGGGACATCTACCAGAGCGTCCTGCCCCACGTCGGCAGGAGCGCCGCCGAGGCCACCGCGAAGCTCGTCCCCCTCCAGCGCAAGGCCGAGGCCGAGAAGGCGGCGCTCAAGGCCGCGAAGAAGGAGAAGGTCAAGAAGGCTGGCGAGGGTAAGGGCGGGACATCCAAGGGCAGGGCGAAAGCCCAGACCAAGGCCGCCAAGAAGACCAAGCGGCAGAAGCCCAAGAAGTAGGTCCCCGAGCGGCTCCGCTCACGCATCGCTCACGCAGACAAAGTCACGGCACCCTGACCGTGTGACCCGCCATGCCCTGAGCAACAGAAAACCCCAGGTCACGGGCTATGTGACCTGGGGTTCCGTTGAGCCCCCTGTCGGATTCGAACCGACGACCTACGCATTACAAGGTCTTTAGCGCTCTCGCGGTGACCAGCAGCAGGACCCTCATAGGCCGGTTGACCTGGGGATTTGGCATCCCGCCTGATCCCAAGTAATCCCGGCTGATCCCGTTCTCATGTGTACGGAATGTGTACGAGAACGGGGCGGCCCCGGGCGGTGTCCAACCACCGACCACGGGGCCTACGGCCGGACCCTTCACCAGCAAGGAACCCGAGCCATGCAGCACAACGTACAGCCCACCACGCCCCTGTGCGGCGCCCGCCGCCCCGGATGGGAGCGCCCCGGGCCCGGCCGTCACCGCCTCCCCTGCATACTCCCCGCCGGCCACACCGGTGAGCACCAGAACGCCCTCCACCAGACCTGGGACGCTCCCTCGCTCGCACCCGTTGATGCGGACCTGATGCGCCTTGATGCGCCGCAGGTCAGCGCCCCGCGCGTCCACACGATCCCGCTGCTCGACGCCCCCGGCGCAACCCTGACGGTCACCTGCCCCGACTGGTGCGTGTCCGACCACGCCGACGAGAAGACCCGCGGGACGTTCGCGCCCGACTTCACGCACCGGGGGGAGGAACTCGTCTTCCCCGCCCCCGGCGGCAGCGAGACCATGCTGTCCGCCCAGATCACGCACGCCCCGTTCAGCAGCATCCTCCGAGAGCCCGTCATGGGCGTGGGGTCGGCCAGCGAGGACATGGGCCCGGACCAGGTCCACGAGTTCGCCGACCGGCTTCGCGCCTACGCGGACGCTCTCGACTGCCTGAGCGTCGACCTGGACGACGCCCGCCTGAACGCCCGCGGGGGTGCCCTGTGAAGCGCGACCCCCTGCTCTGGGCCGCGCTCGCCGCGGTCCTCGCGGTCCTCGCCAGCGCGGAGTACGAGCTGGCCGTCGCGTGCGGCTTCGGCACCTACGTTGCCGCCGGCGTCCCGGCGGCCCTGGACGTGTACGCCATCGCCGCTCTGCGGGCCCGCCGTGACGTGTTCGCGGTCGTCTGCTCCCTGATCGTGGTGAACGCTGCCTCGCACCTTGTGGCGGTGAAGCTGCTGCCGGTGAACGCGCCCCTCGTGGTGGCCGTGTCGGCGATCGCTCCGCTCGTCCTGTGGCGGGTGCACCGCCTCTCCGAGGGCCCGGCGGAACCGGTCGCGGAACCGAGTGCCGCCCCGGCGGAACCGGTGGCGGAACCGGCGGAACCGATCACCATCGAACGGGCCCCCGAACCCGCCGACGTGGCCCCCGTCGGCCCCGTCCTCGGCCCCTGGCCGCCCCTGGCGGAACTCGCGGGCGGAACCAGCGGAACCGACAGCGGAACCGGCCCCGAACTGGACGATTACCGCGCCTGGGGCATCGTGTCCGAGCGGACCGCACCCGCCCCGGAACCGGCACCGGAACCAGTTCCGCCCACGGTTCCGCACCTGGTTCCGGTCCCCGGAACCGGCGCCGACGACCTGGCCTCCGAGGACAGCGGCAACACCACCTTCGAGGCCCGCGTCGCCACCGTCCGGACGTGGCTGGAGACCGAACCGGAACTCACCGGAACCGAGATCGGAACCCGCCTCGGCGTGAGCGACGGCTACGGCCGGCGCCTCCTGCGCACCGCCCGGGAGGACACGTGATCCTCGCCGTCGCCTTCACCCTCGCGGCCCTCGTGGCCCTGGCAGGGCTCGCCCTGGTCGACGTCCGCACCGTGCCCCCGGTCACCGGGACGTGCGCCCTCATCCTCACCGTGGCCGCGCTCGCCGCCGCCCTCTTCCGCTGAAGGAACCCACCATGCAGATCGTCACCATCGGCGGCGTCACCATCGGCGTGTGCATCCTCGTCGCCACCCTCGTCCAGTGGTACCCGGGCCACAAGGCCCTGCAGAAGAAGCCCCAGCTCGTCGGCAGCCTCCTGCCGTTCGTCCTCGCCTGGGCATACGGCGTCCTCGCGATCCTCACCGTCGGCGGCCTGGTCGGCTGGGTCGCCGACACCACCCTGTGGATCACGAACTGGCTCGGCGACGTCGCCCTCGTCTGGGGCGTCGGCGGGCAGACCGGCCAGTCCGCCACCGGTAGCGCCTACCTGCCGCTCACGCAGACCGGCGGCGCCCTCGTCCTGATCCTCACCGTGGCGATGGTCGCCGCGGCGAAGAAGTCGAAGTACGGCCGGGACCTGAAGGCCGGCGCTTGGTGCGGCATCTGCCTCGGCACCAGCGCGGGCGTGGCGGGGTTCGCGGCGGTGCCCCTGGCGCAGGCCGTGAACTGGCTGGGCCAGGCCGTGTACGGGGTCCTGTGATGGCGGCGAAGGAGCGGGCCGTCGAGGAGCCGTCGAGGGCGGCCGGCGGGTGCGTCCTGGTCGTCCTCGGCGGCGGCGCCCTGGCCGCGGTGTTCGCCGCCTCCGAGGAGGCCGGAGTGCTCACCGTGTGGGCGGTCGCCGTGACCGCCCTGTGGCGGGCCGCCCGCAAACCGGTGGCCGATGCAGCTAACCCCGCTCCCCCACCGGGGTCCGCCCCTCTCTCCGAGGGTGAAGAGGCTGGTCACAACGGTGTGCGTGTCGAGCGTCGAGAGGGGATGTTGATCATTCACGACCTCTCCGAACAGGTCCGGTACGACGTCGTCGAGGGGGAGGTGAACCAGGCATGATCCGTCGATTCCTCGCCCTCGTCCATGAGTACTGCGGGCAGTGCGGATGGTGGGTAGAGAACTGCCCGCACCAGAACTGACCCAGCACGGCAACGGCCCCCGCCTCGGTCATCGAGGACGGGGGCCGTTCCCATGCCCGGCCCGACCGCTCCGCCCGGGGGAAGCTTCAGCGGCCGGACCGGAGTCTCATCGAGGGCGCGCGGCCTCCCGCAGGGTCCGCACCAGCGCCCGCCCGGTCGCGCACTCCTGCACGTCGTCTACGCACTGCTCGCACTGCTGCGTGTGCTCCAGCAGCGCCCGGTAGGCCAGTCCCGCGGGCCCTGCCCGGTAGGTGCCTGTCGCTGCCGGCGGGCCCTGGGTACGCTCGCTCATGTCGACTCCATCCAGTCGTCCATGCCCCCGAACCCTGGCCGGTTGCGGGGGCTTTCCGCTGGTCGGACCGTACCGCTATAGGCCACTACAGGGCACCCCATACGGCCACATGACGCTACCTACGGGTGCCCGTCGCGGGATGCCGCCCTACGTTCCGGAGCATGAGCGAAGACCCGTTCGTCTACGTCTACGTGCGCGTCGCCAACGAAGTGGAAGCCGAGATCCGATCCGGTCGGCTCCCGCACGGGGCACGCCTGCCGAACGAGCGGGACATGGGCGCTCAGTACGGCGTCGCCCCGGGCACCGCCCGGCGGGCCGTCCAGGAACTCCGGGACCGCGGCCTGGTCGTGACGCTGCCCAACAAGGGCACGTTCGTCGTCGCCCCGGATCCGTCTACCGGGGGGTGACTCCCTTCCCCACCCCACGGCCACCCGCCGGGGAGGGTGGCTTGCGCGATGGCCGATTGGGCCGTTCCTGCGGGTGATCAGAACCCTCTGATTCGCGGGCGCAGGATTTTCCCTCCCCGGCGGGTGGCCGTGGGGGCCCGGGGGGAGTCACCCCCCAGGGGCAGGCAGGCGACGAGGGCCGTCGACTTCGGCGGCGCGGCTGTGTCGAGGCGCTGTGGCGTCCGTCGTGCAGCTGCTCGACATGACCGAGGCCCGCCGGATGCGAGGTGTCCGGCGGGCCTACTGGTGGCGCTGGTCGGGTCACTGCGGAGAAAGGGGCCCGAGGGCTGTGGCTCCGCTCTCCGGCCATGGCTCCCCGTTCGTCACGGGGTGGCTTTGACGCCGCGGTGGTTGGTCATGCGGCCGGCGGGAGGTCCGGCGGGTCGATGGGCTGGCCGTTCGGTCCGGTCGGTGTCAGGTCGATGGTGATGACGTCGCCGTTCGGTCCGCGCTTGCGTCGTGGTCCTCGCGGCATCGGCGCCTGGCCGTCGACCGCTTGCCCATCGGTCATGGCGTGGTCGGACCACAGCGGCCTGCCTTGTGCATCTCGGGGGAAGTGCGGATAGGTTCCGTCCTCGCCCGGGTCGAGTGCGTCTGTGGTCATCAGTCGGTCCCCTTCACGTATGCGTCGCGCTCGGCCTGGAGCCGCGCGGTCTCGGCGTCGGCAGCGTCCTGGCCCTGGTCCTCGATGGCCTTGATGATGGTGTCCCACAGGATGGTGGGCTCCCGGTAGTTGAGGAGCGGGATGACGGCCCCCTCCTGGGTGGGCCTCCCCTCCCGGACGGCCCCCCGGTACCGGGCACCGTCGGCGGTGGAGCGGATGGCGTTCCGGCGGTGCCAGGTGGCACGCATGCGGGTCCAGGCGGCCCATACGGGGTCGTTCTGGAGGGCGGCGAGGAAGTCCGCGCGGTGCTGCTTCTCTTCGGCTTGCAGCTGGACATCCATTTCCTCCCAGCCGTTGAGGAGTCCGCGTTCCCAGTCCTCGCCGCGCGTGGCCTGACGCGCCGCCTCGGCTTCGCGCGCGGTCTCCAGTTCGGCGCGCACCTGCTCGAGTTCGGTAGTGGGGCCGGCGGCCTGCTTCTGGAGGTCGGCGACGCGCTGCTCGAGTGCGGTGATGGGGGTTGCCATGGTCATTCTCCGATCAGTTGTTGAGGTCTTCGTGCGCGGCCTTGTCGTTGGCGTAGGTGGACACGCACAGCCGCAGGTGAGGGGTGAGGGTGTCGGCGTAACCGGGGTCCTTGGCCATGTCGGCGAGGATCCGGTCGTACCCGGGGTCGGGCGTGTAGTTGGAGGCGCGGCCCTGGAGGACGTGTGCGCGCCGCTCGGGGGTGAGGCCTTCGGCGATGTCGGTGTGCTGGTCGGTCATGGCTGGCCTTTCGTCAGGTGGTCCGGGTGTGGGGCCGGATGGCCCAGATGAGTTCGCAGGCGCGGTCGGCGCACCGTGCGAGGTCGAAGGGTTCGCCGCTGACCGTGGTGTGGCCGACGGTGCGGATACCGCGGATGCGGCGGCAGCTGGGGCAGTACGAGGTACGGGGCTTGGGGGTCGGCATGGGGGACTCCTAAGCAGCGGGGCGGCAGTCGAGACAGAGGGGCGAGCCTTCGGCGTTCCACTGAGGGCGGGAGCATCGGGCGCACCGCGTCTTGGGCCGAAGCTGCGCCAACAATGGAGAATTGCCCGGCTCACCCGGCTCACCCCGGCTCACAGCTTCCTGGCCTGCGCTTTCACTGAGCCGGGCAATTCCGTCGTCCCGGCTCATGCCCGGCTCATCGTCGAACAGTGAGCCGGGGTGAGCCGGGGTGCCCGGCTCACGCGCAACGCCGTGACCTGCGGCGTTGCCGGGTGAGCCGGGTGAGCCGGGCGAATCGCTATTGTCGGCGCACCTTTTGGCTCCGATGCCCTCGTATACGGGCACCTGCTTGCCGCCGATTCGCGGCTTCGCCCTGCGGATGCGCGGCTCGACGGCAAGCAGGTCACGGCCGAGCAGCGCCTTCGTACCGGGCCGCATTCCCTGGTCCTCGGCCCAGTCCTTCCACATCTCCCACAGCACATCGACCGGAACTGAGCAGTCCTGGCCGACGTCGCAACGGTCGCGGACGAACGCGGACGTGGGAGACGCGGTGTCCTGCATGGTGGTGATCGCGTCCGTCGACGAACGCGGCTGCGTGATACGGCCGTTGCGCTCCAGCCGGGCCAGGCCATGCAGGGCCCAGTTCAGGATGCCGGGAAGTTCCGCGGCCAGCTTGCCGGTCAGCGCGGTGTCTTCCTTGCCGAGCCAACTCACGGTCATGTTCAGCACGATGAAGCGGCGCGCGATGACCCCGGAGGAGTCACCGAAGTTCGGCAGCTCGTTGGACAGGATCATCAGCCGAGCCGGGATCTTCCCCGTCCAGGGCTCCCGGTACTTGCGGTCCACGTCGATGGTGTCCTCACCGGAGATGGTCAGCAGCCGTTCGACGATCTGGTGCCCGTCGCGGCCTGCAAGGCGCGCATCGGAGATGACCGCGAGCGGCTTGCCCAGCAGCGGGGACAGACCGAAGTTCGTGGAGAGGCCGGCCAGCGTCGGCCCGGCAACGTTGCCCTTGCCGACGAGCAGACCGAGGATGCGCGCGATGGTGCCCTTGCCGGAGCGGGTGGGACCGACGACGAGCAGGATCTTCTGTTGGTCGGTGCGGCCGGACAGGACGTACCCGAACCACTCCTGTACGGCCTTGATGGACTCGATGTCGTCCGGCCACGCCTTGCGCAGGAACGCCAGCCACGTCGGGCAGTTGGCATCGGGGTCGTAGTCGAACGGGACGGACACGAGGTTGAAGAACTCAGGTGTGAGCGGCCGCAGTTGCTGCGAGGCCACGTCCAACAGGCCGTTGGTGCACGCGACGATCGGCGTGCGCGGCTCCGTGCCGTCGGTCCACGCCGGAGCGTCCACGGACGGGGCCAGGATGCGAATCGCGGCCATGGCTTCCATCAGATCAGCGATCTTCTTCTTGTTCGGCGCCCAGTCCTTCACCTCGGTGCCGCCCTTGGGCGTCTCCGCCTCGTACTGGGCGTGCTCCAGCTCCTTGTACGCCACGGCGCGCACCTCGGCGGCGTCCAGCTCCCGCCAGTGCGCGCCTTCCCACTGCATCCACTGGCCGCGCCAGTGCAGCAGCGTCGGCCGCTGGGCTTCGTCGGTCCAGGACGGCAGCAGGACGCGCGCCACGGCCATCGGGTTGCTGGGCGGTGGGGTCGTCATGCGGTGGCTCCCGTGCGGTTGTACGCGGATCGGATGGTGGCGGCGGCCTCCCGGGCCTCCAGGCCCGCCTGGACGGCCGCTTCCAAGAGGGCGTCCCGGGCGTCCTGGTGGCCATCCCGGGCGGCCTCGGCGGCCCGGCAGGCGGCCCAGAACAGCCGGTTGTTCCGCTGCCCGGGGCGGGAGTCGAGAACGAACGCGACCAGGCCGCGGGCGCTGCGGGGCGCTTGCCCGGATGCC
This sequence comes from Streptomyces sp. NPDC005774, assembly GCF_042871645.1. Classification (NCBI taxonomy): domain Bacteria; kingdom Bacillati; phylum Actinomycetota; class Actinomycetes; order Kitasatosporales; family Streptomycetaceae; genus Streptomyces; species Streptomyces sp. NPDC005774. Next base: position 23,843 of record NZ_JBIAIV010000010.1, on the reverse strand, counting down.
GGATGGGATGCGTCCCGCCACTGCGCCCGGCGGGCCTCAAAGTGCGGACGCGTCACGAGCGCGTCCAGCAGCCAGGCAGGCGCCAGGACGGGCGGCTGTTCGGGGTCGTCCACCACGTACCGGACGCCGGACGCGTGGCGCGCCCCGGGCCCGATGACGTAGGCGTTCCCCGCCCGGACGTCGCCGTCGAACTCGCCCTGCAGCGTGCCGAGCCCGTTGCCCAGCTTCAGCGTGGCAGGGACCCAGAGGTAATCGTGGTGCCCCTTGGCGGTGAGGACGCGCATGGTGGCCAGCCACTGCTCGCCGCGGGCGCTTGCTACGTCCTCGATGGCTCCGGGCCGGTCGCTGTCGACCACGAGCAGCCGCATCCCGCCGGGACCCGAGCAGGCGCCTACGGCCACGGCAGGGTTCCGAAATCCGCGACTGAAGGTCTCGTGCACGCGCCGTTCGTCGAGCGTCCACGCTCGGGTGAAGGCCACAGTGGGGTGCTTGCCGCGGGATCCGTCGCACGTCTTGTGCAGGCCGGTACAGCGGGGCGTGCGGGGGTGGTCGCAGGGGAACACGGGGAAGCCGTGCCGGATGAGCCACAGCGCGCCATCGAGGGGCGTGCAGACGTCCCGCTTCCTGGCGTCAGTGGCCTGCGCTACGGTGTGCGAAGACCCGGCGCTCAGCTGGTCTTCCTCGTTCGCCCCCGTTGCTGCGGGGGCGTTCGTCTTTTCGGTGGTCACGCCGCGGCCCCGCTCTCCCGGGCCTTCAGCCATGCGTCGACGTCCGCGCGCCGGTAGCGGACGCGAGCGGTGCGCCCGTCCCCGAGCTTGGTGTAGCGGGGGCCGACCCCGGACCACCGCCAGTTCGCCAGCGTCCGGGTGCTCACCCCCAGTTCCTCTGCCAGCTGTCGCGGCGACAGCTTCACTTCCGCCATGCAAGCTCACCCCTTAGATGCGTGACGCATCATGATGATGCGTGAACGATCAAGAGTGACGATACATGCGTAACGCGAGACATCCAAGGGGTTGCGCTCACATCATTTTGATGCGACGGTTTCTCTCGTGGCAGACGAACGAACAACATCGCTCGGCCCGACCGGGGAGCAGGTGCGCGCCAACGTGCAGCGACTCCGCGAGTCCGCCGGCCTGACGAAGAAGCAGCTTTCTGACCGCGTCGGCGAACTCGGACGCGCCATCCCGCCCCTGGGTATCTCCAGAATCGAGATGGGCACGCGCCGGGTCGACGCCGACGACCTGATGGCGCTGACTGTCGCCCTCGGTGTGCACCCCGCGGCGCTGCTTCTGCCGCCGACCGCGAGGACCCACGACTTCACAGCATCCGGCGAGGCCGTTCCGACCACGGTGGAGATCACCGGTGCTGGCGAGGTCGCGGCTCGGGCCGCGTGGGAGTGGGCGCACGGCATGCGGCCGTTGCCCTCCGACACGGACGACCCGGACAAGGCTTGGCGCTACTTCAGCGCCGACGCCCTGCCGGACGGGTGGCGCGGCATGCCGGCGAGCACCTACGCGCAGTGGGACGCCGAGCAGGCCCGGAAGGACTACGAACGGCTGCTCGACCTGACCGGCGACAACGCGGACGGGTCATGGAAGGACAGGGGGGACGATGGCTAGGGTCTGGATCGAGGACCGCGCCGGCCACGCCGACTACCGGAAGTCGCTGGAGTCCTGGCAGGCGGCAAAGCGGGAGGGCTCCAAGCGGCAGGCTCCCGGCCGCTGGCGGGTGCGCTGGTACGGGCCGGATGGCCGGCCGAAGTCGAAGACGTTCGGGAAGCTCCCGCAGGCCGAGGCGGAGAAGGCCGCGATCACGGCGCGGCTCGACAAGGGGTCCTACCGCGACCCGAAGTCGGGCAAGGCCGCGGTGAAGGTCGTCGCCGAAGAGTGGTTCGCGTCCAAGCGGAAGATCGGCCGGACCACGAAGCGGGACTACCGGGATCTGCTCGACAACTACGTGATCCCGAAGTGGGGTGACTGGCAGGTCTCCGCCGTGCAGTGGGAGGACGTCGACGCCTGGGTGACCGAGCTGGAGACGAAGCCTGGAAAAGCCGGGCGGGTGCTCGGGCCGGCGCGGATCGTCAAGGCGTACCGGGTGCTGGCCATGGTCATGAAGCACGCGGTGTTCTCGAAGCGCGTCTCTGTCAGCCCGTGCCACGACCACGAGCTTCCCCGGCCGGACGACGAGGACGAGCACGTCTACCTGTCCTACGAGCAGCTGGAGCAGCTGGCGGCCGCGGCCGACGAGTACCGGTTGCTGCTGCTCACCCTCGGGTACTGCGGCATCCGGTGGGCGGAAGCGTCCGCGGTGAAGGTCGGGCGCCTGGCCGTCACCCAGCGACGCATCCGGATCGTGCAGAACTACACCGACGTCTCGGGCGTGCTTGCCCTGGGGCCGGTGAAGAACCACGAGAAGCGATCGGTGCCCGTCCCCCGCTCGTTCGCCGACGAGCTGGGCCAGCTGGGCGTCAGCCGGAAGGCTGACGACCTGCTGTTCACCGCGCCCGAGGGCGGGCCGCTGCGGTACGCGAACTTCCGCTCGAGGGTGTTCGACCCCGCGGTGAAGGCGGCGGGCCTCGAGGGCCTGGGCGTCACCCCGCACAAGCTGAGGCACACGGCCGCCTCGCTCGCCATCGCGGCCGGCGCGGACGTGAAGGTCGTCCAAACGATGCTCGGGCACAAGGACGCGGCCATGACGTTGAACGTCTACGGCCACCTGTTCCCGGACCGGCTGGACGAGGTGGCGGACCGGCTGGACGCCGGGCGGGCGCTCGCACTGTCCAAGCTGCGTGCGCCAGTCACGGGGAAGGCGTAGCCGAGATCATGTGTACAGAATGCGTACTGCCCGCCCGGGGGCCTCCCCGAACGGGCAGTGACTAAACGGCCTATGACCTGCTGCTTTACCTGAGAGCCCCCTGTCGGATTCGAACCGACGACCTACGCATTACAAGTGCGTTGCTCTGGCCATCTGAGCTAAGGAGGCGCCGCGCACGCGCGGAGCGCGCGAGGGCGGGTCCACTGTACACAGAGCGGCTTTCGCCGAGCCACGCACTTGAGGGCGGCGGACCCGGTCCGCTCACTCCAGTTCGTACGCGAAGGTGTACGGCACCTTCGTCTCCCCGTGCCGGTAGGTGAACCCGCCGGTGCCGCGCAGCCCGGCCAGTTCCCCGGTGCCCGAGCCCTCGACGACCTCGAAGGAGCAGTGCACGGTCCCGTCGGGGGCGAAGCGTCCGCGCTCCTCGACGACGAAGGTGCCCTCGCGCCCGTCGACCCGGCCGCGGACGAGTTCCATTCCGGCGAAGGAGCCGGTCGTGCCGGTCAGGTAGGAGATGGCGTAGTCGCAGGTCGTGGACTCGGCCTCGATGCCGCCCGCGAAGGCGTTGGTGACGGTGGCGTGCGCGAGCCGGGGGTGGGTGTCCTCCGGGCCCACGGGGACCTCCTTCCAGTCGGCAAAGGTGAAGTGGCCGGTGGTCCGGGTGGTGGTGGGCATGGGAGTGCTCCTTCGGTCGTGCCGCCGGCGAGGACCGTCCCGCGCCGGCCCGGCACGACCATCCTGGGGGCCGTACCTGACATCTCCTGTCAGGTACGTCCGGGGCGGGGGAGAATGCGTTCCGTGCGTGCCGACCGGCTTCTCTCCCTGCTCCTGCTGCTGCAGAACCGCGGCCTGATGACCGCCCCCGAACTCGCGGCGGAGCTGGAGGTCTCGGTGCGCACCGTGTACCGGGACGTCGAGGCACTCGGCGCGTCCGGGGTGCCGGTCCGCGCCGCGCGCGGGCCGGAGGGCGGCTACCGCCTGATGGAGGGGTACCGCACCCGGCTGACCGGGCTGACGGACGCGGAGGCCGGTTCACTGTTCCTGGCCGGGCTGCCGGGACCGGCCAGGGACCTCGGCCTGGGTGCCGTGCTGGCGAGTGCCCAGTTGAAGGTGGAGGCCGCTCTGCCGGGTGAACTCGCGGATCAGGCGCGGCGGGTGCGTGAGCGGTTCCACCTGGACGCGCCCGCCTGGTTCCGCGACGCGGACCCGGTGCCGCACCTGGAGCGGATCTCCGGGGCGGTATGGGAACGGCGGGTGCTGCGGACCCACTACCGGCGCTGGCGGGGCGAGGTGCACCGGGAGGTGCACCCCCTGGGGCTCGTGCTGAAGGGCGGCATCTGGTACCTCGTGGCGCTGTCCGAGGACGTCGTGCGCACCTATCGGGTGGCGCGTTTCCAGGTGGTGGAGGAGACGGGTGACCTGTTCGTCCGTCCCGCCGGGTTCGAACTCGCCGCGTACTGGGCGGAGTCCTCCCGGCGGATGGAGGCGGCGCTGCGGCAGGGCACCGCCCGGATGCGGCTCTCGCCCCGCGGACAGAAGCTGCTGCCGATGCAGTTCGGGGCGGCGGGCGTACGGGCGCTGCGGGACGCGGGGCCGCCGGACGGTGAAGGCTGGGTCGAGGTGGAGCTGTCCGTCGAGTCGGAGGCGATCGCCACCGGCGATCTGCTCCGGCTGGGCACCGAGGCGGAGGTGCTCGGGCCGCCGGGGCTGCGGCAGGCGGTCGCGGGGGCCGTGGCGGTCCTCGCCGAGCGTTACGCGGCCGGACGGTGAGGGGCGGTGAGGGGCGGTGACGCCGGCCTTCGAAAGTTTCCGCGAAGTTCACAGGGCCGCGGGTACTGACAGACCAGGTGAACGCCGGGTACCGTCCTGTGCCAGTTCACCCTCGTGGACTGCACCAACGGAACCACAACGGAACATCCCGTCGTGGCACCACCTTCCTACTCGGATCGTCCGGCACGTTCCTGCCGGTAGAAGGGGGCCCTTCACCATGGCCACTGTCACGTTCGACAAGGCGACCCGGATCTACCCCGGTTCGACCAAGCCCGCCGTGGACGCGCTCGAGATCGACATCGAGGACGGGGAGTTCCTCGTGCTGGTCGGCCCGTCCGGTTGCGGCAAGTCCACCTCGCTCCGCATGCTGGCGGGGCTCGAGGACGTCAACGGCGGCGCCATCCGCATCGGCGACCGCGACGTCACGCACCTGCCGCCGAAGGACCGGGACATCGCCATGGTGTTCCAGAACTACGCGCTGTACCCGCACATGTCGGTCGCCGACAACATGGGCTTCGCGCTCAAGATCGCCGGTGTCAACAAGGCGGAGATCCGGCAGAAGGTCGAGGAGGCCGCGAAGATCCTCGACCTGACGGATTACCTGGACCGCAAGCCGAAGGCGCTCTCCGGCGGTCAGCGCCAACGTGTCGCCATGGGACGCGCCATCGTGCGTGAGCCGCAGGTGTTCCTCATGGACGAGCCGCTGTCCAACCTGGACGCAAAGCTCCGTGTCTCCACCCGTACGCAGATCGCCTCGCTCCAGCGCCGCCTGGGCATCACCACCGTCTACGTCACCCACGACCAGGTCGAGGCCCTGACCATGGGCGACCGTGTCGCGGTCCTCAAGGACGGTCTGCTCCAGCAGGTCGACACCCCGCGCAACATGTACGACAGGCCCGCCAACCTCTTCGTGGCCGGCTTCATCGGTTCCCCGGCGATGAACCTCGTCGAGGTGCCGATCGCCGACGGCGGCGTGAAGTTCGGCAACTCGGTGGTGCCGGTGGACCGCGACGCGCTGGCCGCCGCCACCGACAAGACCGTCACCGTCGGTGTCCGTCCCGAGCACTTCGACGTGGCCGGCGCCGACTCCGACCAGGGCCTCGCGGTCACCGTCAACGTGGTGGAGGAGCTGGGCTCCGACGCGTTCGTGTACGGCACCGCCAAGGTCGGCGAGGAGTCCAAGGACCTCGTCGTCCGCGTCGGCGGCCGCAATGTGCCGGAGAAGGGCAGCACGCTGCACGTCGTGCCGCGGGCCGGCGAGAGCCACGTGTTCTCGACGTCGTCCGGCGCGCGCCTGTCCGACTGAGCCGGGCGTCGTCGCATCCGAAACGCGAGGGCTCGGGTAATTCACCCGAGTTGATGAAGAGGGCCCCGCAGTTCGCTGCGGGGCCCTCTCCGTTACGTCTTCATTGTCGACAAATACGCCGACATACAAGCCATTTCGAGCATTGTGCGTCAACGCACCATCCAGGAATCGCCCCCGCCGCGTCACCCGAACCGGTGACTGCATGTCTTCATTCCATTACCGGACGCTACTCTCACACGCGTGAAGCACTCCACTACCCCTCAGATGCGACGTGGCCGGGGCCCCGCCCGCCGGGTCGGCCGCACCCTCGCCTTCGTCCTGCCCGTCGTCCTGGTGTTCTCCGGAACCCTCGCGGTCGCCGGGGTCAACTGGTCGGGGAGGCCTTCGGGTCCGGTCCTCGCCGCCGCCGACACCACCGTGTCCGACGCGTCCTCGCGTGCCGCCGAGCGAGTCCCGCACGAGGCCCTGCGGGACAGGCTCCTGGTCGAGTTGCACAAGGAGAACCCGGGCGTCGCCCTCACCCACCTCCAGCAGGCGGTGAACGACCGCCCGTCGCTGGCGCGGCACTGCATGTCGATCGCGCGTGAGCTCGGCAAGGCGGCGGTCCGGGTGTACGGCCCCACCAGGGCCCAGTCCTACGCCCGTCCGGTCTGCGACACCTCCTTCGCGTCGGGGGTGCTCACCGCCCACGGCTGAGCCTTCGCCCACCCCTCGGCCGGACCTCGCGGCCGGAGCTCACGGTCGGAGCTCACGGCCGGAGCTTCAGCAGCCCCTCTGTCGGATCCTCTGTCGGGCCCGCTGCCTGTCCCGCGGGCAGCGGGGCATCCGTGGCCCCGGGGCCCACGGTCCGGCCCTCAGGGCGCCACGTACAGTGCGCTCATGACCCATCCGAGCGCCGCGTCGCGCCCCGTTCAAGCCGTCGTCCTGGCCGGCGGGCAAGGCTCCCGGCTTCGTCCGTACACCGACGACCGGCCCAAGCCGATGGTCGAGATTCCCGGTACGGGAACCCCGATCATCGGCCATCAACTCTCCTGGCTCGCCGAGGAGGGCGTGACGGATGTCGTCGTCTCCTGCGGTCATCTGGCGGAGGTGCTGCAGGAGTGGCTGGAGGCCACCGATCTACCGCTCTCCGTCACCACCGTCGTCGAGACGGAGCCGCTCGGCCGCGGCGGCGGTCTGCGGTACGCGGCCGCCCGCCTGCCGCACCCGGCTCAGCCCTGGTACGCCACGAACGGCGACATCTGGACCCGTTTCTCGCTGCGCGACATGGCGGACTTCCACACCGAGCGGGACGCCGTCGCGACCCTCGCCCTGGCCCGCCCGCGCCTTCCCTGGGGTGCGGTGCAGACCGACGGGTTCGGTCACATCACCGACTTCATAGAGGCACCGCCGTCCCCGTTCGAGATCAACGCGGGGGTGTACGTCTTCTCCCCCGAGTTCGCCGGCCTGCTGCCGGAGCGCGGCGACCACGAACGCACCACGTTCCCGCGGCTGGCCCGGGAGAACCGGCTGGCCGGGTTCCCGATCCCCCAGGGCTCCTACTGGCGGGCGATCGACACCGCGAAGGACCTGACGGAGGCGGCGAAGGAACTGGCCTCCCAGAACCGCTGAGTCCCCGGCGCCGCCCTCCCCCGGCCACATCGTTCCCAGCACGACGAAGGGGTCCCGCACACAGTGTGTGCGGGACCCCTTCGTCGTCGCGACCGCGGCTTGACGACCGGACCGCCGGGCTGCCGGACCGCCGGGCTGCCGGACCGCCGGGCTGCCGGGCCGTTTATCCCAGCAGCCCGCCCACGAGCCGGCCGGGCTGCTCGGGCGCCGGAGCCTCGTCCCCGTCCCCCGCACCGTCGCTCGGGACGCCACTGTCGCCGCCGCCGGTGGTGCCGCCGCCCGTGGTGGCGCCGGCGCTGGTGCTCGGGGCCTGTTCCACCGGGGACGACTGCTGGGGCGGGGCTTCGCCGGTGGTGCCCTGGGTCTGGCTGGGCGCGCCGGTGACACCACCGCCGGTGTCGCGGGTCGCGTCGGGGGTGGTGTCACCCTCGGAGGGACCGGCGCTGCCGGCTCCGGACGTGGCGCCCTGGGTGGGCGAGGTGGAGGCGGACGGGGTCCCCTTCCGGTCCTCGCCGGGCTCCTGCGGAAGCGGGGAGCCGGGGAGTTCGTTGCGCGGGGCCTCGCCGGGGCCGGGGACGACCACGCGGTCGGCGTCACGCACGGCGTCGCCGAGCAGCGAGCCGACGAGCAGGGTGAGTCCGCAGACGACGACGGTGACGAGGGCACCGCGACGCAGCACGTAGCGGCGCAGGTCCCAGAGGTCGGAACGGGGTCCGAGGTGGCGCCAGGCACGGGCGACGAGGCGGCCGTCGACGGAGTAGACGGGTGCGCCGGCGATGATCAGCGGGGACCAGGCGGCGAGGTAGATGATGTCGGGCGCGTCGTAGGCGGGAACGCTCTTCCAGCTGACGGTGACCAGCAGCGCGACGGAGAGCAGGGCACCGATGACGGCGCCGACGCGCTGCCAGCAGCCGAGGACGGTGAGGACGCCGACGATCACCTGGAGGAAGGCGACGAGGAGTCCGGAGCCGATGGGGTGTTCGAGGGCGAACTGCTGGAGCGGCTGGGCGACTTCCCAGGGGTGCAGGGTCTTGAGCCACGTCACCATGGAGCCGCGCTCGCCGCCGTCGAAGTAGAGCGGGTCACAGAGTTTGCCCATGCCGGCGTAGATGGAGATGAAGCCGAGGAAGAGCCGCAGCGGGAGCAGGACGACCCCGAGGTTCATCCGGCGGCCGGGGTAGTAGGCGTGCCGGGCCGGGTCGTCGCCGTGGCGCCTGGCGCGGCGGCCACCGGTGTTCGGTTCGGTGGCGGTCCGGTGGCCGCCGGTGTCCCCGAACTCGTCGCTTTCGTAACCCTGTTCGCCGTATCCCTGCCGGCCGTAACCCTGTTCGCCGTAATCCTGCTCGCCGTATCCCTGCCGGCCGTAACCCTGCTCGTCGTAGTCCTGGTCCCCGTAGCCCTGGCCGCCGTACGCCGGTTCGTCGTAGGCACTGCCTACGGTGCGCATGGGGGGCAGCAGGGGCTGCCGGCCGCCGTGGGTGCGCTGGGGGCCAACGACGGGCGTTTCGAGGGTCTGGGCGGCCGGGTCCTCGGCATAGCCGTAACCGTCGCCGGCGCCGGGGACGACCTGGGTGGCGCCGGCGTCGGTGAGCGGTTCGTCGGCGTGGCGGACGCCTTCGTGCCGCATGGTCTGGAGGAGTCGGTGCGCGCCGGTGTCGTCGGGGGCCGAGCGGCCGCTCCAGACGACGGGGCGCCGACGGGCCGCGGTCCGGCCCGGGGCGCCCACGGTGGTGACGACGGGGATGCGGGCCGTGTCCTCGGCCGCGATCAAGTGCCGTGCGATCCGCTGGGATTGGACGCGTCGGTTCGAAACGCCCAGCTGCACGCGGAAGCTGGCGTGATTGACGATGACCTGCGCCGGATCACTCGGCACCTTCACCATGCTCAGCGCGGGAGCGTCGTCGAGTCCCGACGAGGGGTCCCCCGTAGGAGTGCGGGGTGTTCTGGTGTCCACACTCATCTAACCGAGTGACCCGACGTTAGGACACTGTCTTGACGCGCCGGATGTGTCCGGACCGCGTCAAGCATGTCCCCCACCCGTACGGAGCACCCGGAACACCCCGTACGAGTGAAGGCGTCGAACGACCGTTCAGGCGCGGCGCCGTGCCGCCTCGTACAGCACGACTCCCGCGGCCACACCGGCGTTGAGGGATTCGGTGCCACCCGGCATCGGGATCCGCACCCGGAAGTCGCAGGTTTCGCCGACGAGTCGGGAGAGCCCCTTGCCCTCGCTGCCGACGACGATCACGACGGGGCCCGCCAGTGCCTGCAGTTCGCCGACCTCGGCCTCTCCGTCGGCGGCCAGCCCGACGATCGCGATCCCCGCCTTCTTGTACGCCTCCAGGGTGCGCGTCAGGTTGGTGGCCCGCGCGACGGGCGTACGGGCGGCGGCACCGGCGGACGTCTTCCAGGCGCCGGCGGTCATCCCGGCGGCACGCCGCTCGGGGACGACGACGCCGTGGCCGCCGAAGGCGGAGACGGAGCGGACGACGGCGCCGAGGTTGCGCGGGTCGGTGACGCCGTCGAGGGCGACGATCAGCGGGTCCTGGCCCGCGTCGTGGGCGCCCGCGACGAGGTCCTCGGGGTGCGCGTACTCGTAGGGCGGGACCTGGAGGACCAGGCCCTGGTGGTTCAGGCCGTTGGTCATCCGGTCGAGTTCGGGGCGGGGGGCCTCCATGAGGTTGATGCCGCCGCGCTCGGCCGCGAGCTGGAGCGCCTCGCGCACCCGCTCGTCGTTGTCGATGAACTGCTGGACGTACAGGGTGGAGGCGGGCACGCCCTCGCGCAGCGCCTCGACGACGGGGTTGCGCCCGACGACGAGTTCGGAGGTCGAGCGTCCGCCGCCGCGCCGCTGCGGGGCGCGTCCGACGGTCCGGCGGGTCTTCGCCTGGGCGATGCGCTGCTTGGCGTGCCCCTTGCGCATCTCGGCGGGGGGCGTGGGCCCCTTGCCTTCCAGGCCCCGGCGTCGCTGGCCGCCACTGCCGACCTGCGCGCCCTTCTTGCCGGACATGCGGCGGTTGTTCGCGGCCATGATGTACCCGTCTCCATGAAGTCGTGTGTGCGTACGGATCTGCGTACGCACATCGGTGTCGCGTCCGTCGCGTCGGCGACTCGGTCCTGCGTCTGTCGCGTCGGTCGCGTCGGTGTTCGGTGTGTCGGTGTTGCGTCTGTGTCGGTGCTACGTCTATGCAGTGTGCCGCCCGGGGGCCCGGACGGCACACTCGATCTTGCGGCCGTGCCGTGGCCGTGCTCCGGCCGTGCTTCCGCCGTGCTGCGGTCGCGCGTCCGCTTCAGCGCGGGCCGAGGCTCCAGCGTGGACCCTGCGGACCGTCCTCGACGACCAGTCCGGACTGGCCGAGCTGGTCGCGGAGGGCATCCGCGGTGGGCCAGTCCTTGCGGGCGCGGGCGGCCTCGCGCTGGTCGAGGACCATGCGGACGAGGGTGTCGACGACGCCGTTCAGCTCGTCGCCGCGGTCGGTGTCGCCGGCCCAGTGGGGGTCGAGGGGGTCCAGGCCGAGGACGGCGAGCATGGCGCGCACCTCGGCGAGGCGGGCGACGGCCGCTTCCTTGTCGTCGGCGGCCAGCGCGCTGTTGCCCTGCCGGACGGTGGTGTGGATCACCGCCAGGGCCTGCGGTACGCCGAGGTCGTCGTCCATGGCCTCGGCGAAGGCGGGCGGCACCTCGGCAGCCGGTTCGACGGCGCCCGCGGTGCCGGTCAGCTCGCCGACCCGCTGGATGAAGCCCTCGATCCGCGCGAACGCGGACTCCGCCTCACGCAGGGCCTCCTCGCTGTACTCGATCATCGAGCGGTAGTGCGGGGTGCCGAGGTAGTAGCGGAGCACGATGGGCCGCCACCGCTTGACCATCTCGCTGACGAGCACCGAGTTGCCGAGCGACTTCGACATCTTCTCGCCGCTCATGGTGACCCAGGCGTTGTGCACCCAGTACCGGGCGAACTCGTCGCCGTAGGCCTTGGCCTGGGCGATCTCGTTCTCGTGGTGCGGGAAGATCAGGTCGAGACCGCCGCCGTGGACGTCGAAGACGGTGCCGAGGTATTTGTGCGCCATCGCCGAGCACTCGAGGTGCCAGCCGGGGCGCCCGCGGCCCCACGGCGACTCCCAACTCGGCTCGCCGGGCTTGGCTGCCTTCCACATGGCGAAGTCACGCGGGTCGCGCTTGCCGGTCTCGCCCTCGCCCGACGGCTGGAGCAGATTGTCGAGCTCCTGGTTGGACAGCCCCAGGTACTCGGGGAACGAGGTGACGGCGAAGTAGACGTTGCCGTCGGCCTCGTAGGCGTGACCGCGCTCGATGAGGCCGCGCATCATCTCGACCATCTCGGTGATGTGGCCGGTGGCGCGCGGCTCGTAGGTCGGGGGGAGGCAGCCGAGGGCCTGGTAGCCGTCGGTGAAGGCGCGCTCGTTCTCGTAGCCGATGGACCACCAGGGGCGGCCCTGCTCCGCGGACTTCGCGATGATCTTGTCGTCGATGTCCGTGACGTTGCGGATGAACGTCGTGCGCAGACCGCGGTACTCGAACCAGCGGCGCATGATGTCGAAGTTCAGCCCCGAGCGGATGTGTCCGATGTGGGGTGCTGCCTGCACGGTGGCACCGCACAGGTAGATCGAGACACAACCCGGCTGGAGCGGGACGAAGTCACGAATCTGCCGGGCGCTGGTGTCGTACAGGCGAATAGTCACCCCTCCAGGGTAGTCGGCCCGGGGCGGTGCCTCGCGCCCCTTACGCGCCGTCCTCGACCCGTGTTTCGGTCGCCCCCGGCCCCCGGTTCGTACGGCCGGCGGTCAGCCCCGGCCCGTGCGGACGACGAGGGCGGTGGCGACGGCCATGAGCCCTTCGCCGCGGCCCGGGAAGCCGAGCCCGTCAGTGGTGGCGCCGGAGACCGACACGGGTGCCCCGGCGGCCTCGGAAAGGATCTTCTGGGCCTCGTCCCGGCGCTTGCCGACCTTGGGCCGGTCCCCGACGACCTGCACCGCCACGTTGCCGATCCGGAATCCGGCCGCCCGGACGATCCGCGCGGCCTCGGTCAGCAGGGTCACGCCGGAGGCGCCGGACCACTCGGGCCGCCCGGTGCCGAAGTGCTGTCCCAGGTCGCCGAGGCCGGCGGCGGAGAACAGGGCGTTGCACGCGGCGTGCGCCACGACGTCGGCGTCGGAGTGCCCGGCGAGTCCGGGCCCCTGGCCCTCCCACTTCAGGCCGGCGCACCACAGCTCCCGGCCGTCCTCGAAGGCATGGATGTCGGTACCGATGCCGACCTGCGGGAGGACGGGCTCGGGGCGTGCGGATTCCGCGCGTACGGGCTCGGCGTGGAGGGGCTCCGCGCGTATGGGCCCGGCGTGGAGGGGCTCCGCGCGTGCGGCCTGCGGCTCAGAAGCCATCGTTGAGCCTCCTGCGGGCGAGGACCGCTTCGGCGAGAACGAGGTCGAGGGGACGGGTGACCTTGAACGCCTCTTCGTGGCCGGGCACGGTGACGACGGCCAGACCCAGCTGCTCGATCATGCTCGCGTCGTCGGTGACGTTGTCGGTCACCGTCTCGTGCGCGCGCACCAGGGTGTCCCGGTCGAAGCCCTGCGGGGTCTGCACGGCGCGCAGCAGGGACCGGTCGGGGGTGGCGACCACGGGCTCCGGCTCGCCGGGGACGGCGGCGGGCTCGACCTGCTTGACGGTGTCGGCGAGCGGCAGCGCCGGGACCACGGCGAGGGCGCCGTCGCGGACGGCCTCGACGACGGCGTCCACGGTGTCGACGGGGACCAGCGGGCGGGCCGCGTCGTGCACCAGAACGATGTCGAACCCGGGCGGCAGCGCGTCGAGACCGAGCTTCACGGACTCCTGACGGGTCTCCCCGCCGGGGACGACGACGAACTCGGTGCGGTCGGGCAGCGCGTGCGCGTCGAGCAGCGTCCTGACCTCCGCCGCGCCCTCGGGCGGGGCCACGACGACGACCAGGGAGACGGCTCGGGAATCGGCCATCGCGCGGACGGCGTGGATGAGCATGGGCGTGCCGCCCAGGGTGCGGAGCGCCTTGGGCGCGCCCGGACCGAGGCGCACACCCCGGCCGGCGGCCGGGATCACGGCCGCCGTGCGGGCGGTCGTACGGCCGGGCACGGGCTGCGCCGGCGGCTGCGGGAAGGGATCGTCAGACATCGGTTCCTGTCAGGTTTGTGTGCTGGACCCGAGTGGGTATGGCCTGGACGTACCCCTTGCTCCCGGAGCGGGGGAAGTGCCGGGCGTACCGCCTTGACCAGCCCCTTCCGTGACTCTGGTCGAGCCGGCCGCCCGGACCCGACAGGGTGCGGGGAAGCGCGGCGGGTGCGAAGCGTACGGGCCGAGCGGCATACGGACGGTGTCCGGATATGAACATGCCGCAGCGCCCGGCGACTTCACACATGTCATCGGGCACCGCGGCATTTCGATGTGCTGGTCCTCGAGGTGCACTGGGATCAGGTGTGCACCGAGCACCGGGCGACGAAGCTCCGTGCGTGCCCCGCCTGCTGCCTTTTCCCGTCTCAGGAGGCGAGGACCTCGTCGAGGAGAGCTTCGGCCTTGTCCTCATTGGTCTTCTCCGCGAGGGCAAGCTCGCTGACCAGGATCTGGCGCGCCTTGGCGAGCATGCGCTTCTCACCGGCGGAGAGTCCGCGCTCACGCTCACGACGCCACAGGTCACGCACGACTTCCGCGACCTTGATGACGTCACCCGAGGCGAGCTTCTCCAGGTTTGCCTTGTACCGACGGGACCAGTTCGTGGGCTCCTCGGCATACGGTGCGCGCAGCACCTCGAAGACCCGGTCCAGCCCGTCCTGGCCGACCACATCACGTACGCCGACGAACTCCGCATTGTCCGCTGGCACACGTACCGTCAGGTCGCCCTGGGCGACCTTCAGCACCAAGTAGGTCTTGTCCACGCCTTTGATCTGGCGAGTTTCGATAGCCTCGATCAGCGCGGCCCCGTGATGGGGATAGACCACGGTGTCGCCAACCTTGAACGTCATGTGACAGGTACCCCTTCCGTGGCTATCCAGGGTAACACGGATACAGCGTGTTCTGAATGGCGTTTTCGCAGGTCAGGGCCATTCTCGGGGCTTGACAACAGCATCAGGAACGTGCTTCGATCGCCGAGTGGAAGCAGGTATTCGCAGGTCGGAGGGGCTCTCCGGGGCAAGCGAAACGCGTACGCTACACGCATCTGAAGCCCCCCGGAGACGCCCATACATCCCCATATGTCTTCCTCCGAGTGCTCGACTTCCGCTACTCCGTTCGGTGCGTGCTGCCGGGTTCCGGCCGAATCCGGAATTGATCACGAGCCCACCCGGGACACGCCAACGGTGATCCATTTTCGGACCGCCCGCCGCATTTTCCGGCCCGGCCCCGCATTCCTTCACGGAATATGCGCCACGCCGAGGCGAGGACACCCCCGGCCGCACTTATGTGAATGCCGGATGAGTGTCCGGACGGAGTAACCCGCGAGTCACTTGCGCGAGTCGGTGGCGGGCATCACGCCCCCGTACGGCGTCATCACGCCCTCCCATATGCAGGCTCGCGCTCGGGCAGCACACTCCGGGACCGCACGCGAGCCGGGGCGTCCGCGGTTCACCCCGGTGTTCACCCCGGACGGCGCCCGTGCGTGTCATCCGGGGTGAACCGCGGACGCCCCAGGGAGGGTCGGGTGCGGACGCGCGGGACCGGCTCGATAACCTGAGACCGCTGGCAGAGACCCACTGACAGCGACGACAGACACTCAGGGCGGCTGACCGGTCGCCACCGCTTGCACGAGTCAAGGAGTTGCCGCCGCCGTGAGCAGCAGCCTTCGACGCGGGGCCATCGCCGCCGCCGCCATCGCGTTCTCGATCGCCTCGCTCTCCGCGTGCGCGGCCGGCAACAACGCCCAGACCCTGCAGGTCCAGCCGGACAACGCCGCGACGACCGTCGACAACATCAAGGTCCAGAACGCCATCGTCGTCACCCAGCCGGACCTCGAGTCCACGGGCCCGGCCGTCGTCTCCGCGACCCTGTTCAACGAGGGCAGCACCGACCAGACGCTGGAGTCGGTCACCCTCCCCGGCACCGGCAAGACCGCCGAGCTGACCCCCGCCGAGGGCGGCAGCCTGACCGTCCCGGCCGGCGGCCGGCTCATCCTCGGCGGCGAGGGCAACGCCTCGGCCGTGCTGTCCAGCAGCCGTGAGTCCGTCCAGGACGGCAACGCCCAGCCGGTCACCTTCACCTTCAGCGAGACCGGTGACGTGAGCCTGCGCGCGTTCGTCTACCCGGCCGAGAGCTTCTTCACCGGCTGGGGCCCGAGCGGCATCCCGACCGCGCCGGGGGCCTCGACCGAGCCGGCGGCGGAAGCGTCCGCGACCGAGGGTGCCGCCGACGCGACCGGCGCTCCCGAGGGCACCCCGACCGATGCCGCCTCGGCCAGCCAGCCGGCCGGCAACTGAACGACAGCCGCAGCACACATACGTGTGTACGCGGCTACGCATACACACGTAGCCGCGTAGCCGCATTGATACGACGGTGGGCGGGGACCCCTGCGCAGGGGTCCCCGCCCACCGTCGTATCAATGGCTGGTGCCGGCCGGTGCCGGTCGATGCCGGGCACCGGGCACCGGGTGATGGGCACCGGGTGATGGGCACCGGGTGATGGTGGCCCGGTGCCCGGGGCCCGTCTACGGCTCGAACTTGTAGCCGAGCCCGCGGACCGTCACCAGGTAGCGCGGCGCGCCCGGGTCCGGCTCGATCTTGGCGCGCAGTCGCTTGACGTGGACGTCGAGGGTCTTGGTGTCGCCCACGTAGTCGGCGCCCCAGACCCGGTCGATGAGCTGCATCCGGGTCAGCACGCGCCCGGCGTTGCGCAGCAGCATCTCCAGCAGGTCGAACTCCTTGAGGGGCAGGTCGACCTTGGTGCCGCTCACGGTGACCACGTGCCGGTCGACGTCCATGCGGACGGGACCGGCCTCCAGGGCGGCGGGGGCGACCTCCTCGGGCTCGCCCCTGCGGCGCAGCACGGCGCGGATACGGGCGACCAGCTCGCGCGAGGAGAACGGCTTGGTGACGTAGTCGTCGGCCCCTATCTCCAGGCCCACCACCTTGTCGATCTCACTGTCCTTGGCGGTCACCATGATGACGGGGACGTTGGAGCGGCCGCGCAACTGACGGCACACCTCGGTGCCCGGCAGGCCGGGCAGCATCAGGTCGAGGAGGACGAGGTCGGCGCCGTTGCGCTCGAACTCGTCGAGGCCGTCGGGCCCGGTGGCCGCGACGGCGACCTCGAAGCCTTCCTTGCGGAGCATGTACGACAGGGCGTCGGAGAAGGACTCCTCGTCCTCTACGACGAGCACTCGGGTCACGGAAGGACCTCCGGGGAGGGAAGCGTTTCGTACGCGGATGGATCGGGGGAGTGGGGGGAGTCGGAGGAGACGGCGGTCCGTCCGGCCTCGGCATCGAGGCTTTCGGGTTCGTCCTGGTGGGACGGCCGGGGTGCGCGGTCGCGGGTGGGGGCCGCGGCGGCCTCGGGAAGCCGCAGGGTGAAGGTGGAGCCCTGGCTTTCGGCGCTCCACACGGTGACTTCCCCGCCGTGCGAGGCTGCCACGTGCTTCACGATCGCCAGGCCGAGACCCGTACCGCCCGTGGCACGGGAGCGGGCCGGGTCGACACGGTAGAAGCGCTCGAAGACCCGCTCCTTCTCCTTCTCCGAGATGCCGATGCCCTGGTCGGTCACGGCGATCTCGATCATGTCCCCGCCCGGCCGGGCGACCCTGCGGGCCGCTATACCGACGCGGGTGCGGGCGGGTGAGTAGTTGACGGCGTTCTCGACGAGGTTGCCGAGAGCGGCGGCGAGCTGGCCGCGGTTGCCCCAGATGCGGAGGTCGCCGTGGGTGGTCGATTCCGCCTTGTGTCCGGTGTCGCCCGGCTCCGCTCCTTCGGGTGTCCACACGTTGGAGGCCATGGTGATCTGTTTGGTGCCCGCCGCGTGCCGGCAGCGGCCGACGGCCTCGGCGACGAGTTCTTCCACGCGGACGGGTTCGGCGTCCTCGAGCGGGTCGTCGTTCTGGACCCGGGAGAGGTCGATGAGTTCCTGCACCAGGTTGGTGAGGCGGACGGCCTCGCCCTGCATGCGGCCGGCGAAGCGCTCCACGGCCTGGGGGTCGTCGGAGGCGTCCATGACGGCTTCGGAGAGCAGGGAGAGCGCACCGACCGGCGTCTTCAGTTCATGGCTGACGTTGGCGACGAAGTCACGCCGTACCGCTTCTATGCGGCGGGCCTCGGTGAGGTCCTCCACGAGCAGCAGGACGAGCCGGGAGCCGAGGGGGGCCACCCGGGCGGAGACGGCGAGGGCCTCGCCGCGTCCGGTGCCGCGGCGGGGCAGGTCCAGTTCCACCTGGCGTATCTCGCCGTCGCGCCGGGTGTCGCGGGCCATCTGCAGCATGGGCTCCACGGCGAGCTTGCCGCCGCGGACCAGCCCGAGGGCGTACGCGGCGGAACTGGCCTTGACCACGCCGTCCGCCTCGTCCAGAACGACGGCGGAGGAGCGCAGGACGGACAGCACGGTGTCCACGCCCGGCGGAAGCACCGGGTCCGTGTTCAGCGAGGAACGCGTGGGGCGCCTCTGCTCGCGCTCGCTGAAGCGGAACGCCAGCATGGCGATGACGCCGGTGAGTACTCCGGCGATCGCTGCCATTGCGGCGACCGCCGCGTTCACGTCCATGTGTCCAGGTTAGGCATGCGCCGGCCGGTGGCCACAGCCATGGGACGACAAGCTCGAACACTCGTCGCCCAGAGTTCACCTCGGAGCCAGGGATGATTCATGTAGGGGGCCGGATTCGGACGCGTGGAGAACGGAACGTGGGACCGTGGGTTTCGCACCCTCGGTCGCGCGGGGTTCGCGCCGTCGGCTGCGTGGCGGGGTACCTGCCCCGGGAACCCACGGGGGCCCCGGCTCCCGAAACCCCTTCGAACGCATGAGAGGAACCCTGATGCGGGACGCGTACCACGAGGAACTGGATTCGATCGGCGACGGTCTGGTGGAGATGACCCGACTGGTCGGGTCGGCGATCGGGCGCGCCACGACCGCGATTCTCGACGCCGATCTGAAGCTGGCCGAGCACGTGATCGAGGGCGACCAGAAGGTCGACGAGCTCCAGCACGACCTGGAGGCCCTGGCCATAGCTCTGCTGGCGCGCCAGCAGCCGGTGGCGACCGATCTGCGGATCGTCGTCACGTCGCTGCGGATGTCGGCCGACCTGGAGCGCTCCGGCGACCTGGCGCAGCATGTGGCGAAGCTCGCGCGGCTGCGGTTTCCGGAGCGTGCCGTGCCGGGCGACCTGCACGCGACCATCCTGGAGATGGGCCAGCTCGCCCAGCGCCTGATGGCCAAGGCGGCCGAGGTGATCATCACCAAGGACGTCGACCTGGCACTCCAGCTGGAGCAGGACGACGACGAGATGGACCTGCTGCACCGCGCCCTCTTCCAGCACCTGATGGACGACCGCTGGAAGCACGGCATCGAGACGGCCGTCGACGTGACGCTGCTGGGCCGCTACTACGAGCGGTACGCCGACCACGCGGTCTCGGTCGCCAAGCGGGTGGTCTACCTGGTCACGGGCGAGCACGCGGACGAGATCCAGCCGGACATCCAGCCCGACATCCAGGCGGCGCCGGGGACGGACGCCTGACCGGAGCAGGCGGGGAATCGGCCGGGGGCACGCGCGCGTCCCAATGCGCCGTTGATGCGCCGTTGATGTGCCCGGTGGCGCGGGCATCCAATGGGCACAGGCACCAGTCTCGAGGAGGGACCCATGGCCGATTCCCCCGGATCCACCGGATCCACCGGCACGACGCCCGATCCCGCGCGGGAGCGCGAGACCGAGCAGCCGGCCGAGATCAGAAGCCTGACCCTGATCGCCGCGTGCGGCTGCGGATCGGGCTGCGGCTGCGGCTGCCAGTCGGGCGGCCCCTGCCAGTGCGGCTGAGCCCGTCCGCTCACCGCTCTGTACACGCCGAGGGCCCCGGCGGTCGTCGGGACGACGGCACTCGTTGCCGCCGCCGTCCGACCGCCGGGGCCCTCGGCGTGCCTCATGGGCGGCGCAGGCGCAGCATGGAAAGTACCCAGACCCGAAGCAGACACGTACGCCCGGAGGAAGGTCCGTACAGTTCGCACGGCCGAACAAAGGTGCGTACGACCGGCTGAAGCCGGAAGGAGGTGCGAGGCCATGGCGCGGTACATGGATATCCACCACAACATGCGCGGCATCACGGCGGACCAGCTGGAACAGGCCCACGCGGCCGACCTCGCGATTCAGCAGGAAGAGGGCGTCCACTTCCAGCACGCGTGGGCGGACCCGGAGTCCGGCACGGTCTACTGCCTCTCGGAGGCGCCCTCCGCCGAGGCGGTCCAGCGCATCCATGAACGCACCGGCCACCAGGCCGACGAGATCCACCCGCTGCCGTTGTCGGTGCGGTGAGCCTCAGGAGGCGCTGACCTCCGACCGCCCCTCGCCCCCACACCCCGGCACCACGGCCTTCTGCACGCTCGCGTCCACTCCTGTGGCGACCACCGGCGCCTCCTCGACGATGACGGGGGCGGCGCCGGCGGCAAGGGCTGGGGCAGGAGGTGGGGCCGGGGCAGCGAGGGTGGAGGTCTCGGACGGCAGCCGCCGCATCAGCAGCGCGTACCCGAGTCCCGCCACCGTGCCGACGACGGCGCACATGCCCCACAGCCACTCCGCCCCGTACCGGTCGATGACGAGTCCCGACATCAGCGGGGCGACGAGCGCGGCGACGGCCCAGGACATGGTGTACATGCCCTGGTAGCGCCCGCGCCCGTGGGCCGGTGACAGCTGGACGACGAGTCCGGTCTGGGTGGGCGCGTTGATGATCTCGGCGAGCGTCCACACGCAGACGGTGAGGGCGAAGACGCCGACCGACCCGGCGAAGGCGGTGAGGCCGAAGCCGTACCCGGCGAGCAGCGCGGAGGCCACCAGCAGGCGGCCGGGATCGCGGTGCTCGATGAACCGGGTGACCGGAATCTGCAGGACGACGATGAGGACGCCGTTGACCGCGATGGCCATGCCGTACTCGGCCGGGGTGAACCCGGCCGCACCCATCGCGACGGGCAGCCCGACGGCCCCCTGCTGGAAGATCAGCGCGACGAGGAAGGACAGCCCGACGACGCCCATGAACCGCCCGTCGCGGAGCACGGTCCCGAGCCCGACGGAGTCCTCGTGCGCCTCCCCCGCGGCCTGGACGGGTTTCGACTCGGGGAGCTTCACGAAGACGACGATCGCGCAGATCATCGTCATCACGGCCTCGAGGAGGAACCCGGCGGCGTAGCTGTGCTCGGCGATGAACCCGGCGGCCGTGGTGGAGACGGCGAACCCGAGGTTGATGGCCCAGTAGTTGAGGGAGAAGGCGCGGATGCGGTCCTCGGGCCGGACGATGTCGGCCATCATCGCCTGGACGGCGGGCCGGGAGGCGTTGGAGGCCATCCCCACGAGGAAGGCGACGACGGCGATGGCGACGGGGTCGCGCACGAAGCCGAGCAGGGCGACGGACACCGCGGTGGACGCCTGCGCGGCCAGCAGCGTGGGGCGCCGCCCGAGCCGGTCGGTCATCACCCCGGCGCCCAGCGAGGACAGCACCCCGCCGAGGCCGTGCAGGGCGGCGATGAGACCGGCGTAGGTGGCGGAGTAGCCGCGGTCGAGGGTGAGGTAGAGCGCCATGAAGGTGGCGACGAAGCCACCGAGCCGGTTGACGAGGGTGCTCGTCCACAGCCACCAGAAAGCAGGCGGCAGCCCGGACACGGTCTCCCGCATCGCACGCCCGGTACGCCCGATGGACACCACGAAGACCCCCCGAATGTAAGCGCCTGAACCGGCAGGCACACATTACGAAGGCCGTCGGGGTGCCCACCACTCGATTAGCAGATCCCGTCAACCCGTCGAGCTCGCCCTTCACCCACCGGACAGGGGCGCGGGCCGCGCGAGGCTTCGATTACGCTCGGAGCCATGGCCGACGCACCGTACAAGCTGATCCTCCTCCGCCACGGCGAGAGCGACTGGAACGCGAAGAACCTGTTCACCGGCTGGGTGGACGTCAACCTCACCGAAAAGGGCGAGAAGGAGGCAGTCCGCGGCGGTGAGCTGCTGAAGGACGCCGGCCTGCTGCCCGACGTACTGCACACGTCGCTCCAGAAGCGCGCCATCCGCACCGCCCAGCTCGCGCTGGAGTCCGCCGACCGCCTGTGGATCCCCGTGAGCCGCAGCTGGCGCCTGAACGAGCGGCACTACGGCGCCCTCCAGGGCAAGGACAAGGCGCAGACCCTCGCGGAGTTCGGCGAGGAGCAGTTCATGCTGTGGCGCCGCTCCTACGACACCCCGCCGCCCCCGCTGGACACCGACGCCGAGTACTCCCAGTTCGACGACCCGCGCTACGCCACCCTCCCGCCGGAGCTGCGCCCGCGCACGGAGTGCCTGAAGGACGTCGTCGTCCGCATGCTGCCGTACTGGTTCGACAACATCGTCCCCGACCTCCTGACCGGCCGCACCGTCCTGGTCGCCGCCCACGGCAACAGCCTGCGCGCCCTGGTCAAGCACCTCGACGGCATCTCCGACGCCGACATCTCCGGCCTGAACATCCCGACGGGCATCCCCCTGTCCTACGAACTCGACGCCGACTTCAAGCCGCTCAACCCGGGCGGCACCTACCTCGACCCGAACGCGGCCGCGGCCGCCATCGAGGCGGTCAAGAACCAGGGCAAGAAGAAGTAAGCAGACGCCAGTAAGCCCCCACCTGCGGTTTTCTGACAGGTCGGGGGCTTCTTGCTGGGGTAACGCCGTTCCTGAGCCGCCAGTTGCCCGGCCGAGCCCACCCGGGTGTGACAGAGGAGTGCCGGATCCAGCAGAGAATCTTGGGGGGCGCCGGGCAACAGCCGGGGTACCGGAGAGCTGCCGACCGAGCACCGCTCCCATCAGCCGCTCGCTAGCTCACGGCTCCCGGTCCATGGCGTAGAGCGGCCACGGACTCGGTGAGACCTGATCTTTCCAGCTGCCCCAGTACGTCGTCGAATGTCTGCGGCGGACGCCGTCGAGAGGTGGCGATCTCCTGCACGCAGGCATACACGACACGATCGTCCAGCCCTATGAGATCCATCATGAACTCGTCGGCGTTCTTGCGTTCAATCCCCCAATTGGCCAGGTAGTCGGATGGGAAGTCCTTGCGGTTGTTCGTGACGATCACTTGGGCTCCCGCCTGGATGGCAGCAGCCAGAACGTGCTTGTCGTCCATGTCCGGCAACTTGAGCCCCTCGACAAGGGGCTCAAAGCCCCTGACCAAGCAGTCGCGTACGGCTCCGTTCATGAGAGCTCTCCGACGCGCCAGAGTTTCAGGAGCGATGTCGTAGTCCCGTGCAATGTTCCGGTCCACCTCGTCGAGGATCACGTCTGTCCACCTGGCGCGGACAAACCCCCTCCGGCTGACACGGATCAGCAGGTCACGCAGCGTGTTGGGATATAAGACGCACGCGTCATAGAGCACGACGAAGGCCATGTCAGAGAAGCCCCAGCTCCTGGTCCAGCTCCATCAGCTCGTCGGCCGCACCCTTGCGCCTCGCGTCGTCCTCACGCAGATACTGGCGCAGATCGGTGAAGCGGATACGGCGGTGACGCCCCACAAGCCTGAAGGGGATCTCGCCGGACTCCAGCAGACCGATCAAGTACGGACGGGACACGTTCAGCATGTCGGCGGCCTGCTGGGTCGTCAGCTCCGCGTCGACCGGCATGATCTGAACGCCTTGTCCATTGGCGAGAGCCGCCAGTATCGATGCGAACATTTCCGCCACCGGCCGCGGCAGAACGAGAGCTTCGTCGCCAGCGCCCGTCTCCAGGTGAACCTGGATGTCCTCGTCGCTCTGCGCTGCGCGTGAAAGGTAGCCGTTGATCCGCCGCAGAGCCCGCTGCGCATCGTTCGCGTCAACCACACCTGGTTCGAGCTTCTTGCCTGTCGCAGTTCCCATGACGCCCTCCACTGTCGTATTCGAATTATTCGCAATAAACGAAGCGGACGCAACCCTGTATCAGGTACCTCTCCACGAACGGATGAAGCCCTTTCCGCTGCCGGACGCTCGGACCTGCCTCCTCTGCACCTATCCAGCCGAAGCCGGCGCCGGCCGACCCGGGGGCCGGCCGCCGAGCGCCTCCACGTAGCGGGCGATGACGTCCGGCGTGGCCCCCTCACCGTGCTCAGGGCTCCGGCAAAGTCGTTTGGTAGCCCTGTGACATGTGGTTTTGCGGGTGGGTGAGGTGCGCGGGCGTGTTCCGGTCCGGTTGGATGGAGGT
>NZ_JBIAIV010000009.1:0-217441 GCF_042871645.1 Streptomyces sp. NPDC005774 | reverse complement strand
GCGCCGACGACCACGTGTTCATCTGAACGAGCACCGCACGGACTCAGGTTCGAGCCGCAGCCGTGCCGCCCGGATTGGGAATCGCTTCTTAGGAGAGAGGCTGGGCGATCAAGGGCCTGACCTGCGGGTTCCCGCCTTGGACGGAGTCCGGCGCCACGTACCCTAGGTACCCTGATTCCCCGTGAGTCCCCGTCCCTTCTGGCACGACTGTGGCACGCCTGTCAGCTACTCCGCACATGGGAGTTGACGGAACCTTAGCGTTTCCTGGGGCATCCACCTGGGGCGGGCGAAGCCGGCCGGATTCGAACCGGCGTCCTCGCGATTTTGGAGACCGCGCGCGACGACCTCTGCGCTACGGCTTCGCCCGGCGGGGATCCTAGCCCATCGCGTTTCGGGACAGACCCGGCTTTCGGCACCCCCAGCGCTGCTAGGTCGGTGGGGTCTCAATGGCCGAGTCGAGTCGTCGGGCTGCCCCTCGATGCGAACTACGGGCGGGGAGGTCGCTGAGGTCTCCCGACCTGATCACGGGGGTGGCAACGGTTCGTGCCGGTCGCCTGCGGTCGCCACAGTTGCTGTACTTCTCTGCTGTACCGCAGATCAACTGCCGATGATCCGCACGATTGGCTCCCGAGATACGACCTCGATCGCTCCCCAGTCGCCTTCGAGTTGGTAGACGGCCCCGTGCTGTCGCAGCGCATCGATCCCGCCCCAGTCCTGCTCGCCGCTGGCATCCACTGCCGGCCTGATGCTGCTCTGGCGGGTCCAGGTAAGTTCCTGAACCGTGGGAAACTCGATCACGGCCTTACGGAAGCAGGCAACCTCACCTTCGAGTGGGTCCCGGTATGACGGATGGGCCCACCCGATCATGAGGTCCAGCGTGATGTTCAATCGGCCTGGTGTTGCCTGGATCTCCAGGACGAAGCTGTCCTCCAGGCTGGTGCCGTCGAAGCCAGGGAAACTCGTGTAGTGGATCGTTTCTGCCATGAGTTCCTCCCGGACAGGGGCCCATCGGGGTGCCGTCCATGGGTCGAGGACGGCACCCCCGGTTAGGCACAGGATTTGACCAGGTGGCCTCATCCTTATCAGGTCGATCACGGGGAGTCGTCGATGTCGGCCAACCCGCCTTGTTGCTCGGCTGGCTGTCCGCTGAGGTTCGACGTCGACCGCTGCGGTCCGCCCCTGTTGGTGTCAGGCACTGATGTCATGCATCCGGGACCCTCTTGACAAGACGCCCCCGGCTCCTTCAAGAGAGCGAGCAGATCTACAACTTGTCATCCCGAGCCAGGATCAGGCTGATCGATCCGTCTTCGAGATTGATGCCGCCTTCAAGGTGCTCGTGGTACCCGTTTCGAAGCTCGGGGTCTGCCAGGCCAAGGAGTCGCTCGGCAAGATCTCGTAGCCCGGTGACGTTGGCCGCGATGGTTATTTCGCCAGCCGAGCCATACACCTTGATCCGGGGTTCATCCATGGCGTCATGCTACGGCGTGGTCGGTGGAGTACAGCCCGTGGACGGCTACCGCATCTCCGGCTGTCAGTGCTGCATGCCAGTGTGCCGCCATGACGACAACGACAGAGCTCACCCTCTTCGCCGACTACTTCCAGGTGCACGTATCCGATGCGGATTCGGACGGTGATCTAAGCGGCGCGTGGACGGACCAGGCCGTTGCCGATCACCTCGCGGTTGCATCGGATGCGCTGGGTATCGGCACGGTGGTCAACGTCAACGTATCCGTCACTGTTGTCGTCCTGCCTCAGGAGCCGAGTGATGACAGCTCGGAATT
The DNA here is from genome assembly GCF_042871645.1 of Streptomyces sp. NPDC005774. NCBI lineage: Bacteria > Bacillati > Actinomycetota > Actinomycetes > Kitasatosporales > Streptomycetaceae > Streptomyces > Streptomyces sp. NPDC005774. The sequence continues at coordinate 215,660 of NZ_JBIAIV010000009.1, read as the reverse complement.
CGATCACGTCGTTGAGGCCAGCCTCGATGTGTCGTTGGGCCGCCTGATGGTTCTGGGCTGCACGGACTACGCCCCCGAGGCGGCTACGTTTGAGGTCCCGCCAGGCTGGAACCGCGTCCGCGTGTCCCGGAGCAACTTGGCTCGGGCAACTCAGGCCGACGTCGACTCTGACGAGAGCCCCGAGACCACTGAGGAGATCCGTATCCAGGTGTGGGCGGCCCCGGAACGTCCAGCAAAGATCATCAAGCGGTGGTCTTAGCTCGACGGAGTCTTTGATGGCTGGTTCGTGTGCCCGTCCTTTGAGCCGCACTTTCACCACCATCTGTTACCCACCACTCACCTCAGCTCCCATCCCGTCCGCCGTCGACCCACACACCGTGGAGCGGGCGTGGTCCCTGGCGTCCAGGTGGAGCGCGCCACTGTACGAACGACCTGGACGCCAGGGGCCGCGTCTGCTCGGCTTTGCCTGGGTCGACGGCGGTCGGGATGGGAGCTCCCCGCGCACGCCACTACGGGCCCGCGGTCGGGAACGGTGCCCCCTCCATCCCGGTGCCGGCCGGTCCCCCGCCGGAGGCGGACTACCTCGCTCGCCTCCGCGAGCTTGGGCAAGGAACCCCCGGCTTCTTGCCTCAGTAACAGAGGTGCGGCCTACGGCCGCGCAAACCTTGGCAGCTCGCTGCGCTCGCGCGCGACGGCGTTCGGGAGCTCCCGCCCGCCGCGTGCTTCCGGGCCGACTCGGACCTGGCGTGCCCGACGGGTCGGCACAGTCCCTGCGACTCTCCCGGCTACGCTCGCGAGGGAGCGCCCCGCAGCGCGTGGCTGCGGGGTGCCGATCCACTTTCGCAACAGGCCCTAGTGGGGTTTAGTCGACCGTCTGCCCGTCGTACATACCGCCCCTGCAGGTCGGGAGCACGGGCGTCGACCGATCGATCGTTCCGCCGCCGTCCGTGCACTCACCCGGGGTGGCGCTGCCGGGCGAGGTGGCGCTGCCGGCGGTGGCGGTGGCGGCGCCTGTGAGGCCGAGTCCGGCGAGGGCTGCCGTGGCGATGACTGCGGCGAGGATTCGTCGAATGCGCATTTGGTTCGCCTTTCACGGATTGCCTCGGGTGGGGCACTAATCAGCTTGATGTTCACCCATGTGGGTGGCACGTCATGTTGGGCCATTCGGGTGACAGTGCTGTCGGGTGCGGGGTCGGTGACGCGACCCGTCGGACAGGCCCTGGAACGAAGAGACCACCCCGGCCGGATGGGTGGTCTCTTCGTTGTTCCGGAAGGGGCAGCGTCCGCAACCATCGTCTTGGCCGTGGGCCGCTCTATGCGGTGATCGACTCATGGCCACCGGCCCTATCCACCAGTGGGCGCGCGTCGGCGCAGCGCGGGCGGAGCGGGCCGGAGGCAGGAGCGTCGCCCGCAGCGGAGCCGGAGCCGCCCAGGTGCTTGCCGTTCGAGCGGCACTCTTGGAGCGCTATCAGGCGATGGTCGATGTCGGTGCCGGGTGCGGTCTGCGGCAGGGTGAGGTGTTCGGGCTGGCTGAAGATGCCCTCAGCGGCGACGGCCGCACCCTCCACGTGGTTCGACAGGTCAAGCACGTGGAGGGACATCCGGTGTTCGACCTCCCCAAGGGAGGCAAGAAGCGGGACGTACCGTTGCCCGACTCCGTTGTGGGAGCTCTCCGGGCGCATATGGACGGCTGCAAGCCCGTGGAGATCACATTGCCGTGGCGCGTGCCGGAGGGGCCGAAGGTGTCCGCCCGGCTGGTCTTCACAGCTGAGCGAGGGGGCATCGTGTGGCGCAGCAACTTCAACGCCAAGGAGTGGAAGCCGGCTCTTGCTGCCACAGGTCTCCTCCCTGCAGCGGGGGAGAACGGCCGGTACGAGTCGGCACGCGAACACGGGATGCATGCCCTGCGGCACTTCTACGCTTCCGCACTGCTGGACGCGGGCGAGAACATCAAGGCCGTCAGCGAGTACATGGGACATGCTGATCCGGGGCTGACACTGCGGGTGTACGCCCACCTGATGCCCGACAGTCGCGAGCGTGCCCGTCGTGCCATCGACACGGTGTTTCAGCGCCTCTCTCGGGAAGATCACGGCCCACAGAGGGCCCAGTGACACCCGAACGGCCCCTGGACTGAGCTTCTGTACAGGTCAGGGGCCGTTCCTCCAGATGGATCCTCAGAAGTTGCTCAACTCTGCTTTGGGCCGTGGGGGCATCGGGCATCTCCCGTCCACACGCGTGAGCGAGGCGCCCACGGGGGTCGCTTCGGGTGCATCACGGGGGAACGAAAGGACGGTGACGTCATGGTCATCGGCATCATTCTGGCTCTGGTCCTCATGTTGGTGGTCGTGTTCCTGGTGGCCGCGGGACGTCGTTCCGGGCGCCGGGCGCGCCGCGGCGGCGGCGGGGACGGCAGTGGCGGCGGGGACGGCAGCTGGTGGGCGGGCGGCGGGGCCGTCGCCGCGTCCTGCGGCTCGTCGCACGGGGGCGACGGGGGCGGGGGAGGCTCCGGTGGTTCGTCCTGCGGAGGCGGGTCGTCGTGCGGGGGCGGCGGCGGATGCGGCGGAGGCAGCTGACAGGGAGCCCGCTGAGGGGAGAGGCGGCCGGCGGCTGAACGGGTTGGCCGCCGACGGCGGAGGCAGCCGACGGCGGAGACCGCCGAGGGAACAGTGGGGTCCGCGCCTGGGGCGGGCCCCACTGGCCGCATTCGTCACCCGGACGTCGTCATCGCCAGGTGCGCGCCAGTCGTGTGCCAGTCGTGTGTCAGGCACGTGCCGGATGTGCGCCCGTCATACGCCAGGTGTGCGCCACCGTGAACAGGTGATCTGAGGGGCCCCCGAGGGGATGGAAACCGCACGAAGTTGGGTAAAAACGCTGTGCTGGGGCCTTAGTTCGTGGTTTCCTCTCATTACCAGCACAGCCCTCGGACCTCCTGCGGACCTCGTCCGACCGGTCGACGGGCTGGCGGGCCGAACCCCGGTACGACCGGGGCGTGACGGCGCCCGCATCTCCCTCTCCCCGACCCTTCTCCCTGTGCGTTTGCGGAGCCGTTCCATGCTCACGACCCTGACCACCTCCTACACCGACACGCGTGCGGCCGATCTCGCCTGGGCCCTGGGGTGCGAGCCGCTGCCCGCGCTGGCCACGCTCGACCTCGAACTGACGGGGGCCAAAGTCCAGTTGAGGCTCCTCGGCGCGTCCCACCAAGTGCTGCTGGAGGAGGAACAGGGCGTCTGTTCGGAGACCGTGGCGTGCATCCGGGGCTCCAGAACACCTCTTCCGCTGGGTGTCGCCACCCGGGTGGGCGACTGGGAGTACGAGTTCGCCGCCCGCGTGGAGATGCTCTCCCCGGGTTCCTTCGCGGGCCGCGCGCAGGAACTGCTCGCCCTGGTCGCCGACCATCCGCACGGCCTCGCCGGCGTGTTCCCCGGGAGTCCGCACGCGTTCACCGCGATGCTCGCCCAGCGTCAGGGGAGCCAGGTCCACTGGCGGACCTGGCACGCCTATCCGCAGGACGGCCAGGTGGTGGCAACCCGGACACGGGTGGGCGTGCGGGTGAAGGCAGCCGTGTGAGCTCCGTGCGAGCTCCGCGCGAGTGGTGTTCCGTCGGCGGCCCGCGCGGGGTTTCCCGGTCGTACCAGCATCGGTCAGCGGTAAACAAACATCACACGTGTGGGTGACGATCCGCAGTGGAGGTGTGACGTAACGTCGCAGAGTGATCGAAGCGCAGGCCCCCGCTCCGCCCGGCTCCGCACAGCCCCGGGACAGGCGGCGCGACAGCGACAGCGGTAGTGGCAGCGGTGGAGGCGGAGGCGACGACTCGGGCAGTTCGCTGCGGCTGCCCGTGCGGCAGGGCACCGGGCGGTTCCTGGTGCTCGCGGGTGTGTTCGTCTGCGCGGCCTGCGGGCTGGTGTACGAACTCGAACTGGTCGCCCTCGCGGCGTACCTGATGGGCGACTCGGTCACCCAGGCGTCGGTCGTGCTGTCCGTCATGGTCTTCGCCATGGGCATCGGCTCGCTGGCCGCCAAGCGGCTGCGGCGGCACGCGGCGGCCGCTTTCGGCGCCGTCGAGGCCGCCCTCGCCCTCGTCGGCGGATGCAGCGCGATGGCCCTGTACGCCGTCTTCGCCTGGACCGGCGACTGGGGTGGCCCGTGGGCGTACGGGCCACCCGTCCTGCTGGTCGTCTTCTCGCTCGCCGTCGGCCTGCTGATCGGGGCCGAGGTGCCGCTCCTGATGGAGCTGATCCAGCGGATCCGCCGCCAGGACGCGGGCGGCGCGGTGGCCGACCTGTTCGCCGCGGACTACGTCGGCGCCCTCGTCGGAGGGCTCGCCTTCCCGTTCCTTCTCCTGCCGTTCCTCGGCCAGTTGACGGGGACACTGATCACCGGCGCGGTCAACACGGTGGTCGGCGGCGCGCTGGTGCTCGGCCTGTTCCGGCAGGATCTCACCCGCCGTGCCCGCCGGCTGCTGATCGTGGCCAACCTCTGCGTGCTGACCGTCCTCGCCTCGGCCACCGTCCTCGTCGACGACTTCGAACAGGCCGCCCGCCACGCCATGTACGGCTCGGACGTCCGGGTGGCCCTGCGGACCGACGTACAGGAAGTGGTGCTCACCGGCGACCGGGACGGCCGTTCCCTCGGCCTGTTCCTCGACGGCCGGCTCCGGGTCAGCAGCCGGGACGAACTTCGTTACCACGAGGCTCTGGTGCACCCCGCGATGACCGGCCCGCACGAGCGCGTGCTCGTCCTCGGCGGCGGCGACGGACTGACCGCCCGCGAAGTGCTGCGCCACCCCGGCGTGCGACGGGTCGACGTCGTCGAACTCGACGCGGGCGTGGTGCGGCTGGCCCGCCACGACCCCGCCCTGTCCGCGCTGAACGGCCACGCCCTCGACGACCCGCGCGTACGCGTCACCACCGAGGACGCCTTCGACTGGCTGCGCGGGGCGCCCCCGGCCGCGTACGACGTGGTGGTGTCCGACCTGCCGCACCCGGAGATCACCGCGAGCACCAAGCTGTACTCGCAGGAGTTCTACGGTCTGACCCGGAGCGTGCTCGCCCCCGGCGGGCGGCTCGTGGTGCACGCGGGGCAGGTGACGTCCCGGCCCGAGACGTACTGGACGGTGGAGTCGACGCTCCGCTCGGCCGGCTTCCGCACCGTCCCGTACGGCACGGGCGGCCGGCCGGCCGGTCTCGTCACCGGCCCCGCCCGCACCCCGGCGGACACCACCCGCACCCTGCGCGACCGGGGCTTCGTCCTCGCCGCACGCACGGGCCCCGAGCTGCGCCTGGACCCGTCCGGCCCCCGCCCCCGCACCCTCACCGACACCTCCCTCGCCGCCGGAGCGCGGGCCGCCGAGCGCACCCGCGTCCCCGACCTCCCGCCGTCGACGCTGATCCACCCCCGGTACGCGCGGTGAGCCACGACCGCTGAGCCACGACCGCTGACCCGCGCCCCCTCGGACACGTGTCCGAGTCGTGCCCGCTGCGCCTTTCGTGCCGACGGGGATACAGTCCGGCGTTCCCGTGGGTAGGCTCCGCAGTCATGGAGCACGAGGTGTTCGTTCCGGTTCCGGTGGAGCGGCTCAGGGAGGCGCTGGACGATCCCGCACGGGTCGCCCACGCGGTGCCGGGGCTCCAGCACGACGCCGGAGCCGATCCGGTCGCCGGCCGGCTGAAGGTCCGCATCGGCAGCCACTCCATCACCTACCGGGGCGCCGTTCGGGTGACCCGACGGGACGACGGTTCCTACGCCGTCGAGGGCGATGCCGTCGAGACCCGCGGCACCGGCGCCGTGAAACTGGCGCTGCGGCTGAGCCTGCGGGAGACGGAGGGCGGTGCCACGCTCGCCGTCGACGGCACGGCGACGGCCGACGGCCGGGTCACGGGACTGCCGCCGGACGTGGTGGCCTCGGCGGTGGCCCGCCTGCTGAACCGCTTCGCGGCGAACCTGGGGACGACTGCGGTTACCACGGCGGGGGAGGACCCCGAGAAGGAGACGCCCGAGAAGGAGACGCCCGACGAGGAGACGCCCGACGAGGGGACGTCGTCCTCGGAGGAGTCCTCGGCCCCGGAGTCGCCTTCGGTTCCCTCGGGCCCCTCCGCCCTTGACGCGGAGATCTCCCTGCCGCCCCCCGGACCCGGGCTGCCGGACGACGTGGACGACGTGGACGAGACAGCGGACGGGCCGGTGGGTGAGGAGGACGGGGAGGACGGCGCCGACGAGGACGCCGTCGCCGAGGCCGCGCACGCGCGCCGCACCATGATCGGCCGCAGTGCCGAAGAGGTGGACCACGCCCCGCCCCGGGGCCGCTACGCGCCCGTCCCCGCCCCCCAGACCGTCTCCGTCTCCACCCCGCTGCGCTGGGCCGCCCCGGCGGCCGCCCTGGCGGTGGCCTCGGCGATCGTCGCGGTGCGGGCCCTCCGCAGGCGCGGCTGAGGCCGTATCCGGCAGGCGGGACCGGCCCGGCAGTCGAGGGCACTCTTGATCACCCCAGTAGGGTCGTCCCGTGAGTGACGAAGACATCACGCTGACCGCGGGCGACGCGGAGGTGACCGTACGGCCGGGGAACGGCGGGCGGGTCTCAGGACTGCGGGTCGGGGGAGTGGAACTGCTGCGGCAGGGCGACCGTTTCGGATGTTTCCCGATGGTCCCCTGGTGCGGGCGGACCAGGGACGGCCGGTTCCGGGACGGGGCGACCGTCCGGCAGTTGCCGTTGAACGCCCCGCCCCACGCCATCCACGGCACCGCCCGTGACGCCGCCTGGCGCACCGCCCGCAAGAGCGCCGACGAGGCCGTGCTCACGTACGACCTCGTGGAGCCTTGGCCGTACCCCGGGCGGGTGACGCAGCAGTTCACGCTAGGCGAGGACGCGCTGACGCTGACCATGGCCGTGGAGACGTATGAGTCGTCCTTCCCGGCGCAGATCGGCTGGCACCCCTGGTTCAACCGCAGTCTCGGTGGCGCGGACGCCCAGGACGTACGCCTCGACTTCACCGCCGCCTGGCAGGAGGAGCGCGGTGACGACCACCTGCCCACCGGCAACCGGGTCGACCCCCGCCCCGGCCCCTGGGACGACTGCTTCGGCATGCCTGACGGGGTCGACGTCACCCTCACCTGGCCGGGGCGGCTGGAACTGAAGGTGACCAGCCGTGAGGAGTGGGTGGTGGTCTACGACGAGCAGCGCGAGGCCGTCTGCGTGGAGCCGCAGACCGGGCCGCCCAACGGGCTGAACACCCACCCGCGTCTGGTCACCCCGCTGGAGCCGCTGGAAGCCACGACCACCTGGACCTGGCGGCGGCTCTAGACGACAGGCTCCGGGGCATGCCCTGCAATGCACGGCTGTGGGGCACGACCTGCGGGGTATGCCCCGGAGCCGTTTACCCTGGCTGTCATGAGTGACGTACGTGGCGCGCTGCTGCAGCAGATCAAGGACAAGGCCGTGGTGCACGGCAAGGTGACCCTCTCCTCGGGGCTCGAGGCCGACTACTACGTCGATCTGCGCCGCGTCACCCTCGACGGCGAGGCCGCCCCGCTGGTCGGCCAGGTGCTGCTGGACCTCACCGCCGAGCTGGACTTCGACGCGGTCGGCGGCCTCACCATGGGCGCGGACCCGGTGGCCGGCGCCATGCTGCACGCCGCCGCGGCGCGCGGCCGGCGGCTGGACGCGTTCGTGGTCCGCAAGGCGGCCAAGGCGCACGGTATGCAGCGGCGGGTGGAGGGCCCGGACATCAGGGGGCGCCGGGTCCTGGTCGTCGAGGACACCTCCACCACCGGCGGCTCCCCGCTCACCGCCGTCGAGGCCGTGCGTGAGGCCGGCGGCGAGGTCGTGGCCGTGGCGACCATCGTGGACCGGGCGACCGGCGCAGCCGAGAAGATCCAGGAGGGCGCCGGGGTGCCTTACCTGTTCGCCTTCGGCAAGGACGAGCTCGGCCTGGACTGACTGACTGACCGGCCGGCCGGCCGCACCGCACAGGCCGGTACCCACCACACCGGTCGGCCGGTACCCACCCCATCGGCCGGTGTCCCGGCCCCCGGCCCCCGGGCCCCGTGTTCCGGCCCCCTCGGCATCCCCCGCATAACGACTCGACCAGCGCCGTCGCCGTGCGGGGCAAGTCTGGGAGGATGGCCCCGACAACGACGTCGCATCCAAGGTTCCAGGTCAGGGCCGACAGTACGCAGTACGCCAACCCGCACGCGCATGCATAAGGAGCGGACAGATGCCCATCGCAACTCCCGAGGTCTACAACGAGATGCTGGACCGGGCGAAGGCAGGAAAGTTCGCCTACCCGGCCATCAACGTCACCTCGTCCCAGACCCTGCACGCGGCACTGCGCGGCTTCGCCGAGGCGGAGAGCGACGGCATCGTGCAGATCTCCACGGGCGGCGCCGAGTTCCTGGGCGGTCAGCACAAGAAGGAGATGGTGACCGGTTCGGTCGCCCTGGCCGAGTTCGCGCACATCGTCGCCGAGAAGTACGACGTCAACATCGCCCTGCACACGGACCACTGCCCGAAGGACAAGCTCGACGGCTACGTCCGTCCGCTGCTCGCGATCTCGGAGGAGCGCGTCAAGGGCGGCCGCAACCCGCTGTTCCAGTCCCACATGTGGGACGGCTCCGCGGAGACCCTTGCCGACAACCTGAGCATCGCCCAGGAGCTTCTGGAGCGCGCCCGCGCCGCGAAGATCATCCTCGAGGTCGAGATCACCCCGACCGGCGGTGAGGAGGACGGCGTCTCGCACGAGATCAACGACTCCCTCTACACCACGGTCGACGACGCGATCCGCACCGTGGAGGCGCTCGGCCTCGGTGAGAAGGGCCGCTACCTGCTGGCCGCGTCGTTCGGCAACGTGCACGGCGTGTACAAGCCGGGCAACGTCGTCCTGCGCCCGGAGCTGCTCAAGGAGCTGAACGAGGGCACCGCCGCCAAGTACGGCAAGCCGGCCGGCTCGCAGCCGTTCGACTTCGTCTTCCACGGCGGCTCGGGCTCCTCGCCGGAGGAGATCCTCACCGCGCTGGAGAACGGCGTCGTGAAGATGAACATCGACACGGACACGCAGTACGCCTTCACGCGTCCGGTCGCCGACCACATGCTCAAGAACTACGACGGCGTCCTGAAGGTCGACGGCGAGGTCGGCTCCAAGAAGACCTACGACCCGCGCACCTGGGGCAAGCTGGCCGAGGCGTCGATGTCCGCCCGTATCGTCGAGGCCTGCCAGAACCTGCGTTCCACGGGCACCAGGATCAAGTAAATCCCGCAGTACGTCGGCAGATGCCGGTAGACGTCGGTAAACGTCGGTAAACGTCAGCAGGCGTCGGTAGATGCCGACCAGTACGTCGGTAGCGCGTAGCCGAGCCCGGCACCCCGCCCGTCACGTCCGTCCGCACCCGTTGCGGCGCGTGCGCGGGGAGTGCCGGGCTCGGCCCGCTTCCGTATGCTCCGAGCATGCCCGATGTCCGGCTGGCCTCACCGCAGGGCAAGTGGATCCTGCTCACCACGGTGCTCGGTTCGAGCATGGCCATGCTGGACTCCACCGTTGTCAACGTGGCCCTGCCGCGCATCGGCCGCGACCTCGACGCGGACCTCGCCGCCCTGCAGTGGACGGTCAACGCGTACATGGTCACGCTGGCCGGCCTGATCCTGCTGGGCGGGGCGCTGGGCGACCGGTTCGGGCGCCGGAAGGTGTTCGTGGTCGGCGTGCTGTGGTTCGCCGCGGCCTCCCTGCTGTGCGGTCTCGCCCCGAACGCCGGTGCGCTGATCGCCGCCCGTGCCCTGCAGGGGATCGGCGGCGCGCTGCTCACGCCCGGCTCGCTCGCCCTGATCCAGGCGTCCTTCCACCCCGACGACCGGGGCCGGGCGGTGGGCCTGTGGTCCGGTTTCGGCGGGATCGGCGCGGCGGTCGGCCCGTTCCTCGGCGGCTGGCTGGTGGACGGGCCGGGCTGGCGCTGGGTGTTCCTGATCAACGTGCCGCTGGCCGTGCTGTGCGCCCCGATCGCCGTCCGTCACGTACCGGAGTCGGACAGCGGGGAGCAGGCCCCCGGCCGCTTCGACGTGCTCGGCGCGGTGCTCGGCGCGCTCGCCCTCGCCCTGGTGACGTACGCGCTGATCGAGGCCGGTGAGGGCTCCCTCGTGGTCGCGGCCACCGGGGTCGCCGGACTGGTGGCCGCCGTCGCCTTCGTGTTCGTCGAGAAGCACCGGCCGCACCCGATGATGCCGCTGGACATCTTCGCGTCCCGCCAGTTCACGGTGATCAACGTGGTGACCCTGTGCGTGTACGCGGCGTTCGGCGGCTTCTTCTTCCTCGCCGCGCTCCAGCTCCAGGTCGCCGTCGGCTGGTCCGCGCTCGCCGCCGGTACGGCGCTGCTGCCCACGACCGCGCTGATGCTGCTGCTCTCCGCCCGCTCCGGCGAACTCGCCGCCCGGATCGGGCCGCGCATCCCGCTCACCGTCGGACCGCTGCTGTGCGCGGCCGGGATGCTGCTGATGACGAGGGTGGGGCCGGGTGCCTCGTACCTCACCGATGCGCTGCCCGCGCTGCTGGTGCTGGGCCTGGGCATGGTCACCCTGGTGGCGCCGCTGACCGCCACCGTTCTGGCGGCTGTGGAGACCACACGGGCGGGCCTGGCCAGCGGTATCAACAACGCGGCGGCCCGCGCGGCCGGCCTGGTGGCGGTGGCCGCGCTGCCGCTGCTCGTAGGGATGGGGCCGGAGGCGTACCGGGAGCCGGACGCCTTCGACGCGGCGTTCGGCCGGGCGATGGTGCTGTGCGCCGCCGTCCTGGTGGCCGGCTCGGTCATCGCCTTCGCGACCGTACGGCGTCCCGCACCGGGCTGCCGCCGCCCCGAATGCCATACGCACGGCAGCGTGGCGGTGCCCCCACTGGAACCCGAGACCGCAGTGGGGCCGGACGGTGGTGTTTCACGTGAAACACCACCGTCCGAGCCCCGGCAACCCGGAACCTAGGCCACCCCAGGGCAGACTCTGGTGCAGGCCCTAGGCCCGCTTCAGCTCCTCGTACGCCTCGGCGCTGCTGTCCTGGAGGAACTGCTTGCAGCGCTCCGCCTCCTCCTTCTCGTCGATCGCCTCGGCGGCGCGGGCGAGGGCGGCGAGGCAGCGCAGGAAGCCGCGGTTGGCGCGGTGGCTCCACGGGATCGGGCCGTGGCCCTTCCATCCGGACCGGCGCAGCGAGTCGAGTCCCCGGTGGTAACCCGTCCGGGCGTACGCGTACGACTCGACTACTCGCCCCGCCTCGAAGGCGTCGTCGGCGAGCATGGCCCAGGCCAGCGAGAACGTCGGGAACTTCGCCACCACCTCGGCGGGCGGCAGGGAGTCCTCGGCGAGCAGGCGGTATGCCTCCTCGTTCTCCGGCAGATGTGTCGGGTCCGGGCCGCCGAGCAGGTTCTTCTGAGTGGTCATGACGCCAGTCTGCCACCTGGCAGGGGGGCCGTTCGGCCGGGCCGCGGTGCCGCGTCGCGGGCTACGTGCCGTGCCCGGGGCGGGGGGCCCGAGCGGTGTCCGAGGGCGGGGCGGCGGTATTCGTCTCCGCGTCCGGGCCCAGGGTGACGGCGAAGAGAGCGGCGTCGTCCTGCAGGGCGCCTCCGGTGTGCCGGGAGACGGCGTCGACCACCGCGTCGAGCACCGCGTCCGGGTCGGGCGGGAAGCGCTGCGACAGCACCGGTACGGGGTCGAAGAAGACGCCGTCCGTGTCGCGGGCCTCGTCGATGCCGTCGGTGAAGAGCACCAGGGTGGCCCCGACCGGCAGGTCGAACCGGTCGACCGGGACCTCGTCGCCGCCGAGGGCGCCCAGGCCCAGGGGCAGGGACGGCGTGGCCGGTTCCAGCGGGCTCGCCTTGCCGTCGTGGACCAGCAGGGGCGCCTCGTGGCCCCGGTTGGTGATGCGGAGCACGGAGTAGTCGGAGGGGATTTCCGCGATGACGGCCGTGGCGAACGACTCGGTCTCCGCACCACTCGCCTCCTCGATGCCGGCCCGCATCCGGTCCTCCAGTTGCCGGACGACACTCGGCAGATCCGGCTGGTGGAGGCAGGCCTCACGGAACGACCCGAGCAGGGCGTTGACCGTGCGGACCGCCTCGAGGCCTTTGCCGCGCACATCGGCGATGAGCATGCGGATGCCGTGGGGTGTCTCGTAGATGGAGAAGAGGTCACCGCCGATGGCGGCCTCCTCGTGGGCGACCTCGTACCGGGAGGCCACGGTCAGCCGCCCCACCCGGTGCGGTGGGTCCGGCAGCACCGCGCGCTGCACCGCCGCCGCCACCTCGCGGCTCGTCCTCAGCTGCTGCCGGTCGCGTGCCAGCAGCACATTGAGGCCTGCCGCGATGACGGTGAGTACGACCAGGCTGGTGAACGCGGTGACGTCGGCGCGGGTCGGCTCTCTTTCCAGGTCCACCAGGGCGAGCCCGACGGCGTTCGCCGCCACCCCGGTGGCGATCGTCCCGCGCAGGGAGAGAATCGGCGCGGCCAGTACGGGGGCGGCCGCGAGCAGGGGGAACGTGCTGACGTTGTTTAAGAGGACCAGATCGAGGACGAAGGCACTCACGAGTAGCGCGGCGGGCAGCCATCGCAGTCGCTGCTCCTGCTTCCCCGTTTCCTTGCGCCCTTTTCGCATACGTGTCCCTGAAGATGATCGAGATCGTTCCGTCCGTGCGACCGGGCCGGGACTGCCGAGGGGCGAGGCCCGAGGAGGGGCGGAGGACCGCTTCACGCCCCGTAGGGCGTCCACGGCGCAAGCGGTGATCCCCTCCCGGGTGCCCGGCACGTCCACCGTCACTCCCGTGTCGTCCGGCTCCAGTGGCTGGAGTACGGAGGACCGGGAGCCGGGCATGGGCATGGGCATGGGCATGGGCATGAAGAACCCCTCGAGCCGCCCGGTCCGTTCCCCGACGAGGGCACGTGCGCCGCTGAGGTGCGCGAAGGTGACGCCGGCCTGGGGATGGAAGCCGTTTTCGGCGTGCGGAACACCGAGGGCGTCCGCGGGCAAGGCGCCGAACGTGCTCCTGCCGGTGCACGAGATGCCCATGAACACCACGACCTGGGAGACCACCACGCCCCGGGAGGTGTTCATGACTCGATCCTCTCAGGGAACCGGACACCCGGCAGGCCCGGAGCGGATCCCGGTCACCCGCCCGGAGCAGTCCCGGAACAACTGTGATCGGGCGGGCCTTGCGAGGCCGGGGGATCATTGCGGAGGATGCAGTGCGGGGACCGGGGCCCCCGTGTCGGTAACGGCAGGGGCGGACCGCTACCCGGAGCACAATTCAGGAGACAGCGATGTCCCACGAGGCTTTTGAGCCGGAGACCCCGCATCTCGACTTCGAGGGCACGACCCCCTACGAGGACTACGTCAGGGCCGACGTCCTCACCCACCTCCAGCACACCCTCTCCGACGATCCCGGAGAGATGGTCTTCCTGGTCACCACCCAGGTGATGGAGCTGTGGTTCACCGTGATCGTGCACGAGTGGGAGACGGCGGCGAACGCGCTGCGGGGCGACGACATCCCCACCGCGGTCGACGCGCTGAAGCGGTCCGTGCGGGAACTGGAGGCGCTGAACGCCTCCTGGAAGCCGCTCGGGCAGCTCACCCCGGCGCAGTTCAACGCCTATCGCGGCGCGCTCGGCGAGGGCTCCGGCTTCCAGTCGGCGATGTACCGGCGCATGGAGTTCCTGCTGGGTGACAAGTCCGCGTCCATGCTCGTCCCGCACCGGGGCGCGCCGCGGGTGCACGCCGAGCTGGAGAAGGCGCTGCACGAGCCGAGCCTGTACGACGAGGTGCTGCGCCTCCTCGCGCGGCGCGGGCACGCCGTCCCCGACGAGGTGCTGCGCCGCGACGTGTCCCGGCGGTACGAGCCGTCGCCGCGGGTGGAGGAGGTCTGGACGGCGGTCTACGCGGGTGACGAGCGGGACGAGGTCGCCCGGCTGGGCGAGGCGCTCACCGACGTCGCCGAGCTGGTGTGGCGCTGGCGCAACGACCACCTGGTCGCCACCCGCCGCGCGATGGGTGCCAAGGCCGGCACGGGCGGTTCCGCCGGGGTGGCCTGGCTGGAGAAGCGGGCACGCAACAACGTGTTCCCCGAGCTGTGGACGGCGCGCTCCTATGTCTGAACCGAGGCTCAGGGCGAAGGAACTGGACGCGGCCGACGGGCTGGCCGCCAAACGCGCCGAGTTCGTGCTGGACGAGGGCGGCGGTGAGGCGGTCTACCTCGACGGCAACTCGCTGGGCGCGCTGCCCGTCGCCGTCCCCGGCCGGGTCGAGGACGTCGTCCGCAGGCAGTGGGGCGAGCTGCGCATCCGGTCCTGGACGGAGAGCGGCTGGTGGACAGCGCCCGAGCGGATCGGCGACCGGATCGCCCCGCTGGTGGGCGCGGCGGCCGGGCAGATCGTCGTCGGCGACTCCACCAGCGTCAACGTCTTCAAGGCGGTGGTGGGCGCGGTGCGCCTGGCCCGGCTGACGGACGGTGCCGCCGGACCCGCCGGACCCGTCCGCGACGAGATCGTGGTCGACGCGACCACGTTCCCCACGGACGGCTACATCGCCGAGTCGGCGGCCCGGATGACCGGCTGCACCCTGCGTCCGGTGCCGCCGTCCGAGGTCCCGGACGCGCTCGGCGACCGTACGGCCGCCGTGCTGCTCAACCACGTCGACTACCGCACCGGCCGGCTGAACGACCTGCCCGCGCTCACGGCCGCCGTGCACGCGGCGGGGGCGTACGTGGTCTGGGACCTGTGCCACAGCGCGGGCGCGCTGCCGGTCGGACTGGACGAGCACGGCGTGGACCTGGCGGTCGGCTGCACCTACAAGTACCTGAACGGCGGCCCCGGCGCACCGGCGTACCTGTACGTGCGTGCGGAGTTGCAGGACCGCTTCGACTCCCCGCTGCCCGGCTGGAACTCCCACGCGGAGCCCTTCGGCATGCGCCCGGAGTACGCACCGGCGCCGGGTGCGCTGCGCGGGCGGGTCGGCACCCCGGACATCCTGTCCATGCTCGCCCTGGAGGCGGCGCTGGACGTCTGGGACGGCGGCGTCACGATCGAGGCGGTACGGGCCAAATCCCTCGCCCTGACGGACTTCTTCCTGGAGTGCGTCGAGGCGTACGTCCCCGAGGGCCGGGTCGAGTGCCTCACCCCGAGGGCGCACGGGGAGCGGGGCAGTCAGATCGCCCTGCGCTGCCAGGACGCCGGGGACGTCATGCGGCGGCTGATCGAGCGCGGGGTGGTGGGCGACTTCCGTCACCCGGACGTGCTCCGCTTCGGCTTCACCCCGCTGTACGTCGGCTTCGCGGACGCGGAGCGGGCGGCCAGGAGCCTGGCGGAAGTGCTGGCGGAGGTGCTGGCGGAGCCCGGACCCTAGGCTCTTTCGTTTGGAGCAGGCCGGAGCAGGCCGGAGCAGGCCGGAGCAGGAAGCGGGGTCCGGTGCCGGGGCCCGCGAGCCCGGCCTGCTCCGAACGAGAGGCCCCGGCCGTGGAGGGGAACGAAGAGAAGGTGACACCGTGTCGGTGCCTTTGACGGGCATGCTGATGCTCATCGGTCTGGCTACCGCGGCGGCGGGCATCGTGACCGTCGTCCTGATGCTGAACAACCCGCCCCTGCCTCTGCCCGGACTCTGCGCGGTTCTCGTTCTGACCTCCGGTTCTTCGGCAGTGGCCGTGTACTGCTACGGCTGGTTCTCCGTCACCATGGGAGGGTCGTTTCCCGAGTTGTGCGCGAACCGGGCCGCCTCCGGTGCCGAGTCGGCAGGCATCGGGCAGGAGCACCGGCCTCTTCGCAGCGCTTGCGTCTCCTCCGACGGCACCACGGTGGGGCACCTCTCCATGTCGATCAACGTGCTCGTCCGCGTACTGGCGGGTCTTGCCGTCGTCCTGGCCTGTGCCGGCGCAGTCCTGCGCCGGCGGGCCCGGTCGTCTTTCTGACAGGAGGGGAGCGGCCACCCCGGATACGTTCACCGTGCGTGATATCCCCATGTCCCCGCCCGTCGTCGGGCTGATACGGTCCCGGCCAACGGCCGAATTCTTCTCTCGACCGTCAAGTACGTTTGATCGCTGAGAGGTTGAGCATGACGGACGACGTCGCAGCCGCCCGGTCCGCAGCCGAGGAGGAGTCGCTCTTCTCCCACTCGCCGGTCGCGCCCGACGCCACAGCGGCCTACGGCGACGATCCGGACCAGGTGGTGGACTTCTACGCCCCGCGGGATGCCCAGGGCCCTGCCGGCGGGAGCGTGCCGCTGGTCGTCGTCCTGCACGGCGGTGCCTGGCGGGCGCCCTACGACCGGCGGCACATCAGCCCGTTCGCCGGCTTCCTGGCCCGCCGGGGCTTCGCCGTGGCCAGTGTCGAGTACCGGCGCGGGACGGGTGAGGCGGGCGAGGCAGGCGGTGGGGGCCCGGTCGCGGGGCGGTGGCCGGACACCTTCGACGACGTCGCCGCCGCGCTCGACGCGCTGCCCGGGCTGGCCCGTCGGCACCTGCCCGGCGCCGACCCGCACCGCACGGTGGTCACCGGCCACTCGGCGGGCGGCCACCTGGCGCTGTGGGCCGCCGGCCGCCACCTGCTCCCCGCCGACGCCCCCTGGCGCACCGACGGTCCCGTGCCCCTGCGGGGCGTGGTCGCCCTCGCTCCGATCGCCGACCTCGCGGTCGCCGACAAGCTGGACGTCTGCGGCGGTGCGGCACGCCAACTCCTCGGCGGTGAGCAGGGGTTCACCGAGCGGCAGCCGTACGCCGATCCCGCGCTGCTGCTGCCCACCGGTATCGCGACCACCGTCGTCCAGGGCCGTACCGACGCCGATGTCCCGCAGGCGGTCGCCGAGTCGTACGCGGACGCGGCGGCCAAGGCCGGTGAGGTGGTGGGGCTGACGTTGCTGGAGGACGTCGGTCACTTCCCGCTGATCGACCCGACGGCGGACGCCTGCGCGGTGGTGGCGGAGGAGATCGCCCAGCTCGCTTGGTGAGGAGGGGGAGGGCGCCTCGGCCCTCCCCCTCCCCCACGTGCGTCACATGGCTTCGTAGCCGCTCTCGCCGGGCTTGCGGCAGGCGACGATGTGGGACACCGGGATGTCCCCGAAGTAGTCCATTTCATCGGTCGCGCCCACGGGCGCCATGATGATTACGGTCGCGGTCTCCAGGGAGTCGCTGTTGGCGAAGAGGGTCGGCTTGGTCAGGAGCTTGCTTCTCGCCGGCGGAGCATCGAACTGGTACATGCCGGAAACCTGGATGGTGTAGATGTGCCGGTCCGAGCTGGCGAAGCCGCCGCATTCCTCATTGAGCGCCATGGACACCAGACGCTTGTTGGGACTCCTGACGTGTTCCTGGGAGTATTCGCGTGGTCTGCTCAAGAACGTGGTCAGTTCGGTACTGAGGGACGCCGGCTCCCATGAGCGCATCCCGTTGGTCTTTCTGATCAGTTCGGGGGGACGCGTGTCGGCGCGGTAGAAAGTCATCTGCCCCACCGGCCCGGCGCACGTGTAGTCGTGTGTCGGTTCTGCGGTCTTTTTGACCGTGAGGTTCTCGGGCTTGGGCGGTACCGGTGGCGGTTGCCTGTCCGCCGGCATGCGCTGCACGAACGCACGGTCGGCGTAGGCGGCGGAAGCGGTCTCCGGGGTCGCTGTGCGCTGCGCCGGGCGGCCGTGACCGTGGTCGGCGCGCTGTTGCTCATCGAGTGCGCGGGCCACGGCCGCGTTCCCCGCCGTGCGCTGCAGAGCCAGCAGTCCGGTGACGGCACCCGGCGCGTCCGTGCGCCGTACCCGCCCTTGGCCGTTGGTCCTGTCGTCCCGTTGTTCCCGCACGCGCACAGGTGTTCCTTTCCTTGGCAGACCGTTCATCACTACCAGTGAGGGGAGCCGGGGTGGAGGGCCTCGGGGGCACACCTCGGGAAGCCGGGCCTGGTCCTCGGGGGCACCGCCGTATGCGCCATTGACCGGTTCCGGGCCCGGGAAGGCCACGCTCCCGGCGATGCGCTGCTCGCGCCCGGCATCACCCGGCGGCTGAGCGCCGAGTTCGCCCGCCTGGAGGACAGGCACCGTTTCCCGCTCAGGCAGCGCGTCGGCGATCTCACCGAGCGGGAGACGGAGGAGACGGAGGTGCTCGGACTGATCGCGCAGGGCCTGTCCGACGCGGAGATCGCGGTGCGGCTGGTGGTCGCCGAACAGACCGTGAAGACCCATGTGGGCCGCATCCTGGTGAAACTGGGCCTGCGGGACCGCACCCAGGCGGCGGTCTTCGCGTACGAGTCGGGGCTGGTCCGGCCGACGGGGTACTGACGCGAGGGGCGGCCCGCCCGGGTGCCATGTGAGCCGGGGCGCCGGGGGCCGCCGGCCCTCTCCCCGTACGACTTTTCGCCCCCTTGTAGTACCTGAGACGGAGGCCCGGGAACCCCTCTCGGCGGGGACGCCCCCGGTCACCCGACCGGCCTAACGTGTGACCGTGACTGAGACGACCCACGCCCATCCCGCGGCCCTGTCGCCCGGGGACTGGGCCAAGACCCGCAGCCCGGAGTACCGGCTGGCCCGGAACGCCCTGCGCGGGCTGCGCCACGACCTGATCCACAACGCGTTCGCCTGTCGGCCGCTCCCGCGTCGCGAGATGAACGGCCGACTGGCACGGCTGCTGCCCGCCCGCCTGCGGGAGCACGCGGGCTGGGCGCCGCACGCCTTGATCGTCGCGCTCGCCCCCCTGGCGTTCGGCGTCTCCGACGGTTCCTTCAGCGTGATCCTCGGTCTGCTCGCCGGGATACCGATCCTGATGACCCTCGTCCGGCCGGTCGGCGCGTTCTGGCTGTCCATGGGGGCCACCGTCATCTCCGCCCTGTTCGGCAACACCTGGGGCGACTGGCCGTGGTCGCCCGCCTCCATCGTCTGCCACCTCACGGTGCTGACCGTCGTCGCGCTGCGCACCAGACCCCGCACCGCCGCCTGGATGTGGGTGATCACCGCCCTGTACGGGGGCCTGGCCGAAACCCTGCTCGACCCGCCCGGTGCGTACGATTACAGCACCAACACCGCTCCTCTGCTGGTC
Source organism: Streptomyces sp. NPDC005774 (assembly GCF_042871645.1). Lineage (NCBI taxonomy): Bacteria > Bacillati > Actinomycetota > Actinomycetes > Kitasatosporales > Streptomycetaceae > Streptomyces > Streptomyces sp. NPDC005774. The sequence continues at coordinate 196,643 of NZ_JBIAIV010000009.1, read as the reverse complement.
TACTCCGCGCTGATCCTGCTGTGCGTGGCCGTGTGGCACATCCGGCGTTCGGCCGAGGAGGAGGTGACCGCCCAGCAGACGGTCACCGCGCACGAACGCTCCCGGCGCACGCTCCTGGAGGAGCGCACCACCATCGCCCGCGAGCTGCACGACGTGGTCGCCCACCACATGTCGGTCGTCGCCATCCAGGCCGAGGCCGCGCCCTACCGGGTGGAGAACCCGCCGCCCGAGCTGGAGCGCGCCTTCGCCACCATCCGCGAGAACGCGGTGGCCGCCCTCACCGAGCTGCGCCGGGTCCTCGGCGTGGTCCGCGCCGAGGACTACGAGGCCCCCGACGCCCCGCAGCCCACCCTCGCCGACCTGGACGCCCTGCTCGCCAACGTGCGGGACACCGGTCTGGACGTGGAGAAAGTGGTGACCGGGGCGGTGCGCGAGCTGCCGCAGGGCGTGGAGCTGTCGGCGTACAGGATCGTGCAGGAGGCGCTGAGCAACAGCCTGCGGCACGCGCCGGGCGCGAGCGCCCGGGTCGAGATCGGGTACGTCCTCGGTGGCCTCGGCCTGCGCATAGTCAACGGCCCGGTCCCCGCACCGAACCTGGTGAAGCCCTCGCCCGGTGCCGGGCACGGCGTCACCGGCATGCGCGAGCGGGTCACCATGCTGAACGGCGAGATGACGGCCGGCCCGACCGACGACGGCGGCTACGAGGTCGCGGTGTTCCTGCCGGTCGCCTCGGTGAACGAAGGTGACGCATGAGCGACGACGACCGCACCATCCGCGTCCTGATCGCGGACGACCAGATGATGGTGCGCGAGGGTTTCTCGGTCCTGCTGAACGCGATGCCGGGCATCGAGGTCGTCGGCGAGGCCGTCAACGGCCGGGAGGCGGTGGACCGGGTCCGCGAACTCGCCCCCGACATCGTCCTGATGGACATCCGCATGCCCGAGCTGAACGGCATCGAGGCGACCCGCGAGATCGTCGCCGCCGACGGCGCCGCGAAGGTGCTGGTGCTGACCACCTTCGACCTCGACGAGTACGTCTACCAGGCGCTGCGCGCGGGCGCCTCCGGTTTCCTCCTCAAGGACGCCTCCGCCCGCCAACTCGCCGACGGGGTACGGATCGTCGCGTCCGGCGAGGCGCTGCTCGCCCCCACGGTGACCAAGCGCCTGATCACCGAGTTCTCCAAACTGTCCGAGGCCCCGCGCCTGATGCCGTCCGCGCACGCGGCCTACGGCGACCTGACCGAGCGCGAGACGGAGGTCCTGGTGCTCATCGCGCAGGGCCTGTCGAACGCGGAGATCGCCGGGCGGCTGGTGGTCGCCGAGTCGACGATCAAGACGCATGTGAGCCGCATCCTGGTGAAACTGGGCCTCCGCGACCGCACCCAGGCAGCCGTCTTCGCCTACGAGGCCCGGCTGGTGACACCGGGCTGACGGGGCTGACGGGGCTGGCCGGGCTGACCGGCGAGTTCGCACCACACGTACTTGCCCCGGTTGCCGAACCTGGAGAGCGGCTGCCAGCCCCACAGGTCGGAGCAGGCCCTGACCAGGGCAAGCCCCCGGCCGCCCTCATCGATGGCGTTGCCGTTCAACTCCGCCGAAGTGTCGGGCGGTTCGGGGTTAGCGTCCCACGCGCCGATCCGCAGCACGCCGGCCGACCAGCGCACCCGCAGCGCGGCGGGCCCCTTGGTGTGCGTCACGGCGTTGGTGATCAGCTCCGCCGCCAGCAGTTCGGCGACGTCGACCAGGCGGATCAGGCCGTGCATCGTGAGGATCAGGCGGAGGGTGCGGCGACTGATGGTCACGGCGCGCGGATCGTTCGGGATGTACAAGGAGTACTCCCAGGACTCGTTTTCGGACATGCGGCAACTCCGTTCGGTGAGGTGAGGGGCGTCGCAGCCGCCGGGCGGTGTCATTGCCGCAACCGTCATGACAGGACGAAGCGGTGCACTTCCGGTACCCCGATGTTCCGTAGCGTGTGCGTCGCGTCACTGACGGTAGAGGAGTAATTTCTCCTCTCGCGAGCTGTTGCCATAATTTGGCACTCGAACGTGGCACGTACGCAGAAGCGTTGGGGAGGGAGAACGTATGGCGCCGAGAAGTAATCCCACCGCTCGGCAGGTGCGGCTGGGGACTGAGTTGCGCAAGCTGCGCGAGGCGACGGGCATGAAGGCGCGCGAGGTGGCGGCGTTCCTGAACTCGACTTCCGCGCAGATGAGTCAGGTGGAGTTGGGCATCTCAGGCGTCAGCGCGGAGCGCGTTCGTCGGCTGGCAGCTCATTACGTCTGCGGGGACGAGGAGTTCATCGACGCTCTGGCGTCCTTGGCCAGTGAGCGGTCACACGGCTGGTGGGACGACTACCGGGGAGTCCTGCCGCAGGTGAACATGGATGTGGCCGAGGCGGAACATCACGCGACCTTTCTGCGGGAGGTCGTGATCACGCACGTTCCCGGGCTCCTCCAGACCCCGGACTACGCTCGGGCGGTCTTCAGGTACATGCGTCCTGATCTGCCCGAGAGTGAACTGGCGCCGCGCGTGGAGCACAGGATGAGACGGCGCAAGGCGATCGAGGGTGACAGGCCGACCCCGTACGAGACGATGATTCACGAGTTCGCCCTGCGTATTCGTGTGGCCGACCGCCGGACGGCCGTGTCTCAGCTTCGGCTCATCCTGGACGAGATCGAGGAGGGTCACGCCACCGTGCGGATCATCCCGGTCGACCGGGACGGCTTCGCTGGTGCTGACGCATCGATGATGTATCTGGGTGGGTCGGTGCCTAAGTTGGACACGGGGCTCCTCGACTCACCCACGGGCACCCTGTTCATCGATGCGGCAGCCCACTTGGATCGGCTCCGAACGCTTTTCTGCACGGTGAAGAAGTCGTCGCTGAACCCCTCGGAGTCACGGGACTTCGTTCACCGCTTGACGAAGGAGCTTTGATGAACTGGCGGAAGTCCACCTACTCCGGCGGCGGCGAAGGCAACACCTGTGTCGAGATCGCTGCCCTCTCCACTCGCATAGCCATCCGCGACTCCAAGGTCCCCGCCCGCGCCGTCCTCTCCGTCCCCGCCCTCTCCTTCGCGGCCTTCGTCGAGCACGTGAAGCGAACCGCTCGACCAGGGGCGTGATTCCGGGCGTTCAGTGGCCTCCCTGGTTCCTGACACAGGGGCCCGTCCCCGGCTGGGGCTCGAGGTAGGCGCCGTGCACCTCGCTGGTCAACTCGTCCTCCGCCACGCGACCGGACACGCACGCGACCCCCGTGTGGACGCTGTAGAACCCGGGCCCGACATACACGCCGTGCTCCTCACCGCAGCCGAGACGACTCAGCGCCGCCGCGATCCGCTCCTCGCCGAAGGCGCCGTGCTCACCGGGACCGCCTTCCTGCCGGACCTTCTCCAGCTCCTCGCGGATGAGCTTTGCCGACGCCTGCCCCCGGGCGTGTTCGTCCGCCGTCATGGATGCCTGCATGCGGTAGGCGTGGTTCTCGGCGTAGTGGGGAGCCTGGTCCCCGTTCTCCCCGTTCTCCCCGTTCTCCCCGTTCTCCTTCTGGGGTGTGCCGGTCACGCTCGGAACGGGAGATGACCGCAGATCCGAAGGCACCTCGACGGGCTCCGCGCACGTCGGTCGGGGTGTCAAGGAAGGCGGCGGACTCGCCGACCGCGCCTGCTCGCCCCGCTGGGTTCCACACGCGGCCACAGTGACCGCGACAAGGGAGACGGCGACTGCCGCGACTGATCGTCTGATGAACATGGCCAGAGTTTCCCGCCTCGTACGGCAGACGCCATGAGCACGGGTACGCATCCGGCCAAGGTGCTGTGCGAGGCACTGTCTGGTCTCGCTCCGCAGGTCGCAGGGGGCAGCTCCTGGCGGCCCTTCCTGTCCCCATCGGGAAAGCCGCTTTCGATGAGGGCTCTGGGCAGGGGCCCGCTCGGCGGCCTATGGTCCGTCCATGACGGCTGAATCCGACCTTGCGTTCGACCCGTGGGACCCGGCGTTCCTCGCCGACCCGTATCCCGCCTACGCCGAGTTGCGGGAACGGGGCCGGGTGCACTGGTTCGAGCCGACGAACCAGTGGCTGGTCCCGCACCACGCGGACGTCTCCGCGCTGCTGCGCGAGAGGCGCCTGGGCCGGACATACCAGCACCGCTTCACCCACGAGGAGTTCGGCCGGACCGCACCGCCGCCCGAGCAGGAGCCGTTCCACACCCTCAACGACCACGGCATGCTCGACCTGGAGCCGCCGGACCACACCCGTATCCGGCGTCTGGTGTCGAAGGCGTTCACCCCGCGCACGGTGGAGCGGCTGAAGCCGTACATCGAAGGACTCGCGGCGGACCTGGTGTCCGCGCTGGTCGACGCCGGCGGCGGCGACCTGCTGCGGGACGTCGCCGAACCGCTCCCGGTCGCGGTGATCGCCGAGATGTTGGGCATCCCCGAGTCCGACCGGGCCCCGCTGCGCCCCTGGTCGGCGGACATCTGCGGGATGTACGAGCTGAAGCCGTCAGGGGAGTCGGCGACGAAGGCCGTCAGGGCCTCGGTCGAATTCTCGGAGTATCTCCGGGAGCTGATTGCCGAGCGTCGCGCAAAGCCCGGCGACGACCTGATCTCGGGGCTGATCGCGGCACACGACGAGGACGACCGCCTCACCGAGCAGGAGATGATCTCCACCTGCGTGCTCCTGCTGAACGCGGGCCACGAGGCGACGGTGAACTCCACGGTCAACGGCTGGGCGGCGCTGTTCCGGAACCCCGGTCAGCTGGCCGCCCTCCGCGCGGACCACTCCCTGGTCCCCACCGCCGTGGAGGAGCTGATGCGCTACGACACCCCGCTCCAGCTCTTCGAACGCTGGGTGCTGGACGACATCGAGATCGACGGCACGGTGATCCCCAGGGGCGCGGAGATCGCCATGCTCTTCGGCTCCGCCAACCACGACCCGGCCGTCTTCACCGACCCCGCCCGCCTGGACCTCACCCGCGCGGACAACCCGCACATCTCCTTCAGCGCCGGCATCCACTACTGCATCGGCGCGCCCCTGGCCCGTATCGAACTGGCCGCGTCCATGACGGCGTTGCTGGAGAAGGCCCCGACGCTGAGCCCGGCGGAGGAGCCGAAGCGCAAGCCGGACTTCGTGATCCGAGGACTGGAAGGGCTGGTGGTCGAGGTCTGAGTCCGCCGTCCCGAACCGCGTCGCCCATGGGCGGACGGGGCGCCGGGCCCGTTCCACAAAGGGGACCTCAGCGGATTTTCGCGAGAGTTGCGGGGGTGACCCGCGTATGCCGCAAGGTGCGGTCCGGACGCGGACGGACCGCGTCTCACCTGCCGTACCCGGGGTTCAACGTGAACGGTCTCGGCACCCGCACCGCCGTACTGCTGCCGGCGGGCGCCGGCGGCACGGACATCGCTTTCCTGCGCCCCGCTGTCGGAGGCGCGCTTCTTGTGGGCCTGGCCGTGGTCGCCCTGCTTCACAACCTGCTGCGGTGACCCCGTTCAAGAACCGATGCCCTTGCGTATGGCTGGAAACTGCACTTCCTGCGTCTTGCGCATATACCCCCAAAGGGTTCGCGTTCATGCGATGGAGGGTGTCCCGCCGGGTGGTGCAGGGGATCTCCGCGGTCCCGACGCTGCGGGGCCGGAAGCGGATGCCTTGCCGAAAAGCGTGAGCAGTCGACGGGCATGTATCACGTGAGCGCTCAAATGAGCGACATCAGGACAGTGGCAGCCAAAGTGCTCACGCCTTTGGGACGGTGTGTCCTCCCCGGGGCGCGGACGCGTGTCCCGGCATCGTGCACGTCGAGGCCGCCGTGCCACCGGGCGGTCGTGGAAAACCGCGCGCACGAGCAGCCGGCCGCCCCGACAGGGCCCGATGCACCGTCACTCGACCTCCCGCCCGCCGAGCAGCACCACCGGCCCCGACCCGTGACGCCACCTTCAGATTCCTTGCGCCACCCGCAGGGACACCATCAAGCGATGGGGAGCTTGTCCGAACGATCTCACCGTGGCGGGAGCGGGCCGGCAGCATCGGGTGTGCCGAGCGGGCCCGGTGCGCGTACGGCTGCCGCCAAGGACAACTGCTGGGAACTGCCCAGGCCGGCGGCCTCCATCGCCGTCGCAGTGGATGCGCGGTGCACCGCGACGGGCGCCCGGGCAGGCACGGCTGCCGCTACTTCGTCTCCAGGTCCCGCCGTCGGAAGCCCGCCAGGCCCAGCCACACCAGGCCGGCGGCGACGAGGGACAGCAGGAGCAGCGGGGTCCAGTTCATGTCCGCGGCGGGGAGCCGGGGGACATGTCCGAACGGGGAGAGGTTGTTCATCCAGCTCGGGAACTGGAGGATCTGGCCGAGGTAGCCGACCACGAAGGCGTACACCGGCACGATCCAGGCCGCCTGGCTCGCCCGCGGGAACCAGCCGAAGAGCACCACGGTCACGCCGACCGTGACCCACAGGGCGGGTGCGTAGGCGACGGCCGCGCCCACCAGGTCCGGCAACAGTCCGGCGTCGCCGGTCGAGGCCGCGCCCGCGATGCCGAAGCCGAGCCCGGCCAGCAGCAGCACGACCGTACCGCCGCCCATGGCCACGGCCAGGTGGCCGCCGACCCAACGGGCGCGCGAGAGGCCGGTGGCGAGGAGGGGTTCGGCGCGGCCCGCCGTCTCCTCCGAGCGGGGCCGCAGGGCCGCCATGACGACGTACACCGCCGCCACGACCGTCAGGACGACCATGACCATGGAGGCCAAGGACTCGACGACGCCGGCCCCGCCGATGCGGTCCAGGGCCTCCTGGATCTCGTCGATGCCCTTCAGCATGTCCTCGGCGTCCCCGAGGATCGAGCCGTACATCGCGCCCATCAGGAACAGGCCGGCGCCGAAGCCGATCAGCGTGCCGCGGTGCAGTCGCAGGGCGAAGCCGACCGGTGTGGTGAGGGCGGCGGAGGCAGTGGGGCTGCCCGGCTTCTCCGGACGCAGGCCCGCGCCCACGTCCCGCCGGGTGGAGAGCACGAACCCCGCCGCCGCGCACATCACCGCGAACACCAGACAGAGCAGCAGCGGCCACCAGCGGTTGTCGACGTACGGGTAGCTGCGCTGCACCCAGCCGATCGGGGACAACCAGGACAGGGTGCCGTTCTCGCCGCTGTCGCCGACGGCACGCAGTACGTAGGCGACGCCGATGACCGCGAGCGCCATACCGGACGCGCCGCGGGTGTGCGCGGTGAACTGGACGGTGACCGCGGCGACGGCGGCGAAGACGAGGCCGGCGGCGGCGTGGTCGAAGCCGTAGAGCAGCGAGCCCGCCATGTCGATGCCCTCCATTCCCAGTCCGGCCAGGCCGAAGGCCAGCAGCAGGGCGAGGGCGAGGTTGGTCAGGACGGCGACGGACAGGGCGGCGGCGAGGTGGGCGTGGCGGCCCACGACGGTGGAGCGCACCAGCTCGGCGCGGCCGGTCTCCTCCTCGGCACGGGTGTGCCGGGTGATGATCAGCACGCTCATGAGGCCGACGAGGACGGTCATGAAGCCGAGCATCTGGTGGCTCAGTATGGAGCCGAAGCCGTCGTCGCCGAGGTAGTGGCGGGGGCCGGACATGGCCAGGCCGGCCGGGCTGTCCACGCTCCTGACGGCGTTCGCCCGGTCCTGCGGGTCGCTGTACAGCGTCCTGAAACTGTTCGCCGTCATGAGCGTGCCGAGGAACAGGGCCAGGACCCACACCGGGAGCCGGATCCGGTCCCGGCGCAGGGCGAAGCGGATCAGCGTCCGGGTCCCGGCCAGCGCGTTGCCGCCCGCGACCGGTCCGGCCGGTGCCGGCGCCTTGGCGGTGGCCGTCGCGGTGGTCATCGCAGGTCTCCGTCCGTGCCGTGCCCGTCCGTGCCGTGCCCCTTCGAACTGTGCCCCTTCGAACCGTGCCCGTTGGCGGCGAGCTCGCTGCCGTAGTGGCGGAGCATCAGTTCCTCCAGGGTCGGCGGGTGGCTGATGAGGCTGCGGATGCCGAACTCGGTGAGTTTGCGGACCGCTGCGTCGACCTGGCCGCCGTCGACGGCGAAATGGACCCGGCCGGTGGCCTCGTCGAGGATCCGCAGGTCGTGGACGCCGGGCAACTCGCCGAGGCCGGTGGTGGGCCGTTCGGTCTCCGCCTCGATGGTGGTGCGGGTCAGGTGGCGCAGCTCGCCGAGGGTGCCGGACTGGACGGTGCGTCCCAGCCGGATGATGCTCACGCGGTCGGCGAGCTTCTCCACCTGGGCCAGGATGTGGCTGGAGAGCAGGACGGTCCTGCCGGCCGCCTTGGCCTCGCCGATGATGTCCTGGAAGACGACCTCCATGAGGGGGTCCAGTCCTGCGGTCGGCTCGTCGAGCAGCAGCAACTCGGCGTCGGAGGCGAGCGCGGCGACGATGGCGACCTTCTGCCGGTTGCCCTTGGAGTAGGCGCGGCCCTTCTTGGTCGGGTCCAGGTCGAAGCGCTCGATGAGCTCGGCGCGCCGTTTCCTGTTCAGGCCGCCGCGCAGTCGCGCCAGCAGGTCGATGGCCTCACCGCCGGTGAGGTTCGGCCACAGTTCGACGTCGCCGGGGACATAGGCGAGGCAGCGATGGAGCTCCACGGCGTTCGCCCACGGATCGCGGCCGAGTACCTGGATGGCACCCGAGTCGGCACGCAGCAGACCGAGCATGACGCGGAGGGAGGTGGACTTTCCGGCGCCGTTCGGGCCCAGGAAGCCGTGGACCTCGCCGGTCTCGACCTCCAGGTCGAGACCGGCGAGTGCGTGCGTGCGACCGAACGACTTGTGGAGTCCGGACACGGTGATGGCCTTCGTCATGCTTCGGAAAGTACGCTGGTTTCACAAATTTATGAAGTTAAGGAAGTGTATAAATGTCGGACTAGACTGGTCGATGTTGCTGAGCTGCGGATACGGGTGCGCAGCGGGCGGACGGGATGTGCAGGGGCCGAGGGCGGAGACGGGTGGATCATGACGAAGGAAGGGGCCGGGCAGCCGGAGCGGGACCTTGAGGCGGTCTCCCGGTTCGTCGAGCACTTCGCCGCGCAACTGGTGGCGGCCGGGCTGCCGCGCATGCCGGCCAGGGTCTTCGCGGCCCTGCTGGTCTCGGACACCGGGGCCAGTACCTCCGCCGAACTGGGGGAGACGCTGCGGATCTCGCCCGCCGCGGTGTCCGGAGCCGTGCGCTACCTGGACCAGCAGCACCTCGTCTCCCGCGAGCGGGAACCCGGCTCGCGCCGCGAGCGCTACCGCGTGCACGGCGACCAGTGGTACGAGGCCCTCACCAACCGCGAGGCCGTCATCCGGCGCTGGCAGGACGCGCTGCGCGAGGGCGTCGCCAGCTTGGGCCCCGGCACCCCGGCAGGCCGTCGGCTGGGGGAGACGCTGGCCTTCTTCGAGTTCGTCGAGAAGGAGATCGAGGCGATCATGGACCGGTGGCGGGTCCACCGGGAGGAGCACTTCGGCCGCGACTGACCCGAGGCCCGTCCGGTGAACCGGCCGTCGTGCGGCACCGGCCCGTCGCAGCGCACCGGCCCTTCGCATGGCGCCGCGGCTCACACCGGCAGCGTCAGCCCCCAGGCGTCCTCCCGGGCCACCCACGTCCGGGTGCCCACCGGCCCGGACACCAGGGCGTCCGCCCGGTAGCGGAAGTGCGCTCCCGACACCGTCACCGTGTGCCCCTCGGCCAGCAGCGGCGCCGCCTCCGCGCCGACGGACACCGGCCGCACCTCGACCCGGGCGATCCCGCCGGGCCCGGGGACGATGGAGACGGACTCCACCGGCTGACGCAGGTCGATGAGAATCTTCCCGTCGACCTCCACCCGCAGCCGGACCGGCCCGCCCTCGGGGGCGGAGGCGACCCGGGGCGGCCGGACCGGCACCAGGGTCCGTACCAGGGACTGGCAGGTCCTCAGCCACGGACGCTGCCCCGCCCAGGGGGCCCTGTAGGGGTCCTCCGGGTCCTCGGCCTCTTCGGCGTCCTCCTCCCGTACCCGGTCGGCGCCGACCGGCGGAATCCGTACCGCGCCGAGCACCACGCCGTCGCTGTCGTCCACCAGCAGGTTCATCCGCCGCTCGGTACCGTCCAGCACGGCGCGCGCCGCGGCCACCGCCCCCGTGGGCACCCCCAGCGACCGGGCGAGCGACAGCGCACCCCCGACCGGTACCAGGGCGAGTCCGCAGCCGGTCAGCTCCCGCTGCCGGTGCAGCAGGCCCACCGCCCGCATCAGGGCCCGGTCGTCGCCGACCAGTACCGGACGCCGGGAGCCCCGCCGGGCGAGCGCGCGGGCGAACTCCTCCGGCCCGTCCGGCAAGCACACTTTCATCGTCGCACCCCCGCTGAGCACGTCTTTCGCGATACGTACGGACTCGCCGTCGCTGCGGCGGGCGACCGGATCGATGACCACCAGGAGCTGATCGGACGTCGGGGAAGTCGCCACCTCGGCCATGCCTCGCTTCCTCGGGTAGCATCTTTGTGCAAGAGCCCCTTGCGCTGTTGCGCAGGGGCTTCGTCTATTCCGGGGCATACGGTCCGACGGTTGGCGGCCACGGTGGTCGCGGTGTGTGCGCGGCGGAGATCCTCCGCGTACGCCCCTGACCCTGGACATGCCCCGCCCGGAAGGGGTGTACGCGCGTGCCCGCACTTGTGCTGCTCGGTGCTCAGTGGGGTGACGAAGGCAAGGGAAAGGCGACGGACCTGCTCGGCGGATCCGTCGACTACGTGGTGCGTTACCAAGGCGGCAACAACGCCGGCCACACGGTGGTCGTGGGCGACCAGAAGTATGCCCTCCACCTGCTCCCTTCCGGAATCCTGTCTCCTGGTTGCACTCCCGTCATCGGCAACGGTGTCGTCGTCGACCCCTCTGTCCTGTTCTCCGAGCTGAGCGGGCTGAACGAGCGTGGCGTCGACACGTCCAAGCTCCTGATCAGCGGCAACGCACACATCATCACGCCGTACAACGTGACGGTGGACAAGGTGACGGAGCGCTTCCTCGGCAAGCGCAAGATCGGCACCACGGGCCGCGGTATCGGCCCGACCTACGCCGACAAGATCAACCGCGTCGGCATCCGGGTCCAGGACCTGTACGACGAGTCGATCCTCACCCAGAAGGTCGAAGCCGCGCTCGACGCCAAGAACCAGATGCTCACCAAGCTCTACAACCGGCGCGCGATCGCCGTCGAGCAGGTGGTCGAGGAGCTGCTGGGCTACGCCGACAAGCTGGCGCCGTACGTCACCGACACCGTCCTGGTCCTCAACCAGGCCCTCGACCAGGACAAGGTGGTCCTCTTCGAGGGCGGCCAGGGCACCCTGCTCGACATCGACCACGGCACGTACCCCTTCGTCACCTCGTCGAACCCGACCGCGGGCGGCGCCTGCACGGGCGCCGGCGTGGGCCCGACGAAGATCAGCCGGGTCATCGGCATCCTCAAGGCGTACACGACCCGTGTCGGCGCCGGCCCGTTCCCGACCGAGCTCTTCGACGAGGACGGCGAGGCCCTGCGCCGCATCGGCGGCGAACGCGGCGTCACCACCGGCCGCGACCGCCGCTGCGGCTGGTTCGACGCGGTCATCGCCCGCTACGCGACCCGCGTGAACGGCCTGACCGACTTCTTCCTCACCAAGCTCGACGTCCTCACCGGCTGGGAGCAGATCCCGGTCTGCGTGGCCTACGAGATCGACGGCAAGCGCGTCGAGGAGCTCCCGTACTCCCAGACGGACTTCCACCACGCGAAGCCCGTCTACGAGATGCTCCCCGGCTGGTCCGAGGACATCACCGGCGCGAAGTCCTTCTCCGACCTGCCGAAGAACGCCCAGGCGTACGTCAAGGCCCTGGAGGAGATGTCCGGCGCCCCGATCTCCGCGATCGGCGTGGGCCCGGGCCGCGACGAGACGATCCAGATCAACTCGTTCCTCTAGTCCGGTCCTGCCGTACCCCGCCGCACCCCGACGTCCCGGTGGCCCGCCCAGGGCCGCCGGGACGTTTTCGTGTCCGGTGCGTCCGGTGCGTCCGGTGCGTCCGGTGCGTCCGGGGCGTTCAGGCCGTCCGGGACGAGCCGGCTGCCGCCCAGGGCTCAGCTGAAGACGATCATCGAGCCCTGGGCCAGGCTGCGGGTGGCCGCCGCGTGCAGGCCGAGCCAGACGTGGCGTTCGCGGGCGAAAGGGCTGGGGTCGTACGGCGCGGGGACGGCGGGCTCCTCCAGCTCGGTCGGCCCCTGCGGAGGCTTCGGCGCGGCCGGCGGGTTCGCGGGGTCGATGCCGAGGGCCGGGGCGACGACTTCCAGCTCCCGCAGCAGTGCGTGGGAGGACCCCAGCGGGCCGCCGCCGGCCAGGAGTTCGTCGCTGGAGAGCGGGTGCGGGAAGTCCACGGGGACGTAGGCCCCCGCGTGGTCGTAGTGCCAGACCAGGTGCGACTGCTGGGCCGTCGACTCGAACATCTCCAGCAACTGCTCGTAGTCGCCGCCCAGCTCGCCCACCGGCGTGACCGGCAGGCCGCACACCTGGAGCAGATACGTGCGCCGCAGGAAGTGCAGCGCGTCGTAGTCGAAACCCGCGACCGGGGCGACCTCGCCGGACAGCCCCGGCATGTACTGGTACACCGGCACCGGCGGCAGCCCGGCCTCGGCCAGCACCTTGTTGTACTGCGCGAGTTCCTCGGCGAACGGATTGTCGGGGGTGTGGCACAACACGTCGACGAGCGGTACCAGCCACAGGTCACAGGCCAAAGAGAGCTCCTCGTATAGCGCGTCCACCGCATCCGGTACGTCCGGTACATCCAGTACGGAGGTCAGGGAAGGGTACCGGCGGGGCACGAGGGTGACACCCCTCGTGCAGATCCTCTACCCATACGAACACAGGCGACGCGGGACCCGGCCCCCGGGCTCCACTTCACACCCGTTCCGGGCCGTTCAGCCCGAGGGGAGCCGTTCGACGAGGGCCAGGGAGTGGGCGTTGTACGACGCGACGACCGCGCGGGCGGAATCGATGTCACGGCGCACCAGTGCGTCGACCAGATCGGTGTGTTCGGACCACAACTGCCCCCGCAGATCGGGCAGGCGCCGCAGGTGCTGGACCACGCAGACCCAGGTCTGGACGCGGATCCGGTGCAGGAAGGCGGTGAGGTGGGGGTTGCCGAACAGGGTCACGAGCTCGCGCCAGAAGCGCAGGTCGTAGCCGATCACTACGGTGAGTTCGCCGGCGAGGGCGGAACGCTGGGCCTCCTCCCCGCGTCGCCGGACTCCGGCGAGCGCGGCGGCGACCCGTGGTTCCTCGGGCCGGAGGCGTGCCAGGCGGCCGTCGGCGTCGGTCAGGGTCTGGAACATCCCGTCGATCACCAGCGTGCGGGCCTCGATCATGCCGCGGAAGTCGTCGACGGAGTACTCGTGCACCCGGAAGCCCCGGTGCTGGTCGGAGTCGAGCAGTTCCTGCGCCGACAGGTCGACCAGCGCCTCCCGTACGGGGGTCGCGGACACCCCGTACTGGTCGGCGATCTCCTTGACGGTGAACTCCTGCCCCGGCTCCATCCGCCCGGCCAGCACCTCGTCCCGGAGCGCGTCGGCGATCTGCTGCCGCAGCGTGCTGCGCGTCACCGCGCCGTTGCCGCTGATGCCGGGCATGGTCGGGCGTCTCCCTTGTCGTGTTCGAGTGGCGTGACCGTGCCACGCGTGGGGGCGGGCGGTGCGTGTGTCCCGGTGCCGACCGGATGCATGCGGCGCATACGTGCGCCGATACATCCGGCGGACGCGTCCGGCGCACGTGTCCGCCCACGGTCACGCCACTTTACGTGTTCGAGTGACCCATGCCTGTTCGGATGGCCGGGTCATCTCCTCACGGTCGGTCCACGAACTCGTCCGCCGCCGACAGTGCCGAGTCCAGCGCGGCCAGGCCCTCCTTCAGTTCGGCCTCGCTCACGTTGCACGGCGGGACGACGTGGGTGCGGTTCATGTTCACGAACGGCCACAGTCCCTCCCCCTTCGCGGCGGCGGCGAAGGCGGCCATGGGGGCGCCCGCCCCACCGGTCGCGTCGTAGGGGACCAGCGGCTCCCGGGTCTCCCGGCTGCGCACCAGTTCCAGCGCCCAGAACATGCCGACCCCGCGGACCTCGCCCACGCTGGGGTGCCGCTCCGCCAGCTCGTGCAGCGCCGGCCCGACGACGGACGTCCCCAGCCGTGCCGCGTTCTCGACGATGCCCTCCTCGGCCATGACGTTGATCGTCGCGACGGCCGCGGCGCAGGCCAGCGGATGCCCGGAGTAGGTGAGCCCGCCCGGGTACGGTCGCTTCGCGAACGTCTCGGCGATCGCGCCCGAGATCGCGACGCCGCCGAGCGGTACGTAGCCGGAGTTGACGCCCTTCGCGAAGGTCATCAGATCCGGCACGACGTCGTACAGGTCCGCCGCGAACCAGGTGCCGGTCCGGCCGAACCCGGCCATCACCTCGTCCAGGACGAAGACGATCCCGTGCTCGTCGCACAGCTCCCGCACCCCGGCGAGATAACCGGGCGGCGGCGGCATGATGCCCGCCGTCCCCGGAATGGTCTCCAGGATGATCGCAGCGATCGTCGACGGCCCCTCGAAGGCGATCGTCGTCTCCAGGTGCTCCAGCGCCCGCGCGCACTCCTCTTCCTCCGTCTGCGCGTAGAAGCGGGAGCGATACAGGAAGGGCGCCCAGAAGTGCACGACCCCGGCCGTACCGCTGTCGGAGGCCCAGCGGCGCGGGTCGCCGGTGAGGTTGACGGCCTGCTGGGTGCCGCCGTGGTACGAGCGGTACGCGGAGAGGACCTTGGGCCGTCCGGTGTGCAGCCGCGCCATCCGGACGGCGTGCTCGACGGCGTCCGCGCCTCCGTTGGTGAAGAAGACCTTGTCCAGGTCGCCCGGCGTCCGCTCGGCGATCAGCCGGGCCGCCTCCGACCGTGCCTCGACGGCGAACGCGGGCGCGAACGTCGTCATCCGGCCGGCCTGCTCCTGGATCGCGGCGACGACCTTGGGGTGCTGGTGGCCGACGTTGGTGAAGACGAGCCCACTGGTGAAGTCGAGGTAGCGCCGGCCCTCGTAGTCCCAGAAGTACGACCCCTGGGCCCCGGCGACGGCGAGCGGGTCGATCAGCTCCTGCGCGGACCAGGAGTGGAAGACGTGGGCACGGTCGGCGGCCTTCACGGAGGCCCCGGTCTCGGGGTTCGGCTGAGCAGTCATACGGCCGAGCGTAAGTTGCGACCCTCCCTCTTTGACAGCATGCTGCACACCTGTCAGCGTGCTGTCATGAGGGTCGGTCCGGCCGGTCCGGCCGGTCCGGTAGGCCCGGTAGACCCGGCCGGCTGTCACCGCGACACCCTCATCCCCTCATCCCCCGGCGCATTCAGGGAGCGGTCATGACCCGCAAGCCCGTCCATCTCGCCGTCTACGACACCTACGCCGACTGGGAGACCGGTCACACCACCGCGTACCTCGCCCTCGCCGGGTACGAGGTCCGTACCGTCGCGCCCACCGGGGCGCCCGTCACCAGCGCCGGCGGGCTGCGCGTGCTGCCCGACCTCGCACTCGACGACCTGCGGCCCGAGGACAGCGCGCTGCTGGTCCTCACCGGCGCCCGTCTCTGGGACGAGGGCGACGACCTCGCCCCCTTCGCCCGCACGGCCCGCACCTTCCTCGACGCCGGTGTGCCCGTCGCCGCCATCTGCGGCGCCACCGCCGGACTCGCCCGCGAGGGACTGCTCGACGAGCGGGCGCACACCAGCGCCGCCTCCTTCTACCTGGCCGCGACCGGTTACGCCGGCGGCGCGCGGTACGCCGAGGCCGACGCCGTCACCGACGGCGGGCTGGTCACCGCCGGACCCACCGAACCCGTCGCCTTCGCCCGCGAGATCTTCCGGCTGCTCGGCGCCTACGACGAACCGGCGATCGACGCCTGGTACCGGCTCTTCCACGACTCCGACCCCCAGGCGTACGCCGAGTTCGAGGAGGCTCTGGGCCGGTGAGCCGCGAACAGCAGGATCTGCTCAGCCGCGGCGCGCTCGGTGCCTTCCGGCTGAACGGCGAGTTCCTCGCGGTCGCCGAGGAACTCGCCAGGCCCGCCGGACTCACCGCCGCCCGGTGGCAGGTGCTCGGCGCGGTCCTCCGCGAACCCCTGCCGGTATCCGGCATCGCCCGCGTCATGGGCATCACCCGGCAGAGCGTGCAGCGCATCGCCGACCTGTTGGTCGAGCGGGGTCTCGCCGAGTACCGGCCCAACCCGGCGCACCGCCGCGCCAAGCTCCTCGCCGTCACCGAGCAGGGACGCGCGGCCGTCGCGGGGATCGGCCCCGGCCACGCGGCCTATGCGAAACGCCTCGCGGAGAC
Organism: Streptomyces sp. NPDC005774; assembly: GCF_042871645.1. Classification (NCBI taxonomy): domain Bacteria; kingdom Bacillati; phylum Actinomycetota; class Actinomycetes; order Kitasatosporales; family Streptomycetaceae; genus Streptomyces; species Streptomyces sp. NPDC005774. Next base: position 180,341 of record NZ_JBIAIV010000009.1, on the reverse strand, counting down.
GTTCGGCGAAACCGAACTCGCACAGGCGATCCAGGCACTGGAACGCCTGTGCGCGGTGCTCGACGACCTCGGACCTCCTGTTACGGAACCGTAGACAACACCCGGCTCGCCCCGGACAGTGCCCGGCTTATCCTCAGGCTGTTGCTCACGGCGGGGGAAGGCGGCAGAGCGATGGACAAGCACGGACCGGGGGCGGGGGACGCGATGGGAAACCAGGACGCTCGGCATCCCGGCAGAATCGGCGCGTACCGGCTGCTCGCGCGGCTCGGAGCCGGCGGCATGGGGGAGGTCTACCTCGCCCGTTCCGACCGGGGACGCACCGTCGCCGTCAAGCTGGTGCGCGAGGAACTGGCCCAGCAGGACGAGTTCCGGGCCCGCTTCCGCCAGGAGGTGCAGAACGCCCGGCAGGTCGGCGGCGACTGGACCGCGCCGGTACTGGACGCGGACACCGAGGCCCCGGTGCCCTGGGTCGCCACCGGATATGTCGCCGGGCCCAGCCTCCAGCAGGTCGTCGGGCAGGACCACGGCGCACTGCCCGAGCGGTCGGTCCGCATTCTCGCCGCCGGTCTCGCGCACGCGCTGAAGGACATCCACGCCGCCGGCATCGTGCACCGCGACCTCAAGCCGTCCAACGTGCTCGTCACCATCGACGGGCCGCGCGTCATCGACTTCGGGATCGCGCGGGCCATGGAGACCGTGACCGACGGCGGCCTCACCCGCACCGGGGCGCTGGTCGGCTCGCCCGGTTTCATGGCACCGGAGCAGGTGCGCGGCGATCGCCTCACCCCCGCCTGCGACGTCTTCTGCCTCGGCTCGGTGCTCGCCTACGCCGCCACCGGCGAGCTTCCCTTCGGCACCGCCAACAGCAGCGTGCACGCCCTGATGTTCCGCATCGCCGAGGAAGAACCCGACCTCGGCCGGGTCCCCGAGGGCCTCGCCGGCCTCGTGAAGGACTGCCTCAGGAAGGACCCTGCCCAGCGGCCCACTCTCGACCAGATCCTGTTGCGCACCGGCGCCGAGGAGACCGTCGCCGACGGCCGCTCCCGTGAGCCCTGGCTGCCGGCCGCGCTGGTCGCCCAGCTCGGCCGGCACGCCGTACGGCTCCTGGACGCGGAGGATCCCCAGGCGCCGCCGCCCGCGCAGGACGGTTCCGCGCCCGCCGCCACCCCCGAACACGCCCCCGCCGCCGACGACTCCGCCCCGCCCGCGCCCGGCACGCCCGGGGGCGGCGCGCCGGTGAACCACCTGCCCACCCTGGTCGTCGGCCCGAACGGCCCCACCGCACCCCCGGGCCCGGTTCCGGGCACCCCGGCGGCCGGGCAGAGTCCCGCCGCCCACGGCCACCCCCAGCCGCACCCTCAGCCGTACTCGCAACAGCACGCTCAGCCGCACCCCCAGTCTCCCGGCTACGGCTACCCCTACAACGGCTACGGGGCCGCCGGCGCCACCCCTCCCTACGGCCCGCCGCCCTTCGGTACGAATCCGCCGCCGTACGGCCCGCCGCAGTCCCCGCGCGACAACCGTTCCACCGCGCTGCTCGTCGTGATCGCGCTGGTCGTCGCGCTCGCCGCGGGCGGCACGGTGTACGCGCTGATGAAGGGCGGCGACGGCGATACCGCGGGCGGCGATCCCTCGGGCACGCCGACCGACGGCACGTCCCAGGGCAGCAACCCCTCACCCGACGGGAAGTCCTCGACCGGGACGGACGGAACGGGCGGCCCGGGTAGCGTCGCCGGGACGGATCAGCCGTCCGCCGACGGGGCGATCCCGACCGGATACCTCGGCAACTGGTCGACGACCATCGACAACGCGAGCGGGCTGCACAGCCGCACGCTGACCATCCAGCAGGGCGAGGCCGGTGACACGGTCATGTCCCTCGTCGCCGACGGGCCCACCGGCAACGGCGCCTACCACTGCGTGTTCGAGGGCGACCTCACCAACGCGGGTTCCGGCGGCCGGCTGGAGATCGGCCCGACCACCGTGACGGTCGGCCAACCGCGGAGCGCCTGCACCCCGGGAGCCGCCAGCGCCATCACCCTCCTGCCCGACGGCTCCCTCCGACGCGTGAACACCAGCAGCGGCGAACAGCTCACCTACACGCGGGACTGACGCGGCACACCAACGGCACGCTTACGGCCTGCTGTTGAATGTTCGGCGAACGGACGCAAGCCCGCAGGGCTGCCCGAACTGCGCGAGAACCGGGTGGCGGTGCCGGTCTTCAGCCTGGTGGTGAACGAGGACGTGGGAGTGAAGGACCTGTCCACGGCGGCCGTACGGAGGCTGTACCGGGGCGAGATCACGAACTGGAGCGAACTCGGCGGGCGTGATGTCGCGGTGCGCCTGGTCAGCCGGGACGCCAACTCGGGCACACGGCAGGTGCTGCAGCACCGGGTGCTGGGCAGGGGCGAGATCGCCAACTCGTCCCTCGACTGCCGGCACAGGGACGACCCCACGGCACCGGTCCTGCGCTGCGAACTCGACTCGACGGAACTGGTGCTGCGGACCGTCGCCGACCTCCCCGGCTCGATCGGGTACAGCGAGTTCAACCGGGCCGTCGGCGCGAAGGGCGTGAACCGGCGAAGGGCGTGAACCGGCTGAGCCTGGACGGCAAGGCCCCGTCCGTCGAGGCCCTGGAACGGGGGGACCACTCCTACCCGTTCCGTGAGATCGAGTACGCGTACACCTACGGGCGGCCGCCGTCGGACTCCCTGGCCTCGAGCTTCCTGACGTACCTGACCCGCGGCACAGGTCAGGACGTGATCCACACCCACGGGCATCTCCCGTGTCTGAACCCGGGAGTCCAGCGCCTCTGCGCCGACCTCGAACTCCGAGCCCCGGGAACTCCGAGCCCCGGGAACTCCGAGCCCCGGGAACTCCGAGACCCGGCATGCCGGGGGAGCGCTCACCTCGGCTCCGGCGGCCGTTGCCGGGGCATGTTCGGGCGGGTGGCCCCGGGCGCGGACGAGAAGCGGCCGTGGGGCTGACCGGCCGACTCGGGGCGGCCCGTGCCCGCCGGCGCCCCCTGGATGCCCGGCGGCACGCTCGTGCCCGTACGGAAGTCCATCATCCAGTCCGCCGTCTCGACCCGCACCAGCTCGCTCACGTCCTCCGAGAACCGCCGCAGCACCGACAGGCATCGCTCGGCCGCCTCGCTCGCGGTGCCCTCGGTCGGTCCCAGCACCTCGCGGACGCACTCCGACGCCCAGTCGAACTGGAACGCCTGGAGTCGCCGCTGCACGGCCTGCGCGGTCGCCACGTCCCGCATCCAGCCGGAGGTCACCCCGAAGAACCGGTCCGCGGCCACACAGACGACCGCGAGCAGCAACGACACGTACCCCCAAGGGGCGACGCCGTCGGTCGCTCCGGTCAGATCCAGCAGCGGCAGCGCCGCCCCGGCGGCCACCCCCGCCGCGGCCCCCGTACGCAGCGCCCGCGCGCACCGCCGCTTCCAGGCCCGCTCAGCGAGATACCAGGCGGCGGTGTCCAGCGCCCCGCGCTCCACCCACCGGTACAGCTCGTCCAGCCGGGGAGCGGGTTCGCCCCAGTCCCCGAGCGGGAACACCCGCCCGGTCAGATCACCCGGCCGCAGCCCGGCCGCCCCCTCGCCGAACCCGTCCTGCGGACGGCCCTCGGGCTGCATCTCCGGCTGAACCACCCGCTACTCCCTACTGGCCTCGGAACCCGACCCGACCCAACCCGATTCCGAACCCGATCCTGGCCTGACCTCCGCCGGCCCCCTGTGAGCGCCTGCTCGGCGCTTGCTCGGCCCCTGCTCGGGCACCGGACGCGGACGTGCCGGGCCCCTTCCTACCTCCCAAAGGGTGGCCGCGTCGGGGGTTCGAGCGCCGCTTCCGCCCGGAAGAGGGCTGTGATCAGGTATAGGACGCGAGGGTGACTCACTCGAAAGAGTGCTGGGGCGACGGCCGCCCGGACCACGTAGGCTCGTGCCGAACGGGAAAGTCCCGTACGTACGGACCGACCAAGGAGCTGAATCGTGATCCCCGGTGGTGGCCAGCCCAATATGCAGCAGCTGCTCCAGCAGGCTCAGAAGATGCAGCAGGACCTGGCCCAGGCGCAGGAGGAACTCGCGCACATGGAGGTCGACGGTCAGGCGGGCGGCGGCCTGGTGACGGCCACTGTCACCGGTTCCGGTGAGCTCCGCGCCCTGAAGATCGACCCGAAGGCGGTGGACCCGGAGGACACCGAGACCCTCGCGGACCTCGTCGTCGCGGCCGTCCAGGCGGCCAACGAGAACGCGCAGAACCTCCAGCAGCAGAAGCTCGGCCCGCTGGCCCAGGGGCTGGGCGGCGGCGGCATTCCCGGTTTGCCCTTCTAGGACGGGCCGAAGGCCTCTACGGTACGTACTGAAGGAACCCAGGAAGGACGGGCAGTCCGTTGTACGAAGGCGTGGTACAGGACCTTATCGACGAACTCGGGCGGCTGCCCGGCGTCGGTCCCAAGAGCGCCCAGCGGATCGCCTTCCACATCCTCCAGGCGGAGCCGACGGACGTACGGCGTCTCGCCCACGCCCTCATGGAAGTGAAGGCGAAGGTCCGCTTCTGCGCCACCTGCGGCAACGTGGCGCAGGAGGAACTGTGCGGCATCTGCCGTGACACCCGGCGCGACATCGCCGTCATCTGTGTCGTGGAGGAGCCCAAGGACGTCGTGGCCGTCGAGCGCACGCGCGAGTTCCGGGGCCGCTACCACGTCCTTGGCGGCGCGATCAGCCCGATCGACGGGGTGGGCCCCGACGACCTGCGTATCCGGGAACTGCTGGCCCGGCTGGCGGACGGCACGGTCACCGAGCTGATCCTGGCCACGGACCCGAATCTGGAGGGCGAGGCCACGGCCACGTACCTCGCCCGCATGATCAAGCCCATGGGCCTCAAGGTCACCCGCCTGGCCAGTGGCCTTCCGGTGGGCGGAGACCTGGAATACGCGGACGAGGTCACCCTCGGCCGCGCCTTCGAGGGGAGACGACTCCTAGATGTCTGATGCCACGCTGCACGCGATCGACCGGGACCCGGACGACTTCTCGGTCCAGATCGCGGATCAGATCGAGAGCTTCCTGGTCGCCGTCACGGAGGTCGCCAAGGGCGACGAACCGGACTCGGCGGTCCCCTTCCTCCTGCTGGAGGTCTCCCAGCTCCTGCTGGCCGGCGGCCGGCTGGGCGCGCACGAGGACATCGTCCCCGACGAGCCCTACGAGCCCGACCCGGGCCCCGAGGCCGACGTGGACGACCTCCGCGAGAACCTCGCCCGCCTCCTGGAGCCGGTCGACGTCTACTCCGAGGTCTTCGACCCGTACGAGCCCCGTACGGCGCCCGTCCCGGCCCGGATCTCCGACGACCTCACCGACGTCATCACCGACCTCCGCCACGGCATGGTCCACTACCGTGCCGGCCGCACCACGGAAGCCCTGTGGTGGTGGCAGTTCTCCTACTTCTCCAACTGGGGCTCCACCGCCTCCGCCGCCCTGCGCGCCCTGCAGTCCGTCGTGGCCCACGTCCGCCTCAACCAGCCCCTCGCCGCCCTGGACGGCCTCGACACCGACCAGGCCATGGGCGACGACACCCTGGAGATCGAGGCGGGCAGGGTCATGGTCGAGGAAATCAGCGGCCCGCTGGGTATGCGCCCGGTGACGTAACGAACCGGAGCAGAGACCTTGCTGTACAGCGTGAGCATAAAGCGACTCAATGACACATAAGCGCTCAAGTGGGCGCCATGCGGACAATGGTGGCCGAGGTGCTCACGACAGTGTGTACGTCGGCAACGCGGGCAAGGACGCGGCGCTGGACCGGGGCTGGATTCTCGGGCACTTCAAGGACGTCGGCGATCCGCGCCACAGCGAGGCGGTGGAGATCAAATGGGGTGTCCATCCCTGTGGCGATGAGCGCTCGCAGTGGGTGAAGGGTGAGGAACGCACGGCTCTCCTGGTCCTCATCAGCGGTCGTTTCCGGGTTGGACTTCTCGGCCGCAGCGTCCTTCTGGAAGAGCAGGGCGATTACGTCGTGTGGGGGCCGGGAGCCGACCATTCATGGTTCGCGGAGGAGGAGTCGGTGGTGCTGACCGTCCGTTGGCCATCTGTACCCGGCTACGCGACGACAGAGGATGGGGGAGGGGCCCGATGAGCCGGTACGGCAGTTGGACAGAGGCCGAGCACCGGGTCCGGGAGAGCCGGCCCGAGACGTCCGACGCCGAGTGGGAGTCCCGCAAGCAGGCCGCACGCACGGCGACCGAGGCTTACGCGGCGGCCATGGGAGTGTGACGCGGGGCACTTTCCGAGTGGTCCGCGTTGCCCTGGGCATGAGCCCCCTGCGCGGGTGCCCGGAAGTCTCACGATGCGATATCGAGGAGGCGTTTTCCGGGCGCTCGATAGAATGAGCCGACCGGGCTGGGCACACCTGTGTGCACAGCGTGGGACAACGACGGAATGAGCGAGGAGCGCACGTGGGCCTTGTCGTGCAGAAGTACGGAGGCTCCTCCGTAGCCGATGCCGAAGGCATCAAGCGCGTCGCCAAGAGGGTCGTGGAAGCCAAGCAGAACGGCCACCAGGTGGTCGTCGTGGTTTCCGCGATGGGCGACACGACGGACGAGCTGATCGATCTCGCCGAGCAGGTATCCCCGATGCCTGCCGGGCGCGAGCTCGACATGCTGCTGACCGCGGGAGAGCGGATCTCCATGGCCCTGCTGGCCATGGCGATCAAAAACCTGGGCCACAACGCCCAGAGCTTCACCGGCAGCCAGGCGGGTGTCATCACCGACTCGGTCCACAACAAAGCCCGCATCATCGACGTCACGCCCGGCCGGATCCAGACCTCGGTGGACGGGGGCAACATCGCCATCGTCGCCGGTTTCCAGGGCGTCAGCCAGCAGGGCAAGAACATCACCACGCTCGGCCGCGGCGGCTCCGACACCACCGCGGTGGCCCTGGCGGCCGCTCTTGGCGCCGAGGTGTGCGAGATCTACACCGACGTCGACGGCGTGTTCACCGCCGACCCGCGGGTGGTGAAGAAGGCCCGGAAGATCGACTGGATCTCGACCGGAGACATGCTCGAACTGGCGGCCTCCGGGTCCAAGGTGCTGCTCCACCGCTGTGTGGAGTACGCCCGCCGGTACGACATCCCGATCCACGTCCGCTCGTCCTTCAGTGGACTGCCGGGCACGTGGGTCAGCAGTGAGCCGATTCAGCGAGGGGACAAGAAGGTGGAGCAGGCGCTCATCTCCGGTGTCGCGCACGACACCTCCGAGGCCAAGGTCACGGTCGTCGGTGTGCCGGACAAGCCGGGCAAGGCGGCCTCGATCTTCCGCACGATCGCCGACGCCGAGATCAACATCGACATGGTCGTGCAGAACGTGTCCGCCGCCTCCACCGGCCTCACGGACATCTCCTTCACACTGCCGAAGACCGACGGCCGCAAGGCCATCGACGCCCTGGAGAAGAACAAGGGCGCCATCGGCTTCGACTCCCTGCGCTACGACGACCAGATCGGCAAGATCTCCCTGGTCGGCGCCGGCATGAAGACCAACCCCGGGGTCACGGCCGACTTCTTCACCGCGCTGTCCGACGCGGGCGTGAACATCGAGCTCATCTCGACCTCCGAGATCCGCATCTCGGTCGTCACCCGCAAGGACGAGGTGGACGAGGCCGTCAACGCCGTGCACACCGCCTTCGGGCTGGACTCCGACAGCGACGAGGCCGTCGTCTACGGGGGTACCGGCCGCTGATGACGCGGTCCGGGCGACCGGCGCTCGCGGTCGTGGGGGCGACCGGAGCAGTCGGCACGGTCCTGCTCCAGATCCTGTCCCAGCGGGCGGACATCTGGGGCGAGATCAGACTGATCGCCTCCCCGCGCTCGGCCGGCCGCAAGCTGACCGTGCGCGGCGAGGAGACCGAGGTCGTGGCGCTCACCGAGGAGGCCTTCGACGGGATCGACGTCGCGCTGTTCGACGTCCCCGACGAGGTCGCCGCCCGGTGGGCGCCCGTCGCCGTCGCGCGGGGCGCGGTGGTGGTCGACAACTCCGGTGCCTTCCGCATGGATCCTCAGGTGCCCCTCGTCGTCCCCGAGGTCAACCCGCACACCGCGCGGATCCGCCCGCGCGGGATCGTCGCCAACCCGAACTGCACCACCCTGTCGATGATCGTCGCCGTGGGTGCGCTGCACGCCGAGTTCGGACTGCGCGAGCTGGTCGTCTCCTCGTACCAGGCGGTCAGCGGCGCCGGGCACGCGGGGGTGCGGACCCTGCGGGAGCAGCTCTCCCTGGTGGCGGGCACGGAGCTGGGGACCGGCCCCGGTGACGTACGCCGGGCCGTAGGGGACAACACCGGGCCGTTCGCGGAGCCGGTCGCGCTGAACGTCGTGCCGTGGGCCGGGTCGCTGCGCGAGGACGGCTGGTCCTCGGAGGAGATGAAGGTCCGCGACGAGTCCCGCAAGATTCTCGGCCTGCCCCGACTCCCGGTCGCCGTGACCTGTGTACGGGTGCCGGTGATCACCGTGCACTCGCTCACCGTGCACGCACGCTTCGAGCACGAGGTCACCGTCGACGGGGCCCGTGAGATCCTCGCCACCGCACCCGGCGTCGTGCTGTACGACAATCCCGCCACGGGTGAGTTCCCCACGCCCGCCGATGTCGTCGGCACCGACCCGACCTGGGTGGGGCGGGTACGCCGTGCCCTGGACGACCCGACGGCGCTCGAGCTCTTCGTCTGCGGCGACAACCTCCGCAAGGGGGCCGCCCTCAACACCGCGCAGATCGCCGAGTTGGTGGCGATGCCGGGCCGGCCCTGACCTTCCGTATTGTAAATAATCCTTGGTCACAGCATTTATTTTTGTAGGATCCGTGCAAGTGATGTGAACCGGTCATGTGTCTCGGATCTCTTGATCCCGAACGGTTTGCGGTCAAGGATTTACCTTTCGCCCCGCGCAACCGCGTGCCGGGCGGAGAGCGTCTCTGCGGGCATCCCCTTCGGGGTGTTCTTGAGGGGCGAGGCGGTCTTTTTCGGACGTGGGGACGTCCGGAGCCGGACGTGGGACGTGGGACGTCCGTTCATATGAGGCATAGGGGAAGAGCGGGACGCATGAGGGCATTCGGTGTGCTGTCGGTGGTACTGCCCGGCGTGAACGAGGCGCAGTCGGCGAGGGACGGCGTACGACCGGCACGGGGCGGTGATCGCCGGGGCCCGGACGATGCGGAACGGTCTGTGCCGGGCGCCGTAAACATGACGCCCGGCACGTACAACCCTCGTGGGGGGAAGCGTGTCCAACTGGCGTGGCTGAGGTACTCGATTTCGCAACGCCGCGCGGCCCGGCTCTACGCCCGCCCCGCCAGGCTCTCCGACCCCGCAAGGCCGGTGCGTCCGGTGGCATGCCGGTGATCGCGCCGATGCCCGCAGCGCGGCATGCCCGCATACCCAGTCAGCGTGACGGCGGTGCCGACGACGTAGTGGCGGCCGGCACGACCGTCGACCACCTCACCGAGACCTACCGCGCGCACTACCGCTCGCTGCTGGGCCTCGCCGCGCTCCTCCTCGACGACACCGCCTCCTGCGAGGACGTCGTCCAGGAGGCGTTCATCCGCGTCCACTCCGCCCGCAAACGCGTCCGGGACCCGGAGAAGACCCTGGCGTATCTGCGCCAGACGGTCGTCAACCTCTCCCGTTCCGCGCTGCGCCGCCGCATCATCGGCCTCAAGCTGCTCTCCAAGCCCATGCCCGACATGGCCAGCGCAGAGGAAGGCGCGTACGACCTGCTGGAACGCGACTCCCTCATCAAGGCGATGAAGGGGCTTCAGCGCCGTCAGCGCGAGGTGCTGGTGCTGCGCTACTTCGCCGACATGACCGAGGCGCAGGTCGCGTCGACGCTCGGCGTTTCGCTGGGCTCGGTGAAGGCGTACGGCTCGCGCGGGATAGCGGCGCTGCGGGTGGCCATGGAGGCGACGGTATGAGCGCCGGGAAGGACGCCCGCGGCGAGGACGTGCGCGGCGAGGACGTGCGCGGCGAGGACGTGCGCGGCGAGGAGCGCGAGCAGGAGGAGCGCGGGGCGGAGGAAGGCACGCCCGTGCGTACCCCCGGGAGCGAACAGCGCGAGCCCGAGCCCGAGGGCGACGAGCGGGAACCAGAGGAAAGTGAACCCGAGGAACGGGAGCCCGAAGTGCGTGCGGCCGGGGAGCGCGAACCCGAAGAGGGCGCGCCCGAGGAGCGGACGGTCGAGGAACAGGCGGCCGAGGAACAGGCGGCCGAGGAGCGGACGGCTGGGGCACATGCGTCCGATGGCACGTCCGAGTCCGATGGCACGTCCGACGCCGAGGGCGTGACCGGAGCCGACGGCCCGGGATCCTCCGGCGGAGACGGTCCGCGCGTGCCGCGTGGGCCGGTGTCGCCGCTCGGGCAGCAGACGAAGCAATCGCACGCTGGGAACGGAACTGTGAACGACGGCAGCGACCGCAACGACGGCCCGGACGCTCATGGGCCCGAGCTGGAAGCGGGTCAGGGAGCGGGGCAGGGAGCGGGCCAGGGAACCGGCCTGCTCGACCCGGACGAGCTGGAGCTGCGCAGCCTGCTGCACAGCTCGGTGCGCGTGGTGGAGCCGAGTGAGGGTTCGCTGGACTACCTGCGGCGCGCCGTGCCGGCCCGCCGGGCGCGCAAGCGGCAGATCCTCGTCGGCGCGGCAGCCGCCTTCCTCTTCGTCGGCACGGGCGTACCGGCTCTCGTCCACGTTTCCAACTCCGCCGACGCCGACCCGTCCGCCGTCGGCCATGCCTCGCAGGCCCAGGGCGGCACCGACGAGGGCTTGGACCCCGACGGCGGCGAGACCACCGCGGGCGGGGCCTCGGACCAGATCGAGAAGGACCGGAAGGACGGCAAGAAGGACAAGGAGAAGGAAGTCGGCACCGGGGCGAGCACCGGCGTGACGGAGGGGGCGGACCCCTCGGCGAGTGCCGCCTCGGGGTCACCCGTCTGCACGGCCGCACAGCTCGGTCCGGCCGTCGCGAGCAGCGACGCCCCCGACTCCACCGGTGCGGTCTACGGCTCCTTCCGGGTCGCCAACGTGTCCACCACCGGCTGTACCGTCAGCGGGCCGGGAAGCCTGGGCGTGACACCGCTGGGCGCGGCCGACGCCACCAAGGTGGGCTCGGCCCGTCACATGGCCGGGGACGCGGCGGCGGGCCTGCCGGACCCGTCCCTGGAGGCCGGGCAGCTCGTGCTCAAGCCGGGTGAGTCGTACGACGTGAAGTTCGCCTGGGTGCCCTCCGAGCCCTGCCCCACCGACGGCGGGGGCGGCGACAACGGCGGTACCGGCGAGCCCTCGCCCGACCCCAGCCCCTCCGAGGACCCGACGGTCGGCGACGGCACGTCCACGGGTGGCGAGACGGGTACCGTGCCCCAGCTCCTCAGGGCGGACGGCACGGCCGACGGCAGCGTGACGCTGACGTACACCCCGATGTCGGGAACGGGAACGGCGACCGCCACGGTGTCCAACGCCTGCGCGGGGACCGTCTACTGGACGGGACTGCTGCCGACCACGGCGAGCTGAGCGGACAACGCCTGCCCGTCAGACCCCTGACGGGCTGGGCTGGTCCTGCTGGTCATGTTGTCGGCCCGGCTCGGGCTTCGCGTCCTCGTCCGGGACCAGGCCCAGTTCCGTGTCCCGGACGAGTTCCGCCTCGCGGCGCACCAGCCGGAACCACATGAAGATCACGAAGCCCACGAAGGCGAACCACTCGGCGGTGTAGCCGAGGTTCTGGAAGGCCTTGAGGTCCAGCCCGGTACCGCTGGGTGCGACCGCGGGCACCGCCCGCATCCCCGAGTCGCCCTGGTCGAGAGTGATCCACGCGTCATACAGGTCGTGGGGCACCAGGTTCACCAGGGACGCCGAGCTGATCGCGCCGGTCTGTCCCTCGGGCAGGCCGCTGAGAGCGGCGACGCCATTGCTGCCGGGGGTCTCGGACGCCTGGAGCGCCCCGGTGACGGTGACCTCGCCGTCCGGCGGCGCGGGCGTGCCGGCCGGCTCCGGATCGCCGGGCAGCCAGCCCCGTACGACGGGCAGCACCTTGCCGGTGTCTGTGTGCAGCAGCGTCAGGACGTAGTGACCGGGTTCGCCGTCGAGGTCGCGGTGGGGCACGAGGAGCTGTTCCTCGTAGCGGCCGCTCGCGGTGGCCGGCTTGCCGGAGGTCGCCTTGGTGACCGGCAGCAGCGTGTCCAGCGGCCGGGCTTCCTCCTGCCGGCCGGAGGCGACGTTGTCCTCGGCGCCGCGGTGGTCCTCGACGCGGTCCTCGAACCGGCCCAACTGCCATGAACCCATGAAGATGCAGAAGGGGATGGCGAGCAGCACGAAGACGTTGATCCCCCACCATCGGGGCGTCAGCAGAAACCGGTACACACCCCCACCGTACGGTGCCGCGCCCGGGAACAGGCCCGCGGGGCAGCCTTGGAGACCCGGGATCCCGCCGGTGGTCCACAGGTTGAGGATCCCGTTTGTCCACAGGCCGGGACCTCAGTTGTCCACAGGCCGGGGGCTCGGTTGTCCACAGGCTGGGGGTCTCGGCGGCGCGATACCCGTTGGGAAGGGCACTATGGGGCCATGACTGAGAGCAACGGGTCCGGCGCATTGGCGGGGCGGACGGATCGGACCGAGCGAGTACATCAGGGCGAGCGGATGCCCGACTGGGAGAAGCGCTTCCGGGCACCCCGGGTGTCCCTGCCCGACTGGGCGGAGGACGCCCCCGACCGTTCCCTGTTCGTGTCGAACGCGACGGGGACGTACGAGCTGTATGCCTGGGACCGGTCGACCGGTGAGCAGCGCCAGGTGACGGACCGGCCCAACGGCACCACGGACGGCGCGCTCTCGCCGGACGGCGAGTGGATCTGGTGGTTCGACGACAAGGACGGTGACGAGTTCGGCGTCTGGCGCCGCCAGCCGTTCGCGGGCGGTCCCGACGAGCTCGCCGCTCCGGGTCTGGACGCCTCGTACCCGGCCGGTCTCGCCCTCGGCCGGGACGGGAGCACGGCCGTCGTGGGCCGCTCCACGGACGAGGACGGTACGACGATCCACCTGGTGCGGACCGTCCCACGAGCCGAAGGGGCCGAAGGGGCCGAAGGGGCTGAGGGGGCTGAGGGGACTGGAGGAGCCGAGGCGCCCGTGGCACCGGTGGAGATCTACCGGCACCGTGAGTCGGCGGGCGTCGGGGACCTCTCGCACGACGGATCGCTGATCGCCATCGAGCACACCGAGCACGGCGACGCGATGCACTCCGCGCTGCGCGTGCTGCGCCCCGACGGCACCACGGTCGCCGAGCTGGACGACACCAAGGGCGGCACCGAGGAGCTGGGCCTGGAGGTGCTGGGCTTCGCCCCCGTCGACGGCGACACGCGTCTGCTCATCGGTCATCAGCGGCGCGGCCGCTGGGAGCCCCTGGTGTGGGACGTGGCGACGGGCGAGGAGACGGACCTCTCCCTGGAACTGCCGGGTGACGTGAGCGCCGAGTGGTTCCCGGACGGCACGGGACTGCTCGTCGCACACGGCTTCGAGGGCCGCAGCGAGCTGTTCCGCTACGACCTGGCGGGCCCGGAGCTGGTGGAGATCGACACCCCGCGCGGCACCGTCTCGGGCGCGACGGCCCGGCCGGACGGCAGCGTGGAGTACCTGTGGTCGTCCTCGGCCCAGCCGTCGGCGGTCCGCTCCACGACCGGCGAGGTCGTCCTGGACCCGCCGGGGATGCGCTCGCCCGGTTCGGTGCCGGTGGAGGACGTCTGGGTGGAGGGCCCCGGTGGCCGTATCCACGCCCTGGTCCAGAAGCCCGAGGGCGTGACCGGCCCGCTGCCCACCGTCTTCGACATCCACGGCGGCCCCACCTGGCACGACAGCGACTCCTTCGCCGCCGGCCCGGCCGCCTGGGTCGATCACGGGTACGCGGTGGTCCGCGTCAACTACCGGGGCTCCACGGGCTACGGCCGAGCCTGGACCGACGCGCTGAAGCACCGGGTCGGGCTGATCGAGCTGGAGGACATCGCCGCGGTCCGCGAGTGGGCGATCGACTCGGGCCTCGCGGACCCCGACCGCCTGATCCTCACCGGCGGCTCCTGGGGCGGCTACCTCACCCTGCTCGGCCTGGGCGTCCAGCCCGACGCGTGGACGCTGGGCATCGCGGTGGTCCCGGTCGCCGACTACGTCACGGCGTACCACGACGAGATGGAGGCGCTGAAGGCGATGGACCGCACGCTCCTCGGCGGCACGCCCGAGGAGGTGCCCGACCGGTTCGAGGCATCCTCCCCGATCACCTACGTCGACCGGGTGAAGGCGCCGGTCTACATCTCGGCCGGGGTGAACGACCCTCGCTGCCCGATCCGGCAGATCGAGAACTACGTCCACCGCCTCCAGTCCCGCGAAGCCCCCCACGAGGTCTACCGCTACGACGCGGGGCACGGTTCCCTGGTGGTCGATGAGCGGATCAAGCAGGTCCGCCTGGAACTGGACTTCGCGGAAAGGCACTTGGGAACAGGAACAGGAACGGGGACAAGGACAGGAACGGGGGCGGAGACGGAGACGGAGGCGGGAGAGCAGGGCTGAGGGATTGCGGCGGGGGGGCTTTTCGGGCTCCGGCCCGGGAAGCACCGGCAGGGCAGGTCCCCGGTCGTCCGGGTCGCCGGGTCACCTTCCCGGCTGTCCCCTTCCCCTGCGCCCGAGCAGTTCCGCCAGCCCTCGCCGGGTGGCGCCCAGCACCACCCGGTCCTCGTTCCGCAGGACGTACGTGTCGGGCAGGTCCCAGACCAGCCCCGACGGCCCCGGCGGCTCACCGGCCACCGTGGCGCCGCCGGGGCCGCTGCCGCGGCCGGCTCCGGTGTCGCGGCCGGCTCCGGTGCCGGCCCCGGCGGCGTTCCCGGAGCCGTTCCAGATGCCGCTCCCGTGCGCGCCCGGCGCCGCCGACCGGGTCGCCGCCGTGTCCAGGGCCAGCACCCGCCACGCTCCGGCCCGGAACGCCTCGCCGACCGTCTTCCCCTCCAGTTGCGGATGCCCGCCCACGGTCAGCGCCGCGAACAGCAGCACCCGCCGCTCGACCGGGATGGCTCCCAGGATCTGCCGGCCCATCATCGCCCCGGCGAAGGCGGGCGCGGCCAGGTGGGAGACGCTGCGGCTGCGGGTCACCGCGTCGGGGTGCGCGGCCCGCAGGGTGCGGTACACGGCCGTCGCGAACTCGTCGTCGTACAGCCGCAGGACGACCCGCAGGTCGGCGCGCAGGGCCCGCCCGTACAGCACGGCCTCCAGGTTGGTGGTGTCGACGCTGGTGAGCGCGAGGAACGCGTGAGCCCGATGGATCTTCGCGGCCTCCAGGACGCCCTCCTGCGTGACGTCCCCGAGCACCACCGGTACACCCAGTCGCCGTGCCGTGGCCATGCCCCGCGCCTCCGGGTCGGCCTCGACGCACACCACGGGGATGTGCAGTTCACACAGCCGGGTCAGCACCCGAGTGCCGATCTTGCCGAGCCCGAGCAGCACCACGTGCCGGCTCAGCCCGCGCGGCGGCTTCCGCAGCGCCGAAACGGTGCGGAAGGTGCCCATCGCTTCGAGGACCGCTGCCAGCAGCACCGGCAGCAGCAGCAACCCGACCAGCCCGGACAGCAGTTGCAGGATCTGTCGGCTCATGGAGTCGTTGTGAGCGGGTTCGTTGATCGCGAAGAGGTCGAGCAGGGTGACGTAGGTGGCGTGCAGCGGGTGGTCGTCCGTGGCCAGGGCCAGGACGACCGCCAGCGCCACCACCGCCGCCGCGATACCTGCCAGCGACCACCGCAGCCGCTGCGAGAACAGCGAGGCGAACGGCGGCACCTGGGCCCTGATGACGGGCAGCGGCGGTCCGGAGTACGACACCTGCTCCAGCACCATCGTGCCGCGTCCGGTCGCCGCCGCGACGGCCGCCGCGTCGGGCAGCATCTGCGGCCCCTGGTCGCCACTGTCCTCCGAACCCTCGGAGCCGGCCGGGTCGTTGCTCGTCGCGGACAGCAACGCCAGCGTGCACAGACCGGGATCGGCGACCTCGCCGGGGCGCGGGGGATGCCGTTCGACCGCGCGCAGCATCAGCCCGTCGGTGTCGACGATCTTGCTGGTGCCGACGAGGGCGGTGGCGACCAGGGCCGGGGCGGCCGTGTCGGCGTCGGACAGCACGGTGGTGGAGATGTCGGTCCTGGAATACCCCTGCCCCTGTGTGTCACCGCCGGACAACTCGGCTGCCTGATCGAGCAGTTCCTCGATGTGCCGGCCCAGGCGCCGGTTGTAGAGGCGCAGGACGAGACGGATCCTGGGGTTGATCCGGCGGGCGTTGAGGGCGGCACGGATGTTGGTCTCGTCGTCGTCGTACACCAGGGCCAGCGCGGCGGCCCGCGACACACCGACTTCGACGAGTACGGCGTCGGTGGGTTCGGCGGCCTCCACCAGCCGTTCGTCGGACGTTTCGTCCGAACCGCCCTGGGTGCCCGCTCGGTTGACGGTGGCGTTCACGAACCGGTCGAGCAGCGCGGCCGATGCGGCACGGGCCCGCCCCACCACCGGTTCCCGCACCCGGAGCCCGGAGGGCGGGACGACGAGCGTGACCTGTTCGCCGTACACGCCCCGGAGTTCGGCGGCGAGACGGTGCGCGAGTCCGTCGTCACCGCACACCACCATGTGCGCAGGGGGGACGCCCGGCAGGGTCTGATTCGGAAGGCTCACCACGAGAGGAAAGACTGCCGTATACACGCAGACGGTTCCAGGCGTACGCGGTGCCCGGTGCGTGCCGAACGATGCCCAATGGTGCCCAACGATGCTCAATGGTGCTGAACACGCTCGTCCTTCGCTCCGTATCCACGGGAACGGGAGGGGAGACGCGCCCCCGCCCGGCTGACGTCCCCGCTCCCGCTCCGTGCGCGATTCCGGAGGTACCCGGCCCGTGGCCATGACCAAGCCGACTCCGCGGGGAAACGGGATGAGGCACAGGCCGACCGGGCCGGGACCCGGGCCGGAGGGCGGGCCGGAGGGCGGGCCGGGGAGTGGACCGGGCAGTGGGACCGGCGGTGGCACGGCGCCCGGCGGTGACGGCAACGCTGACAGCGGCAACGGTGACGGCGGCAACGGTGACGGCGGCGGGGTGCCCGAGGAGTCCCGGCACCTCGACTCCCCTCTTCTCCTCGTCCTGTTCCTGCTTTCCGCCGTGATGCTCCAGGACCCGATCCGCCGCGCCCTGGGTGCCCCGGTGATGCAGAGCTGGACGACGGTGTTCGTGGCGGTGATGATCCAGGCGCTGCCCTTCCTGGTGCTCGGCGTCCTGCTGTCCGCGGCGATCGCGGTGTTCGTCCCGCCGTCCTTCTTCGCCCGCGCCCTGCCGAAACATCCGTCCCTGGCGGTCCCGGTCGCGAGCGCGGCGGGCGCGGTGCTCCCCGGCTGCGAGTGCGCGTCCGTCCCGGTGGCGGGGGCGCTGGTGCGCAGGGGAGTGGCCCCGGCGGCGGCCCTGGCGTTCCTGCTGTCGGCCCCCGCGATCAACCCGATCGTGCTGACGGCGACCGCGGTCGCCTTCCCGAACGATCCCATGATGGTCCTCGCCCGGTTCGTGGCGAGCCTGCTGGTGGCCTGTCTGATGGGCTGGCTGTGGCAGCGCCACGGCCGCGCGGACTGGCTGCGTCCGCCGTCCCGTTCGTCCTACGAGGGGCAGAGCCGGGGCGCGGCGTTCTGGGGGTCGGTCCGGCACGACGTGATGCACGCCGGCGGCTTCCTGGTGGTCGGTGCGATGGCCGCGGCGACGCTGAAGGCGGTCGTCCCGGCCCACTGGCTGCAACGGGCGGCCGATCATCCCGTGCTGTCGGTCCTGGTACTGGCCGCGCTGGCCGTTCTCCTGTCGATCTGCTCGGAGGCGGACGCGTTCGTCGCCGCGTCCCTGACCCAGTTCTCGCTGACGGCCCGGCTCACCTTCCTCGTCGTGGGCCCCATGATCGACCTCAAGCTCTTCGCCATGCAGGTGGGCACGTTCGGCCGCGGATTCGCCCTGCGTTTCGCCCCGGCGACCCTCGTCCTGGCGGTGGCGGTCTCGGTCCTGACAGGAGCGGTGCTGCTGTGAACCGGTTGCGCAGAAACCTGAAGCCGAACCCGAACCTCGATCTGAACCGGCAGGCGCAGGCGGCCCTGCTGTTCCTCCTGGGCGCGACCGTGCTGCACGCCGGGCTGACCGACCTCCATCTGCGTTACGTCAAGGCCGGCCTGCGCCCGCTGCTCCTGCTGTGCGGAGCCGTACTCGTCGTGACGGCGATGACGACGGTCTGGTACGAGTGGCGCGAAGCGTCCGGAAAGCGCGCCCGCGACGGGAACGGGGACGGAAACGGCGAGGGTAGCGGGGGCGGGGGCGGCGACGGTGGTGAGAGCGGCGACGAGAGCGGGGGCGGAAGCGGCGACGGTGGTGGCGGCGAGCATGATCACGACCGGGGGCATCGCGAGCCTCGTATCTCCTGGCTCCTGGCCCTCCCCGTCCTCGCCCTGATCCTGGTGGCGCCGCCGGCCCTCGGCTCGTACAGCGCCACCCACACGGGTACGGCCTTGCAGAAGCCGTTCGGCTTCCCGGACCTCCCCGCCGGTGAGGGCCCACTTCGCCTCGGGGTGGGGGAGTACGCGGCCCGCGCGGTCTACGACGACGGCCGCGACCTCCGTGACCGGCCCATCGAGATCACCGGCTTCGTCGCCCTGGACGCGTCCGGCACCCCCTACCTGGTCCGCATGTCCCTCAACTGCTGTGCGGCGGACGGACAGCCGGTCAAGATCGCCCTGACCGGCGAGGTCCCCCCGGTGCTGCAACCGGATGACTGGCTGGAGGTCAGCGGCACCTACAGCCCGCGCCGGACGAAGGACCCGGTCAACGACGGTCCTGTCCCCTACTTCGAGGTCACGTCGGCGCAGCCGGTCCCCACCCCGAACGACCCGTACGACGACATCTGGAACGGCTGAGCGGGCTCGCTACCGCTACCGCTACCGCTACTGCTGGGTGCGGCTGCCGTCGACGGCTGTGTCCCGGGTGACGGTCTCCCCCTGGATGACACGAGGGGCGTCCGACTGTTCCCCCTGCGGATGGTGCGGCTGCTGGGACGGGGACCGCTGCTCGTCCTCCTGCGCCTCCGCCTCCGCCTTCGCCGCGCGGGCCTCGGCCTTGAGGATGCGGGCGGACTTTCCGGCCGAGCGGGCCAGCTCGGGCAGCTTTTTCGCCGCGAGCACGGCTATGAGGACGATGAGGATGATCGCGATTTCGCTCAGTCCGAACATGGGGGTCCGTCCGTCCTTCTCGTGAGCCGTTGCCGGATGCCGCCCGTAGAATCTACAGCAATGTAGAGAATTTGACGGCGTTCGCTCGTCTGTACGATGACCGCCCGGGAACGGGAGGGCGACGGAAGGAAGGCAGGCCGTGGTCGAACACAGTCAGCGTCACCGGCGGCGTCGGCAGGGCGAGTTGGAGGCACTGGTGCTGTCGGCGCTGCGGGAGGCGGACGGCCCCGCGACGGCCGGCTGGGTACAGGAGCGCCTGGGCCAGGACCTCGCCTATACGACGGTCATCACGATCCTCACCAGGCTGCTCGCGAA
Organism: Streptomyces sp. NPDC005774; assembly: GCF_042871645.1. Classification (NCBI taxonomy): domain Bacteria; kingdom Bacillati; phylum Actinomycetota; class Actinomycetes; order Kitasatosporales; family Streptomycetaceae; genus Streptomyces; species Streptomyces sp. NPDC005774. The sequence continues at coordinate 160,758 of NZ_JBIAIV010000009.1, read as the reverse complement.
GGGCGCGGTCACCCGTGAACGCGCGGGCCGCTCCTTCGCCTGGACCCCCGCCTCCGACCACGCCGGCCTCGCCGCCCACCGGATGCGCAGGGTGCTGGACGCCGAGAGCGACCGGGAGGCGGTCCTGGCCAGCTTTGTCACCGGCCTCGGCCCGGACGACGAACGACTGCTGCGGGAACTGCTGCGTCAGCCCCGGAGCGACGGGGAAGACTGAAGCCTCATGGGGGTGTTCGTCTTCCTGCCGCTCGTCCTGCCGTTGACGGCATGGCCGATCGCCCGGCTCGCCGCACAGCATCTCCACCCGCGCACCGCGACGCGGATGCTGACCTGGGTGGCGGCGGTGATGGCGGTGTGCAGCACGGTGTGCCTGTGCCTGGTGATGGTGGTCGGCACCGCCACCCTGCCCGGCAACCCGTTGCCCGACGGCTGGTCGGACCCGGAGGTGCGGGAGGCGGTCCCGTACGACGAGATCGTGGGAAAGGCCGCCATCCCGGCGCTGTGCGCGGTGCTGCTGGCCTGCGCCCGGACCCTGTGGCGGCACGTCCGCACCCGCCGCCGCGCCCACCGTGCCCTGGACGGTCTGCCGGACACGGAGGTGGCGGTCCTGCCCGATGACACCCCGTACGCGTACGCCCTTCCGGGCAGCGGACCGCGCCGCGACCGCGTCGTGGTCACCACCGCGCTCCTGGACCACCTCGCCCCCGCCGAACGCCGCGCGCTGTTCGCCCACGAACGCGCCCACCTCACCGCGCGCCATCACCGGTTCCTGATGGCCGTACGGCTGGCCGCGCACGCCAACCCGTTCCTGCGCCCTCTGCACACGGCGGTGTCGTACGCGGCGGAGCGCTGGGCGGACGAGGAGGCGGCCCGTACGGTCGGCGACCGCCGTACCGTCGCCACCGCCATCGGCAGGGCGGCCCTCGCCTCCCGGGACGGCGGCCCGCCCCTGCCCGCGTTCGCGGCGCCGGGACCGATCCCCCGCCGGGTGGCGGCACTGCTCGCCCCGGCTCCGGCGACCGGGCCCTGGCCGGAGGTGTTCACCTCGGCGGGTCTGGCGGCCTGGGGAGCGGCCGCCGGTACGGCCGCGTCGGCGATGTCGTCCGCCAACGCGGCGGTGACCCTGTTCTGGATCCTGTGGACGGCGACGCCGCTGTGATGAAGCCGCTGTGATGAAGCCGCTGTCATGACACTGCCGCGAGGCGTTGGCGGGAGCCGGATTCTCAGCCGATACCCGGCCCGGAGGAGTGCGGTCCGCCGTGTCCGTACGCACTGTCGTTGCCGTACGCCTCCCGGTGCTCGACCAGCTCACGCACCCAGCCGTCGACCTCGGTGGCCCAGTCGCGGGCGTCGTCGTGGCCCACGGTGAACCGGCTGAGCGCGTCGTGTCCGGTGTCGTCGTCGCCGCCCGCGTTCCCGCTGCCCCGCTTGTCGGCCTCCAGGACGACGTCGATGCCGCCCGGGTGGGTCAGGAAGGTCAGCTCGATCTCCTCCACCCGGTCCGCGTACGAGGGCGCCGGGGTGAGCCCGATCTCCTGGTGGAAGGGCAGCCGCTGCCCGGTGCCGCCGATGCGGCCGTGCTCGAGACCGGCGGACCGCAGCCCGTACCCGAGCTGCCGGAACGCCTCGAGGATCGCCTCCTGGGCGGGCAGCGGGCCGACATCGAGCGGATCGAGGCCGGAGCCGGGGTCGAGGCCGGGGTCCCGGTCGGTGCCGGCGTCCGGGCCCTGCGTCCCGGTGACCTCCACCTCGGTCCGCACGCCGAGGCGGACGTCCAGTTCCCGGCCCTCCAGCTCGGTGACGGGTGTCTCCCACGGCAGCGTCACCCCGAACGGCACGGTGCGCGCCTCACCCTCGTCCAGCCGGAACCCACCCCCGATGGCGAAGCGCTCGAAGGCGACGGCAGCGGCTCCCCCACCCTCCCCTCCCCCGTCCCGCACCCGGGCCACGAGCTCAAGGGCCACCTGCTCGACGTCGAACGCGGTGTCGCCGCCCACGAGCCGCACCTGCCCGGCGAGCGTCCCGCCGGGCCGGACGGGCCCCGGCTCCAGAATCGTGTCGACCGAGGGACCGCCCACACCCGACGAACCGAGCAGCCGCTTGAACACCATCGAGGCATCCGCTCCTTACCTGCCACCTGACCTGCCGCGTGGAGCATAGATGGGTTGCCCGGAAGGGTCCGTGCAGCCGCTGTGGCTATCATCCGGCCATGACTCTGCCCGACCGGGTGCTTGACGCAGGCCGCTTCGGTACCAGGGCGAAGTGGCTGCTCGTCGGCGCCCTGGTGCTCCTGTGGGCGTCGGCGCGGTACGTGGCGATTCCGGAGATCTGGAGCCTCCTCGACCGCGCCGAGGTGCTGGGAGCGGCGGCGACCTCGGGCGCGCCCTCGGCGGAGGCCGGTGACGGGGCATACACGAGGGTCTACACGGCGGCGTACACGGTGTCGGTCGCCCCGGCGGTCACGGGGGTGGTCCTCTACCTGCTGTGGCGTGTACGGCACACGGTGGAGGAACGATTCCCCACCCCCGTCCTCCTCGTCCTCGCGGCCCTGGTGACCTGCCAGGTGGCGTCCGTGGCGGCCGGGTGGGGTGATCCGTACACGGGCAGCGCGCTCGAGGAGCAGCTGGAGGGCACCGGCATCAGCCTGTGGGCGCGGGGCGCCGTCGAACGCGGCTGGTACGCCGGATATGCGGGGCTCGTCCTGGGCGCGGCGGCACTGGCCTTCGCGTTCACCCGCCCGCCCCGCCACCAGCCCCGCTGGATCCTGGCCCTGGTCCCCGTCGCCGTGGCCGCCCCGTGGGCCGCCCTCGCGGGCCCGTACTTCTGAGGACCAGCGGCGTGCGGCATTACTGCTGGTACGGCTGCTGGTGCTGCTGGGGCGACTGTCCGTACGCCTGACCGCCACCGGGACCACCCGAAGCCTGCGCCTGCAACTGCTCGGCCTGCTCCGCGGTCACCTTCGACTCGGCGCCGCAGAAGGTGCACTGCGTCGCGTACTTCGTCGAGACCGGGAACAGCGGCACGAAGAACAGCGTGAACTTCGTGACCCGCTTCCTGAGCGTGTGCGCGGAGGGATTTCCGCACTGGGAGCACACCAGCGTGAGTATCGCGAGCTGGTAGAGGTACCCCTTGGTGCCGAAAATGATCATGCCATCGCTCCTGTCCCGGGCCCTCGCCCACTGAACCATCCATTGCCGCTGCCGCTGCCGCTGCCGCTGCCGCTGCCGCTACTACGAAAGTACTGGCCGTAAACCGTCGGTGGGCGATCCGCGAGTGATCGGTGAGCAGTCGGCAATGTGGCAGGCCGAAGACTGCCACACTCCGCACACCGCCCGGTCGGGGCACCGGCCCGGCCTCCTGGATCGCTCAAGTGCATGAATGGACACAAAATGCGATGAATGGCCTCTTTGTATCGGTATGGGTCGTGGAGGGGTGGCTGGCGTGCTTGAGGTGCCGCTTTGGCTGTGGGGGGCGTTCGCCGCGACGGTGGTGGTGTCGCTGGCGGCGGATCTGCTGGCCCACCGCACCGCGCACGTCATCGGTTTCAAGGAAGCCGGCGCCTGGAGCGTTCTGTGGGTGAGCCTCGCCCTGACCTTCGGTGCGGTCGTCTTCCTGGTCCTCGGGGCGACGGCGGGCACGGAGTACATCACCGCATGGCTCCTGGAGAAGAGCCTGTCGGTCGACAACCTCTTCGTCTTCGCCGTGATCTTCGCGTACTTCAAGGTGCCCCGCGCCTACCAGCACCGTGTGCTGTTCTTCGGCGTCATGGGCGCCCTGGTCTTCCGCGGGATCTTCCTCACCCTCGGCGTCGCCGTGGTCAGCCGCTTCACCGCCGTGCTCTTCGCCTTCGCCGCCGTCCTCTTCTACAGCGCCTACAAGCTCCTCAAGGACGAGGAGGAGAACTTCGACCCGGGCAGAAGCTTCGCCGTACGGCTGCTCCGCAAGATCATGCCGGTCCGCGACGAGTACGCCGGGGCGAAGTTCTTCGTCAAGGAAGCCGGCAAGCGCATGGCCACCCCGCTCCTGGCGGTGGTGGCCGCCATCGAGGCGGCCGATCTGATCTTCGCCGTCGACAGCGTTCCCGCCGTTCTCGCCGTCAGCGACGACGCCTTCATCGTCTACACCAGCAACGCGTTCGCCATCCTCGGTCTGCGGGCCCTCTACTTCCTGCTCGCGGGACTCTTGGACCGGTTCCACTACCTGAGCAAGGGCCTTGCGATCATCCTCGCCTTCATCGGCGTCAAGCTCGTCCTTCAGGCATCCCACAAGACGATCAGCACCAGCATTCCCGAGGTCCCCTCACCGGTCAGTCTCGCGGTCATCGTCGTCGTCCTGGCCGGTTCCGTGGCCCTCAGCCTGCTCCGACCCGCCCCGCCCCATCCGGCGCCCGCCGGTCAGGACGGGAAGGCGGCCTCGTCGCCGGAGTCGGCAACCACCGAGAACCCCGGCCCCGACGGAGACGCACCTGCCGAACAGGACTAGGAGGGGAAGGATCCGCCTCGACCGGCGGGCTGATCGGCGCGGAGGATGCGCGCACGCTCCCGGTGTCCTTATATGACCGAAAAGCCTAGTATTAAAGAATGAGTAAAGCAGAACGCGAGGCCGGTCCCCAGGGAGCGCTTGTCTGCCCGGTCTGCAAGCAGCCAGTGACCACGATGGTGAAGGGGAGGCACAAGACTCTCGGAATCGTCGTGCCCGTGTGGCGCCCCGGCCCCTGCCACAACACCGAGTGTTCTGAACACCTGAAGGAATCGAAGCAGTTCGGACGTCAGAAGTACTGACGCGGCCGAGCCGGGGCGCCGCCCGCCTCCCCTCCCGGGAGAGGGGCGGCAAGGCACGTCTCCTCCGGTCGGCCTTCGAGACCTTCCCGGTCGGCCGAGCGCTCTGAACCGTCGGCTCAGGCGGCGGCGGGCGACTTCTTACCGTGGCGCCGGCAGTCCCGGCAGCGCTGCCCGGGTTCCGGCGCGCGGAAGGCGCGCTCGCAGCCCTCGCAGGTCTGGAACGGGAGGAGGGCCGGGCGTTCGGCGAACGACGGGAGCGGTGCCGGAGGGGGCGCGGGCAGGGGCGTTTCCCGGAGGCGGAAGGCGAGGATGCCTGCCGGGCGGGTCAGGAAGTGGTCGGGGAGCCGTGCCGTGAGATGTGCGGTGATCCGGGAGGGCGTGACACCTGCCGCGAGCCACTGCCCGACGGCCGGCGCCAGCCGCGCGGCCTCCCGCTCGGACAGGAGGAGCCGCGGATCGACGCGGCGGAGCGAGGCCAGCACGGCGACCGCTTGCGGGTCGGCGTCGGAGAGTGCCGTCGGCTCCTCCGGCCGGTCCGCAGCGGGGACGGAGGCAGGGGCGGACGTCGCTTCCTTGACCGCCGTCGACGACGGGGACGTGGCGCGCTCGGCAGCGGGCGACTTCCGGGGCCGGGTCGGCTTCGGCGGTTCCGAGGAGTCGTCCGGGTCCGGCTGCGGTGCGCCGCCGGGGACGTCGTAGAAGTACGTCCGGGTGCGGATCTGCCCAGAGGACAGGCGCTCGCAACGGCGTTCCAGGTACCCGGCGGACTCCAGCTCCCTCAGAGCCCGGGAGATCAGGATCTCGCCCTCGCTGAAGTGCGCGCACAGGGCCTCGATGGACACGCGGGAGCCGGTGGGCAGGGAGAGGATGTAGACCGCCACGCCGATGGTGACCGCGCTGCCGCGCCGCTGGGCGAGGGCGTTGGAGATCACGGTGAAGTCGGCGGTGAGCCGGGCGCGTACGTGGATCACGCCGGAGGCCGGAGCTCCGGCGTCGGCGCGCAGGCGCGCGTTAGACTGCGAGTCAGCCATTGGGAAGGTTGGTGCTTCCTGATCGGTGAGGCCCTCGTTCGGGAAGCCACTCCCGGCCGGGGGCCGTATCTGTTTGCGGTTGTCGAGCTTGTCGCGGTGAACGTAACCGCCCGAATCCCGCGCCCGCAAGCCGGTCACCCGCACGAGTGACGCGAGCCTTCCGGCGGGGAGGGTGGGCGGGCGGGTAGTTCTTTCCCCCGGTTCTTTCAGGAGGTCAGCGGCCCACCGGACCCTCGCGGACGAGGACCCGGTGACCCCGGCGGACGGACGACGACCGAAACCCGGCCACCTCAGGGACGGTGCTGCCTGTCACCCTTCAACTCGCCTATGAAGGCGGCCCAGGCGGCGGCTGTGAAGCACAGTGCCGGACCGTGCGGGGCGGCCTTGCTGTCACGGACGGGCACGACGGCCCGGAACCCGTCGGCCACCTCCACGCAGTCGCCCCCCTCCTGATTGCTGTAGCTGCTCTTGCGCCAGACGGCGCCGGTCGGATCGGGATGGGACCTTCGCTCCACGGTGGTTGTCCTCCATCACGGATCGGATCATGTCGAGGGACATGAGCGGGGGCAGAGCTGCCGCCCGCAGCCGATCGTAGGTCAGCGCGAAACTCCTGACTTCCCCTGGATCCTCGATGAGTTGGCCGTAGTGCGCGCCCTCCGTGTAGGCGGTCTCCGAACCGTCCGGCAGGGTGAGCACCGTGAGCGAGCCGCCCATGACGTCGTGCTCGCCCTGGTCGAACGGCAGTACCTGCACGGTGATGTGAGGTTCCGACGCGGTCCCGAGCAGCAGCGCCAACTGCTCGCGCATCACCGCCTGGCCTCCGACGGGACGCCTGAGCACCGCCTCGTCGAGGACCACCCACAGCTCGGGACGGCAGGGCGTACCGAGGCGCTCCTGCCGTCCCAACCGAAGGGCGACCCGCTCCTCCAACTGCTCTTCGCCGCCCAGCGTCCGGCCGACACTCAGCACAGCCCGCGCGTAGTCCTCCGTCTGCAGCAGACCCGGCACCACATGAGCCGCGTACTGCTTGATGGCCCCCGCCCGCTCCGAGTACTCCATGAACTTCCGCGACCAGTCCGGAAACGCCTCCCGGTACACGTAGGGCCACAACTCGACGAGCAGATCGTCCGCGCCGAGAACCGCGTCCAGCGCACGCGCCAGCTCCAGCGTCGGCTTCGCCCCGGACGCCCGCTCGATCTGCGTGATCCGCGTGCTGACCACATGTGTCCTGGCGCCGAGCTCGGCCTGGGTCAGCCCGGCCGCCGTGCGGAGCCGGCGTACACGGGCGCCGAACAGCGCCGCCATCGACGTACTCGGATCAATTCCGTTGGCCAAAGCGTCACTTCCGTTCCTTACCGCCTGAAAGGTAATGCGATGTCACCTTTCGAGCGTAGGGCGATCGGACGACTCTTGTTCACGGAACGTGACGCATCGCGTGCGCCGCGAGACGTCTCAGCTCGACGGACAAGGACGGACAAGCCGTGCTGACAGGAACGACAGCCCCGGGAGAGGGGCCGCGCCGGACTACGGCCGCTGCCGCTGCCGCACTCGACGGCACCGCACACGAACCCCCCTCCTGGTCCGGGCAGTTCGCCTCCTCACTGCGAGGTGCGCAGCTCGCCCGGCGCCTCGCCGTCCGGCGCATGGAGGAGTGGGGCCACCCGCCGGAGTCGGACGCGTCGTGCGCGGTCGCCCTGGTCGTCGGCGAACTCGCGGCGAACGCCGTGCGACACGGCCGGACCCCCGGACGCGACTTCCGCCTCCGGCTCACCCTCGACACGACCGCGGACCTGGTGCGCATCGAGGTCACGGACGCCGCCTCGGAGAAGCGGCTGCCCCCGGCCCCGCCCACGTCGTGCCCGGAGGGGGAGTCGGGCCGGGGACTGCTTCTGGTGGACGTCCTGTCCCTGCGCTGGGGATCGACGCCTCGCAGGCCCGTCGGCAAGACGGTATGGGCGGAGGTGCCCGTGGAGGAAAGCCCCCCGGCCACCCGCGAAAATCCCCGGGGGGCTGACCCGCACCCCTCCCGAACGGTTCTCGAGCGGCCCGCGGATCCGGAAGAGCCGCAAGGCGAACGATTGCGCGTTCCCTCCTTGCCGCGTGAGAGAACACGCAAAGAGGCGTGAGGCGTGACGTGGACGGCCATGGGGTACATGGTCGGCTCGGCGCTCCGGGCATGGGACCGGGTGTGATCCTGCTGCCGCTCGATACTCCGGCTGTAGGTCGTGGTCTCGCGTGGCGTCGCCGGGTGCTTCGGTTGGCGCGGGCCGGTGCCCGACCTCAGCCTGGTCGGGGTGGAGATCGGCGCACCGCCCGGCAGGCCCTACTCGTTCCCGTCGTGCTCGGGTGGCCAACCGAGGACGCCTTCCGCTTGAACATTGCGCAGGGTTGCTCCCTCGAACCGGGCCCCGGTGACGTCGGTCAGCCCGCGCGGGGGCCTACCGGTGTTCACGCTTCCGATTCTGGCGCCGGTCAGATCGGTGTCGCGCAGGTCGGCACCCCGTAGATCGCATCCGGCCAGGCTGACCCCGCGCAGTGAAGCCCCGCGCAGGTCTGCGCCACTGAGGTCACAGAACTTGAACCAGCACCCGTCCAGGGTGGCGTGGCGTAGATCTGCCCCGATGAACAAGCAGCGGGTGAACCGCAGCCGCGACGTGCGGGTGGAAGCAAGGTTTTGGCCGGTGAAGTCCTCACGGTTCACGGCCGCATGGCTGTGAAGCGCGGCAAGTCGCTGTCTCGCCGTCGGTGACGTGGTCATGTGCGCCAGGGTGTCAGCCGGGCCGGTGGCCGTCGCCCGGATTTCCGACGGTTCGCCGCCCACGCCCACCGGCCGATCACACAGGTCCGGGCCGGTCCGGGAACGGGTACGGCCACCGTTGATCACCGTGAGTTGTGCGGGTCGAGGGCGGAGCCGCCGCGTACCTGTCCGAAGCGGAGCGGGTCCGCCTGCATGTTCTGATGTGGTGCTCCCTTTTCAACGTGTCTCCGGGCGGCGTTCCCGGCGACTCGGGCCAGACCCGGCCTCCGTGCCGGACGGGGTTCCTGTGCGATGACCGTGCCGGCGGTGACGCCCGGCACCACGGCGATCGTCAGCGCGTCGCCACCGGCCCCGGTCACCGGCGCCCCCTCGCCTGCCACCAAGGCCGCACCTGCCCGTACGGGGGCGCTCCGGCTTCTTGTGCCGTTGCCCGGGATGCGAGGTGGCCGCCTGTCGTTGGATGGTGGAGTCATGAACCATCACCATCACCAGCCCCTGCACTCGATCGACATCGACACCCGGCTCGTCACGGCCGGTGCCGTGCTCACCGCGGCCGGTGCCGTGGTGGCGGGCACCGGCATGGTCATCGCGGCCGCCGCCGTGTTTGCCGCAGGTCGGCGCATGATCCGCGACATGGACGTGCCTCCGGCCCAGCAGGCGGCCATGAAGTGGCGGCAGGCCAAGGAGGCGTCCCGGGCGGGCATGCAGGCGTGGCAGTCCGCTTCCGGCGACCAGAACGGGTCGCTCGCCCGCTAGGGGGTGTCTGAGGTGCGGAAGGGGGAGCTGCCGCAACCGCCGACGCCTGCGAAAACGCTCGGAGCGGGGCTGTACCGCACCACCTGTGGTTCGTCATCGGCGGGCCCGAACGCCACGGGTGGCACGGTCGCCGTGTTCGTCAAGGGCTGTGGGGGTCGCGTATGCCGGGAGCCTTGTCGGCGCCGAGTGCGTTCTCCCGCAGGCCCGGTTCGGTGCGGAGCGTCCTGGTGAACCAGTCGCCGTAGCGGTTTCCCAGAAACGGGGCCGTGGCGCCGTGGAGGAGAACGCTCAGGCCCACGGTCACGGCGATGACGCCGTTCAGCAGCGTCGCCCCGGGCAGGTGCTCCTCGAAGGCCAGCAGGCCGAAGACCAGGGAGGCGAGCCCGCGCGGACCGAACCACCCGATGTAGGCGACGGAGGCGGCCCGCAGACCGGTGCCGGCCATGGCCAGAGCGACCGGCAGCATCCGGACCGCGGTCAGGCTGATCAGCGCGTAGACCACCATCCGCCACGTCAGGTGCTGAAGGACCGGCCCCAGGATGACCGCGCCGAAGACCAGGAAGCTCACCGAGGAGAGCAGGAGCCCGAGCCGCTCGCTGAACTTCGCGCTCTGCGTGGGACCCGGGCCTTCGGCGCGAGCGACACGTCCTGACGGCGCGCCACGCAGCCGGCTTCCGAAGGCCAGACCGGCGGCCCAGGCGCCGATGAAGCCGCTGCCTTCGGCCGCGTCACACAGCGCGTAGGTGACCAGGGGAACGGCGACCGTCAGGAACTGCCGCCACGCAGGAGTGCTCCAGTCCCGGGCAACCGACCAACGCAACACGCCCGCCCCGGCCCAACCGGCGGCGAGCCCGATCGCACCGCTCAGCAGCAGCGCCCGCAGGAACGTCACGACGACGCCCGGATGTCCCTCCCCCTCGCCCGCCGCCGCCAGCGCCAGCACGAAGAACGGGAGCACCAGACCGTCGTTCAGACCCGATTCGACGCTCAGGCCGCCTCGGACCAGCGCCGGGACCCGCTCGTTGGAGAAAGCCTGCTGTCCGAGCGCGGCATCCGTCGGAGCCAGGATGACGCCGACCAGCGCCAGCTCCCACACACCCAGACCGGGCAGGAGGGGCCAGGCCACCAGCCACCCCAGCGCCATCGTGACGGGCAGCCCGATCACGAGCAGCCGCAACGGCAGGAACCCCTCCCTGCGCAGGTCCTCGATCCTGATCGCCGCCGCGTCCGTGAACAGCACAAGGACGAGCGCGCTCTCCAACAGCGTCCGGATGACCTCCGGATCCCGGTCCGCGTTCATCAGGTCCAGGCCCAGAGGCCCGATCACCAGCCCGCACACGACGAACACCAGGGGCCCGGACAGCACCGTCGTCGACAGCCGCCGCGAGAGCGCCCCGTAGCCGACGACCACGCCACCGGCCACCACCACACCCCACTGGCTCATCCGTACTCCTCACCCGGGACCGGGGTGACCGCCCGGGCAGCTGTGCCGGGGCGACGCGCCACGCGCCCGACCACGCCATCCATCACGGTCACGCAGTGGCATGACCTCTCACTCTAGGTGTCGGTTCGGTCGAGCCGGGGACCCTCGGTCCTGGCGCGCGGAGCCGGGGAGGGGGCCTTTGCCGGTTCGTGCGAGGCCGCACACCGGACGAAAGCGGGCCGGTGCCGGTTCTGACCGAGGTGTGCGTACCGATCACGGTCGAGATCTGCGCGCATCCTCGCCCACCCGACGGGGCCCGGGGAACGGACGGGCGGACGCCCGGCGGGCCCGGCGGCCTCCGCCCGTTCCCGGGACCACGACCCGCCCGTTCCCGGGGCCACGAGCCGCCCGTTCCCGGGGCCACGAGCCGCCCGTTCCCGGGGCCACGAGCCGCGGCAGGGCCGTCCGGAGGGCGGGCGCCCAGAACCGGCCGACCGCCGCGAACCGCGTCCGAGTCCAGGCCCGCGACGAGCGAGCGGGGCCGAGCTGGACGTGAGGCTGCTCCCCGGGAGTGGACACCGGCAGATCCACGCGATGCGGCACGCCGACGCGGGCGGACCCGGTGGACCAGGCGGGTGAACGGTTCACCGAAGTGCGAACGCCACGGCCCGATGGTGCAATTGGAATACGGGGAGAGCTGCGAGCACCGGACGCGAGCACCAGAGGTGACGCCGTGAGCGACGAAACCCAAGAAGTGGGCCCGATCGACTATCTGGTCGTCGAGTTTCCCGGTAACCGAATGACGGGTGAGGGATTTCCCCTGCTGGTCGATCTTGTGGACCGCGGCCTGATCAGGATCCTCGACCTGATGTTCGTCAAGAAGGACGACGACGGTTCCGTGACCGGCATGGAGATCGCCGACCTGACCGGCGACGGCGAACTCGACCTGGCCGTCTTCGAGGGTGCTTCCTCCGGTCTCCTGGGCCAGGACGACATCGAGGAGGCGGCCACCGCGCTGGAGCCCGGCAGTTCCGCCGGCATCCTGGTCTACGAGAACCTGTGGGCCGCGCCCTTCGCCACCGCTCTGCGCCGAGGCGGGGCCAGGATGGTCGCCTCCGGACGGATCCCGGTGTCCGCAGTCCTCGACGCCCTCGACGCGGCTGAAGCCGCTCGCTGAGCAGAAGGGAAACCACCATGCCGGGTCTCATCCGCGGGGTCGCGCGTACCGCCGCCATCGCCGGAACGGCGACCGCCGTATCGAACCGCGTGTCACGCCGCCAGCAGGGACGCTGGGCAGCTCAGCAGGAATCCGAGGCACTCTCGCCTCAGCCGACGTCCCCTGCCCCGCAGTCTCCGGCTCCGCCGGCCCCCGACATGACCAGCAAGATCGAACAGCTGAAACAGCTCGGCGAACTCAAGGCTCAGGGCGTGCTCACCGAGACCGAGTTCGAGGAGCAGAAGCGCAGGATCCTCGGATCATGACCGGCTCTCGTCGAGGGCTCCACGCTGCTTTCCCCCAGGCGCCCTGACGGTGCCGTGAACCATGCACCACGATCAGCCCCGATCGGAGGCACTGCCGAAACGATCAGGGGCAGACCTTGCCATACCCGCGCTGTCCTGGCGCCGCCTGCCACGGGCGCCTCGCCGCCCTGTGAGCCACTCCCCGCCCTGCCCGCCCCGGCTGGAAGCAGGGCCGCGTCATCAGCGGCTCCCCTCGCGATGCTCACGGCGTGCGGCGTCGGCAGGAGGACCCTTCGACGCGGTCGCACGTGGGCTCTTACGGGGCTGCCGACCGATTTCCGGCAGGGCGTCGCTGTAGCGGAACGCCCCGATCCTTTCGTCATGCTGCGCGTTGAGCCGGTGGATCAGGAACATCCCCGCAATGATCACGAAGATGATCACGGCGACGGTGACGGCTGTCTCCACGTCCTCACCTCCTCAGGGCGGACTCAAGATCCCGATCGCGGCTCCGGCTGCCGAAGCGGCACCGCCGTCGGTCTCCCATTCCTCTTCCCGGCCCCGAGCCTCTGCCGCGTCGTGGCTCATGGCCTCGTCGGCCATCAGACCGCTGGAGGCGCGGCTACCTCCGGGAACGGTTGCTGCTGCCATCAACCGGGCGGCGGCGGCCGGCTCCGTCTCCGGAGGGATCACCAGCAGGTCCAGGCGGCCCACCGTGTAGGAGAAGAGGATCACTTTGTTCGGGTCCTGCTCGTCGGCGAACCAGCCGACATGCACCGTGTGCCCCGTGACGGGGACCTTGCGCGGGATGACGGGCCAGTGGGCTGGGTTCACGGTGACGTGGGTGAGCCGACCCCAGCACGCGTCCAGCGCGTCCGTCAAAGTGGGGATCTCCCGGAGGAGATCACGGGAGCGGGGCCACCAGGCACCGTCCAGGAGACCTGGAACCGAGCCGGTCGGGACCAGGGACAGCCGGGCCGACGCCGAAGGCAGACGTTCTTTGATGATCTTAGGTTCAATGGTCGCGGTCATGACGCGGACCTGTCCCCGAGTCTCCTCTTGGAGGCCGGTGTTGTTGCTCGCCGGGAACGACACCGACGTGGTGGCCAGTATGCGAAGTACTCCCGATTCCTTCACTCTACGCCGCTCCGAGACCCCGGGACGTGCGCGTGAGCAGGCGTTTTACCGAGAGGCAACGCGTCCGGAACCGCCGGCACCCATCGGGCACACCCGATCCCCGCGGAGGACCCTCGGACCGGCGAGGAACGCCACGAGCCCCAGGAACGACGTCTGGAGGACCGAGCACCCATAGGGCTGTCTCTGCTGCGTCGCCGACTTCAAGGTGATCGGGGCGGTACCGCCGGTCGGGGTGCATGCCCGGCAGTGGTGTCCGCTGATGTTCCGCTGGTGCCGTTAGTGTGCGCGACATGGCCCACACTCGGCTGTACCGCGCCGGCTCCCTGGTCGAGGAGGACTTCCCGGTCCAGGACATCTCACGGCATCTGGCGGATCCGTCTTCGACCGTGTGGTTGGACCTGTACCGCCCGAACCGCGCCGAGTTCACGGCGGTCGGCGAGGAACTCGGTCTCCACGAGCTGGCTCTCGAGGGCGCGTTGCACGAGGGACAACGGGCGAAACTCGACAACTACCGTACCCATCACTTCCTCAGTGTCTACGCGGTAGCCGTCGACCCGGACGGCGCGGGACTGACGATGAGTGAGCTCGCGGTCATCCTCACGCCACAGGCGCTGATCACGGTCCGCAAGGACGCCGCGTTCGCTCTCGACGAGCTGGTCGCCCGGTGGGACCGTACTCCGGCTCTGGCAGCGCACGGGGTCGCCTTTCTGCTCCACGGCCTGCTCGACTATGTCGTCGACGGGCACTTTGCCGCGGTACAGCAACTCGACGAACGTATTGAGGAACTGGACGATCTGCTCTTCGCCGAAGGCGGCCGGCAGATCCAGACCGTACAGCGCCAGTCCTACGCCCTGCGGAAATCACTGGTCCGGCTCCGGCGCGTGGTTCTGCCCATGCGGGAGGTCGTCAACACCCTCATGCGCCCCGACCTCGACATCGTCGACGGCCCCTTGCTGCCGTACTACCGCGATGTGTACGACCACGTGCTGCGTGCCGACGAGTGGACGGAGTCGCTGCGCGACCTGGTGGCCTCGGTGATGGAAACCAACTTATCGGTGCAGGCGAACCGGATGAACCTGATCATGAAGAAGGTGACGAGCTGGGCCGCGATCATCGCCGTACCCACGGCGATCACTGGCTTCTACGGACAGAACCTTCCCTACCCCGGCTTCGGACACCAGTCGGGATTCATCGTTTCCAGCGCCGTCATCGTTGTTGTCTCTCTGACGCTGTACTTCGCTTTCAAGCGCTGGGACTGGCTCTGACCACACACGCTCCTGCGTTCTCGTCGGCAGACGGGCCCTGGGAGCCGGTTCCCGAAGTCGGCTCCCAAAACGGGTCCGCACAACAAGTCAGGCCCGGTGCTGATCTCCCAGCACCGGGCCTGACTTGTTGTTTCACTGTCGGGGTGGCGGGATTTGAACCCACGACCTCTTCGTCCCGAACGAAGCGCGCTACCAAGCTGCGCCACACCCCGATTGTCGCTGCTCTCGTGGCGACGACGTTTACTTTAGCCCACCGGTGGCTGGAGACGAAATCCGGTTTTGGCGCCGAGGCGGAGGGGGTCCGGGCGGGTGCGGTCCACGGCGATGAGGGCGAGGGCCAGGCCGTAGAGGGCGACGAGCAGGAGGAGGGAGATGCCCAGGACGTACCGGTAGCCGTGCAGGTCGGTGTCCTGGAAGGGGTAGAGGTGGCGGGCCGGGCCAGCGGGGAGGAACAGTTCGCGGGCCAGGGTGAAGGCCAGGTAGGCCATCGGGTACAGGAGCCATGCGGCGGCGTGGGCGAGGCGCATGCGGGCCGGTGGGGAGAGGAGCAGCCAGTCCAGTACCGCCGCGATCGGGAGCACCGTGTGCAGGGCGGGGGGCGCGAGCGCGGCCAGCGTGCCGGCCGGGCCGGTCAGGTCTGCCGTCCCTGTCGTCCCTGCCGGACCCGTCATCGTGTACGCCGGTGTCGCGTCCGCCAGGAGTACGTGCTGGAGCAGGGCCGCGGCGACCACGTACACCAGCGTCGCTCCGGTCAGGGCGGCCGGGAGGGGGCGGCGGGCGGTCCAGGCCCGGCGGGCCGACGCGAGCGTGACCGCGGCCAGCAGGAGCGTGCTCTGGATCGCGAAGTGGCTCAGGACTCGTGGGGGGCTGCCGAGCAGGATCTCGACGGTCGCCGCCCCGAGCGCCGCGAGCGCCAGGAGCAGGCGGTACGCCGCTACCAGGGGCCGACGCACCGGTGGCGCCACGGCTCCCGCGGGGGCGGACGAGGGCATGAGATTCGTCCGTCTCCCCGGGATGACGGGGAGGTCAGGGATGTCCCTGGGTATCGGGGCGGTCATGGACCCCAGAGTGGGTGAACCACCTGGTCGGGGCGATGCGGGTGAGCCGGACGGGTGACATGAGGGTTGAGCCGGCCGCGTCGGCCCCCGCTTGGCCCTCCGGCCTGCGCCTGGCCTTCCGGCCCCGCTCGGCTCCTCCGGCCCCGTCCGGCCCCTCGGGCCTGCTACTCCCGGCCCACCAGGGTCATCAGTGTTACCTCCGGCGGGCAGGCGATGCGGACCGGGGTGTAGCGGTTGGTGCCGCAGCCCGCGGAGACGTGGAGGTAGGACGTGCGGCCCTCGGACGTGTGCGTGGACAGGCCCTTCACGCGGTCGGTGTCCAGGTCGCAGTTGGTGACCAGCGCGCCGTAGAAGGGGATGCAGAGCTGGCCGCCGTGGGTGTGGCCGGCCAGGACCAGGGGGTAGCCGTCGGCCGTGAAGGAGTCCAGGACGCGCAGGTAGGGGGCGTGGACGACGCCCATCGAGAAGTCCGCCGTGCCCGACGGGCCGCCCGCCACCTCCGTGTAGCGGTCCCGTTTGATGTGCGGGTCGTCCAGGCCGGTCAGCTCGATCGTGACGCCCTCGACCTTCAGGGTGTCCCTGGTGTTCGTCAGGTTCCGCCAGCCCGCGCCGTCGAAGCCGTCCCGCAGGTCTTCCCACGGGTTGTGGATCACGTTGGCGGCCGGGTCGTTGCCGTTCAGGCCGTGCCGGCCCTGGGCCTTCTCGATCAGGTAGCGGGCAGGGTTGCGCAGTTTGGGGCCGTAGTAGTCGTTGGAGCCGAAGACATAGGCGCCCGGGAACTCCATCAGGGGGCCCAGGGCGTCCAGGACCTCCGGGACGCCCTCCGGGTCGGACAGGTTGTCGCCCGTGTTGATCACGAAGTCCGGGCGCAGGCCGGCCAGCGAACGCAGCCAGCGCTGCTTCTTGCGCTGGCCGCTCACCAGGTGGATGTCGGAGACCTGCAGGACGCGCAGGGGGCGCATTCCGGCGGGCAGGACGGGGACCGTCACCCGCCGCAGCCGGAAGGAGCGGGCCTCGAAGCCCGCCGCGTACACCAGCCCGGCGGCACCGGCCGCCGTGATTCCCAGGGGGATTCCGTATCGCGCGCGCATGCGCCCATCGTGTCAGATCCGGGGGGAGGGGATGTCCGCGGTACCTTTCCGGCGGCCGGCCGGAGCCGGTACCCGTCCGCCCTGACACGCCCCGGGACGCCGGGTCTTGGGGGAGTCTTGGGGCAGGGAGGAAATGCGCGGGCGCCCCTCCTCCCCTTCCTGCGACAATCGGGGCATGACCACGCTCAAGTCGAAGCTGCACGACGACCTCAACGTTGCCATCAGGGCGCGCGACGAGCTCAGCTCCTCCACGCTCCGGCTGACGCTCACCGCGATCACCAAGGAGGAGGTCGCGGGGACGGCGAAGCGCGAGCTCTCCGACGACGAGGTCCTCAAGGTGATCACCCGTGAGGCGAAGAAGCGCCGTGAGGCGGCGGACGCCTTCGCGCAGGGCGGGCGTCCCGAGCAGGCCGAGCGGGAGAAGGCGGAGGGCGAGCTGCTCGCGCGGTACCTGCCCCAGCAGATGTCCGACGACGAGCTGAACGCGATCGTCGCCCAGGCCGTCGAGGAGGCGAAGGCGGCAGGCGCGGAGGGCCCGCGGGCCATGGGAGCGGTCATGAAGATCGTCAACCCGAAGGTGGCCGGACAGGCCGAGGGCGGCCGGGTGGCCGCCGCGGTGAAGAAGCTCCTCGCCGGCTGAGCAGACCGCAGCGAGCGGCCGGTCCGGCCGACGGCGAAGGGCCCCTCCCTCCCGGTGCGGGAAAGAGGGGCCCTTCGCGATGCCGCCGGTGTGCTGTGCCGCCGGTGTGCTGTCAGCGCCGTCCGCCCGGCCCGTTGCCCGGGCCTTGGAAGAAGCCCTCCGGGACGGAGATGGTCGGGTCGGGTTCGGCCCCGCCGTTGGTACCGGTGCCTCCGGTGCCTCCGGTGCCGCCATTGGTGCCGTTTCCGCCGTTTCCGCCGCCGACCAGGCCGCCGATGAACCCGCCGGCGTCGTCGTTGCGGCCGTCGTTGCGGTTGCCGTCACGGTCGTCGTTCCCGCGGCCCCGGCCCCGGCCCTTGTCCTCGTCGGGCTTCTTGCGGTCCGGGATGTTGACGAGGCTGAACTCGGGGGCCTCCTTGCCGTTCAGCGCGCCGCTCATCATGTCGCGCCAGATCGGGCCGGGCACCTGACCACCGAACACCTTCTCGTGCCAGGTTCCGCCGATCGTGATGTCGGTCATCTGCCGCTTGTGCTCGGGGTCGCCGACCCACACCGCACCGGCCAGGTTCGGTGTGTAGCCCACGAACCAGGCGGCGTAGCGGAAGTCCGTCGTACCGGTCTTGCCCGCGCTCGGGCGGCTGCCGCCGAGACCGGCTTCCGTACCCGTACCGTCCTCGACCACGCCTCGCAGGAGCGTGTTGATGATGTCGGCGGTCTTCTCCGACATCGCGCGCGAGCACGTCGACTTCGGGACCGGGAGCGACTTCGACTTCTCGCCGACGCGCCGGCTGATGGACTCGATGGCGACCGGCGTGCAGTACATGCCGCGCGAGGCGAACGTGGCGTAACCGTTCGCCATGGTCAGCGGGGACATCTCCTGGGTGCCGAGGGCGATCGACGGCGCCTGCTGCATCTTGTTGCCGTCGGCCCGCCCTATGCCCATCTTCTTCGACAGCTCCGTCACCGGGCAGATGCCGATCTCGCTGATCATCTCGATGTAGTAGGTGTTGACCGACTTCGCGGTCGCTTCCTTCATGTCGTACGGGCCGACCTCGGTCTCGTTCTCGTTCTCGACCGGGACGCCCGACTCGTTCCACGTCTTGCCCTGGCAGGCCTGGACCGGGGCCGGGTAGTCCATCTGGTACGGCGAGGCGTACGTCTTCGTCGCCGGCATCCCGCCCTCGAGGGCGGCCGCGGCCACGATCGGCTTGAACGTCGAACCGGGCTGATAGCCGGCGCCGCCGCCCATGCCCTGGTCCACGGAGAGGTTGATCTGCGTCTCGTTCTTGCCGAAGCCGTACGGACGCGACTGGCCCATGGCGAGTATCTTGCCGGTACCGGGCTCGATGACACTGGCGGCGGTGGCCACCTCGTCGCTCTTGTTGACGTGGCTCTTGACCGACTCCTGCAGGGACTTCTGCGCCTGCGAGTCGAGCGTCGTACGGATCGTCAGGCCACCGTGGTTCCAGACCTTGGCCCGCGCCTCCGGGGTCTTGCCGAAGACCGGGTCCTTCAGGAACACCTGACGCACGTAGTCACAGAAGAAGCCCGCGCCGTCGACCGCCGTGATGCAGCCGTTCTTCGGCTTGCTGACCTTCAGTCCGAGCGGTGTGTCCGACGCCTCGGCGGCCTGTTCCTCGGAGATGTCGCCGACCTGGGCCATCCGCGCCAGGACGATGTTGCGCCGCTTGAGGGCCTCCGTCTCGTCGTTCACCGGGTCGTACCGGCTCGGCGACTGGACGAGGCCGGCGATGAGCGCGGACTCCTGGAGGTTCAGGTCCTTGGCGGGCTTGGAGAAGTAGCGCTGGGCGGCGGCCTCCACACCGTAGGCCTGCTGGCCGAAGTACGTGATGTTCAGGTAGTTCTCGAGGATCTTCTTCTTGCCCAGCTCCTCCTCGACCTGGATCGCGAACTTCAGCTCGCGGATCTTGCGGCCGATCGTCTGCTGGGTGGCCTGTGCGACCTTCGTCGGATCGTCGCCGGCTTCCTCCACGAAGACGTTCTTCACGTACTGCTGGGTCAGGGTGGACGCGCCCTCGGAGACGCCGCCGCTCTGCGCGTTGCGGTTCATCGCGCGCAGTACGCCCTTCAGGTCCACCGCGCCGTGCTCGTAGAAGCGCGAGTCCTCGATCGCGACGATCGCCTTCTGGAGGTGCGGCGCGATGTCCTTGAGGTCGACCACCGTGCGGTCGCGCGAGTAGACGGTGGCGATCTTGCCGCCCCCCGCGTCGAGGATGGTGGTGCGCTGACTCAGCGGGGGAGTCTTGAGGTTGAGGGGGAGTTCGTCGAAGCTCTCCACCGACCCCTTGGCGGCGAGGCCCAGCGCTCCCACGGCGGGCAGCGCGATACCGGCCAGCACGGCCCCCGACAGGACACTGACACCGAGGAACTTGGCGGCCTGCTGCGTTGCCGACAGACCACCACCCGAGCGCTTCTTTGGCATGGGAGCAGCCTACGTTCTCATTTGCCGGACACGCGTACAGGCCTTGGCCTAAGCTGCCCACAACTGTCACAGCAGTGAGGTCACGTATCAATACGTCGGGCGACTCCGAATCGTTCCGGATCTCTCCGACTTTTTCGTCAGAGCGTGTGGGATACGTGTCCGGATCCACCTTCCGTGTCACATGGTGTCCGTTGTGGCGCAAGTGAAACGCCCTGAAACGTCGGGATTGTCGCGCATGTCGTCAGCTCACTCCCCCGGGTGATCTGCCGCTTACCCATAGTCCGTTCGGGCCATTCAAGATTGGGCCCGCTGGGGGTGTTGCGCTGTGCCCACCTTCCGTAACGTCCTCAACTGGCGGCGGTGAATATGCCGCTGCCGCCGTGGGGGAGCCTCGATTCGGGAGAGGACGGCGCCGGTATGGGCTGGGTTACCGACTGGAGTGCGCAGGCTGCCTGCCGCACTACTGATCCGGATGAACTGTTCGTTCAAGGAGCAGCGCAGAACAGGGCCAAGGCGGTGTGCACCGGGTGTCCGGTACGCACGGAGTGCCTGGCCGACGCGCTCGACAACCGCGTCGAGTTCGGCGTGTGGGGAGGCATGACGGAACGTGAGCGCCGCGCACTGCTACGCCGGCGGCCCACGGTGACGTCCTGGCGCCGGCTGCTGGAGACCGCGCGCACGGAGTACGAGCGGGGGCCGGATGTCATGCCCCTCGACGACGAGGTGTTCGCGAGCTTCGCGGCGGTGGGCTGAGAGCTCTCGGGGGCCTTGGCCTCCGCGGCCTCTGCTCCACTCCGCGTGAGCGGGACCCCGGGCGGGCCTTACCGGCCCCCGCGGTCGAGTGGGCCTCCGAAGGCGGGTGGGCCTCCGAAGGCGACAGGCATGGTGCCGCCGTCAGGGCGTGCCGACGCGGGTCGGACGGCGGGTCAGACGCCCGCCTCGGGCAGCTCCGGCCGGTTGGTCGCGAGCCGGTCGCCGATGTCCCGCAGCCCCGTGAGGTCGTGCACGTCGCCGGGCAGCGCGGCCACTTCCGTCACCGCCACCTCGGGGTGGAGCGCGGTGAAGCGGTCACGCGTGCGCTGCTCGCGGGAGAGCAGCTGCATCCGCTCGGCGTGCAGCCTCAACAGACCTGCGGTGAGCTGGTCGACGGACCGTTCCTCGTCCGCCTCGTCCGCCTCGTCCGCACTGGCGGCGCCGGTGTCGTCCACGGTGGCGGGGGAGCCTCCGTCGGGGACGTCGTCCTGTGCCGGTGTCTCGGGAGGGGCGGTTTCTGGAGTTCCAGGTGTCTCGGATGTTTCAGGCGCCTCAGGGGGCTCGGGTGCTTCCGGAGTGGGAGTCTCCGCAGTGGGGCCGTCCGAACTTTCTTGTGTGTCGGGGGAGTTACGAAGTCCAGCTTTCCCGTCCTCCTGATCCACAATGCGGGAGTCCTCAAGATTTTCCGCGGCGGTGAGTGCCCGCTCGGCCGACAGCCGGTCGGCGCCACTGCCGTGGACCCGGTTGAGGACCAGGCCGGCCAACGGCATGTCCTCGGCGGCCAGCCGTTCCACGAAGTACGCGGCCTCGCGCAGCGCGTCCCGCTCCGGGGCCGCGACCACCAGGAACGCGGTCCCGGGCGCCTGGAGCAGCTTGAAGGTGGCGTCCGCGCGCGTACGGAACCCGCCGAACATGGAGTCCATCGCCGCCACGAACGTCTGCATGTCGCTCAGCAGTTGACCCCCGAGCACCTTCCCCAGAACGCCGGTCATCATGGACATCCCGACGTTCAGGAATTTCATCCCCGCCCGGCCGCCGACCTTCGCCGGGGTCAGCAGGAGGCGGATGAGCCTGCCGTCGAGGAAGGAGCCGAGCCGCTTCGGCGCGTCCAGGAAGTCCAGCGCGGACCGGGACGGCGGGGTGTCGACGATGATGAGGTCCCACTCGTCACGGGCCCGCAGCTGCCCCAGCTTCTCCATCGCCATGTACTCCTGCGTGCCCGCGAAGCCCGCCGAGAGCGACTGGTAGAAGGGGTTGCCCAGAATCGCGGAAGCCCGCTCGGGGTCCGCGTGCGCCTCGACGATCTCGTCGAAGGTGCGCTTCATGTCGAGCATCATCGCGTGCAGTTCGCCGCCCGCGGAGTCGTCTATGCCCTTCACCCGGCGGGGGATGTTGTCGAGCGAGTCGATGCCCATGGACTGGGCGAGTCTGCGGGCCGGGTCGATGGTCAGAACGACCACCTTGCGCCCCCGCTCGGCCGCGCGCAGGCCCAGAGCCGCGGCGGTGGTCGTCTTGCCGACCCCGCCCGACCCGCAGCACACCACGATCCGGGTGCCGCGGTCCTCGAGCAGCGGGTCCACGTCGAGCGTGGGGACGGGGGAGAGGCGGTGGCGGGCCGAGCTGCCGGAGTGGGCCGAGCTGCCCGAGTCGGCCGGGTCGTGTGCGTGCGCCGGTTCCGGACTACGGCTCATGACATTCCCTGCTTCCGATACTTCCGACTCGGTTCCTGGCTCGGTTCATGGCTCGACTTCCGGTACTTCGGGCCCGGTTCTCGACGGGTTTCCCGGTTCGGCATCCGGCTCGTGACGGGGGGCGGCGCGACGGCCGGTGCGACGCGTACGTCCGCGACGACACCCGGGCCGGGTATGCCCGCGACGACGCCCGGATCGAGCACGCCCGTGGTCGGCGCGGTGCCGGCGGGAGGGTTCCTGCCGGTCATGACACACCCTGGGCGCGGAGTTCCTTGGCCAGCGCGTACAGGCCCGCCAGGTCCATGCCCTCCGCGAGCAGCGGCAGCTCGTGCCGGGGCAGGTCCACCCCGGCCAGCGCGGCACGCTGCTCGGCCTCCAGCGCGTACCGCTCGGCGTACTCCTCCGCCTGCGCGAGCAGCGGGCCCACCAGCCGCTCGGCGTGCCCTCCGCGCCGCGCGCCGCCGAGACCGGCGGAGGACAACGACCGCGCGACGGAAGAACGCGTGACCGTCCCCACGAGTTCCAGATCGGCCGCTTCCAGCAGCTCCGGGCGCACCATGTTCACGATGATCCGCCCCACCGGCAGCCGGGCCGCCCGCAGCTCGGCGATGCCGTCCACGGTCTCCTGGACCGGCATCTCCTCCAGCAGCGTGACCAGGTGCACCGCCGTCTCCGGCGATTTCAGCACCCGCATCACGGCCTGCGCCTGATTGTGTATCGGGCCGATCTTGGCGAGTCCGGCGACCTCGTCGTTGACGTTGAGGAAACGGGTGATGCGCCCGGTCGGCGGGGCGTCCATCACGACGTAGTCGTAGACGAACCGCCCGCTTTTGTCCTTGCGCCGTACCGCCTCGCACGCCTTGCCGGTCAGCAGGACGTCCCGTACACCGGGCGCGATGGTGGTCGCGAAGTCGATCGCGCCGAGCTTCTTCAGGGCCCGCCCGGCGCTGCCCAACTTGTAGAACATCTGGAGATAGTCCAGAAGGGCCCGCTCGGCGTCGATGGCGAGGGCGTGCACCTCCCCGCCGCCGGGAGCCACGGCGATCTTCCGTTCCTCGTACGGCAACGCCTCCGTCTCGAAGACCTGTGCGATGCCCTGGCGGCCCTCGACCTCGACGAGAAGCGTCCGCTTCCCCTCCGTGGCCAGAGCCAGCGCGAGGGCCGCGGCCACCGTGGTCTTGCCGGTTCCGCCCTTGCCACTGACGACCTGAAGCCTGCTCACGCCTTTGAGCCTAATTCCTCCCCGCGCGCCCCGGCGGCTCCGGGGGAGAGTTCCCCGGAAACCAACGGCTAGAGTCGCCGCATGACGAAATGGGAGTACTCCACGGTTCCGCTGCTGGTCCACGCCACGAAGCAGATTCTGGACACCTGGGGCGAGGACGGCTGGGAGCTCGTGCAGGTCGTTCCCGGCCCGAACAACCCCGAGCAGCTGGTGGCCTACCTGAAGCGGGAGAAGCAGGCGTGAGCAAGGTCGAGGCGAAGCTGGCCGAGCTCGGCCTGAGGCTGCCCGAGGTCGTTCCGCCGCTGGCCGCGTACCGTCCGGCCGTGCTCTCAGGGCGGTACGTCCACACCGCCGGCCAGCTTCCCATGGTGGACGGCGAGCTCGCGCTGACCGGCAAGGTCGGTGCCGAGGTCACGGCGGAAGAGGCCAAGAAGCTGGCGCGCACCTGCGCGCTGAACGCCCTCGCCGCCGTGAAGTCCGTCGCCGGCGACCTGGACCGCGTCGCGCGCGTGGTCAAGGTCACCGGGTTCGTGGCCTCGGCCACGGACTTCACGGGCCAGCCGGGCGTCCTCAACGGCGCGAGCGAGCTGCTGGTCGACGTCCTCGGCGACAAGGGCGTCCACGCCCGCAGCGCGGTGGGCGTCGCGGTACTGCCGCTGGACGCTCCGGTGGAGATCGAGATCCTGGTGGAACTGACCGAGACGGACTGACGGCCGCGGGCGGCCGATGATCCGATGGCCCGCGGGGGCAGGGGAGGCCCCGCCCCCTCTCCCCCGTCGGCCACTCGAACATCAGCCTGTCACGAGATAGCCTCCGGCCATGGCGAATGCGCAGGCTGGTGGGCAGGCCGAGGGCCAAACGGGTGGCCGGACCGGTGAGCAGACCGGCGAACAGACCGTTGGGCAGACCGGTGGGCAGTGGTATCCACCGGAATGGCCGGAGCGCATCCGTGCGCTCGCGGACGGCACCCTCGTCCCGGTCGAGCCGAAGCGCGCGGCCACCGTCATGCTCCTGAAGGACACCGGCGACGGCTATGTCGTCCACATGCTGCGCCGACGCGCATCCATGGCCTTCGCCGGGGGTGCGTACGCCTACCCCGGCGGTGGCGTCGACCCGCGCGACGACGACCTTCACGTCCGCTGGGCGGGCCCCACGCGCGCGTGGTGGGCGGACAGACTCGGCGTCGACGAAAGGACGGCCCAGGCGATCGTCTGCGCCGCCGTGCGCGAGACGTACGAGGAAGCCGGTGTGCTGCTCGCGGGCCCGACGCCCGACTCCGTGATCGGCGACACAACGGGCCCGGACTGGGAGGCGGACCGCGTGGCGCTCGTCGCGCGGGACATGTCCTTCGCGGAGTTCCTCGACCGCCGGGGGCTGGTTCTGCGCTCGGACCTGCTCGGTGTGTGGACCCGGTGGATCACCCCGGAGTTCGAGCCCCGCCGCTATGACACCTGGTTCTTCGTCGCCGCCCTCCCCGAGGGGCAGCGCACCCGGAACGCCTCCACGGAAGCCGACCGTACGGTGTGGATCGCCCCGCGCGAGGCGGCCGCCGCGTACGACCGGGGCGAGCTGCTGATGATGCCGCCGACGATCGCGACCCTGCGCCAGCTGACGGCGTACACGGCGGCGGCGCAGGCGCTCGACGCGGCACCCGCGCGTGACCTCGCGCCGGTGCTGGCCACCGCGCGGCTCGACGAGGACGGAATCGTGCTGTCCTGGCCGGGGTACGACGAGTTCACCCAGCACATCCCGAACGGTGGAGCCACGACATGACGGACGCGGCAGCCCTTCCCGGCCAACCGCGCGGAGGGGTCCTCTCCGGACCCGCCACCGCGCGGGCGGTCAACGTCCTGGCCCCGAACGCCTCGGCGATGACCCTGGACGGCACCAACACCTGGATCCTGTCGGAACCCGGCTCCGCGCGTGCGGTCGTGATCGACCCGGGCCCGCTGGACGAGGGGCATCTGCGCAACGTCGTCGACACCGCCGAGCGGGCCGGCAAGCGCGTGGCCCTCACCCTGCTGACGCACGGTCATCCGGACCATTCCGAGGGCGCCGCCCGCCTCGCCGAGCTGACCGGTACGAAGGTACGGGCGCTGGACCCGGAACTGCGCCTGGGGGGCGAGGGCCTGGCCGGCGGGGACGTGGTCACCGTGGACGGCCTGGAGTTGAGGGTCGTTCCCGCACCCGGCCACACCGCCGACTCGCTGGCCTTCCACCTGCCGGCCGACGGGGCCGTCCTCACCGGCGACACGGTCCTGGGGCGCGGTACGACCGTCGTGGCCCACCCCGACGGCCGCCTCGGCGACTATCTGGACACGCTGCGCCGTCTGCGCTCGCTCACGGTCGACGACGGCGTCCACACGGTCCTGCCGGGCCACGGCCCCGTACTGGAGGACGCCCAGGGCGCCGTCGAGTACTACCTGGCCCACCGTGCGCACCGCCTCGCCCAGGTGGAGACGGCCGTCGAGAACGGCCACCGCAGCCCGTCCGATGTCGTCGCCCACGTCTACGCCGATGTGGACCGCTCCCTCTGGCCGGCCGCGGAGCTCTCGGTCCGCGCGCAGTTGGAGTACCTGCGGGAGCACGGGCTCATCGAGGAACCCCGGGGCCTGTAGCCCCGGTCCCCGGGGTCCGTTGCCCCCTGGGGCCGGGGTCAGGTCAGCGGGACCGCTTCGCGAGGCGTTCGACGTCCAGGAGGATCACTGCGCGGGCCTCCAGACGGAGCCAGCCGCGCTGGGCGAAGTCCGCCAGGGCCTTGTTGACCGTCTCGCGGGACGCGCCGACCAACTGGGCCAGTTCCTCCTGCGTGAGGTCGTGGACGACGTGGATGCCCTCCTCGGACTGCACGCCGAAGCGGCGGGAGAGGTCCAGCAGGGCACGGGCGACCCGGCCCGGAACGTCGGAGAAGACCAGGTCCGACATGGCGTCGTTGGTCTTGCGCAGCCGGCGCGCGACGGCCCGCAGCAGCGCGGTGGCCACCTCGGGGCGGGCGTTCAGCCAGGGCTGGAGGTCGCCGTGGCCGAGGGCGAGCAGCTTGACCTCGGTCAACGCCGTGGCGGTCGCGGTGCGCGGGCCCGGGTCGAAGAGCGACAGCTCACCGATGAGCTCGCTGGGCCCGACGACGGCCAGCATGTTCTCGCGGCCGTCGGGGGAGGTGCGGTGGAGCTTGACCTTGCCCTCGGTGACCACGTAGAGCCGGTCTCCGGGATCGCCCTCGTGGAACAGGGAGTCGCCCCGTGCGAGGGTCACCTCGGTCAGCGAGGCGCGAAGCTCCGCGGCCTGCTCGTCATCGAGCGCCGCGAAGAGCGGGTTCCGCCGCAGAACGTCGTCCACGTGTTCTCTCCTTGTCGACCTGCTCAGGGGATCCTGGCCCCACGTACCAGGGGACCGGGGTGCCCATTTTGCCGGACAGTCCAAACAGTGTGATCTGTCACAAGGATGCCGCACGGGCCTGCCCGGGTAAGCGGCAGGGGTCCAATTGGGGTCCGATCTTCAGGGGCCGGGGCGGATGTCGGCGCCGAGCCGTAGGCTGGCCGGGTGTCCAAATCGCCGGTAAGAGCGCAGGCCCGAGGGGCTGATCGGGTGGCGGCACGCCAGGATTCCGCCGTGGGCGAACAGAGCTCCGATGGCGGCAGGGAAACGGAGAAACCGACAGGGAAGGCGCCGGTGAAGAAGAAATCGACCGCGAGTGCGGCTTCGGACTCGACCCCGGCTTCGGACTCTGCCGCGAGTGCGAGTGCGAGTGCGAGTGCGCGTGCGACCGCGAGGGGAAGCGGAAGGGCGCGCGGTGCGGCCGGGGCGAGGTCCGCGGCCGCCGTCGAGCCGCCCAAGGCGGAGTCGCGCATCGCCCTCGTCCGCCGCGCCCGGCGGATCAACCGGGAGCTCGCCGAGGTGTTCCCGTACGCCCATCCCGAGCTGGACTTCGAGAACCCCTTCCAACTCGTGGTCGCCACGGTCCTGTCGGCTCAGACCACAGACCTGCGCGTCAACCAGACGACCCCCGCCCTCTTCGCGAAATACCCCGCCCCCGAGGACCTGGCCGCCGCCAACCCGGAGGAGGTGGAGGAGATCCTGCGCCCCACCGGGTTCTTCCGGGCCAAGACCAAGTCGGTGATAGGCCTTTCGAAGATGCTGGTGGAGGATTTCGGCGGCGAGGTGCCGGGCCGCCTCGAGGATCTCGTCAAGCTGCCCGGTGTGGGCCGCAAGACGGCCTTCGTCGTGCTCGGCAATGCCTTCGGCCGCCCCGGCATCACCGTGGACACGCACTTCCAGCGTCTGGTGCGCCGCTGGAAGTGGACGGAGGAGACCGACCCCGACAAGATCGAGGCGGCCGTCGGCGCGCTCTTCCCGAAGAGCGAGTGGACCGACCTCTCGCACCATGTGATCTGGCACGGCCGCCGCATCTGCCACGCCCGCAAGCCCGCCTGCGGCGCCTGCCCCATCGCCCCGCTCTGCCCGGCGTACGGCGAGGGCGAGACCGATCCGGACAAGGCACGGAAGCTGCTGAAGTACGAGAAGGGCGGCTTCCCGGGCCAGCGGTTGAACCCCCCGCAGGCCTACCTCGACGCGGGCGGCCGGCCGGCCCCGCCCCTGGGCGCCGCATGACGAGGGCGTGCACGGAGGCGTGCACGAGGGCATACACGACGGCCGCCGGTGGAACGATCTAGGCACCGCCGGGCGTTGGACGGGGAATGGGAACGGCGGGGGCCAGGACGACAGGGGTGGCGATGACGCGGGTGACCGATCCCCGGGGCGGCCGGGTGACGCTCAGCAAGGAGGGACTGCCCGACTGGCTGGACCCGGTGGTCCGGGTCGCGGAGACGGTCGCACCGGGCGAGCTGAGCCGTTTCCTGCCCCCGGCGGACGGCGCGGGGCGCCAGGCCGCCGTTCTCGTCCTGTTCGGCGACGGTGACGGCGAGCGCGGACCGGAGCTGCTGCTCATGGAGCGGTCGGCGGCGCTGCGCTCGCATGCCGGGCAGCCGGCCTTCCCCGGCGGCACCCTCGACCCCGAGGACGGAGACCCGCTGACCGACGGGCCGCTGTCGGCCGCGCTGCGCGAGGCCGAGGAGGAGACGGGGCTCGATCCCGACGGGGTCCAGCTCTTCGGCGTCCTGCCGAAGCTCTACATCCCCGTCAGTGGCTTCGTCGTCACGCCGGTCCTGGGCTGGTGGCGAACTCCCAGCCCGGTCGATGCCGTCGATCCGAACGAGACCGCTCGGGTCTTCACCGTCCCCGTGGCGGATCTCACCGATCCGGACAACCGCACGACCACCTTCCACCCCAGCGGCCACCGGGGTCCGGCATTCCTGGTCGAATCAGCCGTGGTGTGGGGCTTCACGGCCGGGGTCATCGACCGGCTGCTCCATTACGCGGGGTGGGAGCGCCCCTGGGACCGGGACAAGCAGGTCCCGCTGGACTGGCGGTCATGACAGGGTGGGCGCGGTGCCGTGCGGTACGGGGGCTTGTGACGACGGCGGTTCGTGCCGTATGCCCCCGGACTCCGGCCGAGTAAGAACGACCGGAATGACGAGGCGAGGCAAAAAGCGGTGAACGTGCTGGACATCCTGTTGCTGGTCGCCGCCGTGTGGTTCGCGGTCGTCGGCTACCGCCAGGGCTTCGTCGTCGGCATTCTGTCGGTGACCGGGTTCCTGGGCGGCGGTCTCGTCGCCGTTTACCTTCTCCCTGTCGTCTGGGACGTCCTGACGGACAACGCGGAGGTCAGCACGGCCGCCGCCGTCGTCGCGGTCATCGTCGTCATAGTCTGCGCCTCCGTCGGCCAGGCCCTGACCACCCATCTCGGCAACAAGCTGCGCCGTTACATCACCTGGTCCCCGGCCCGGGCGCTCGACGCCACCGGTGGTTCCCTGGTCAACGTCGTCGCGATGCTCCTGGTCGCCTGGCTGATCGGCTCGGCCCTCGCGGGAACGACCCTGCCGACGCTCAGCAAAGAGGTTCGCCAGTCCAAGGTGCTGACCGGTGTCTCCCGGGTGCTGCCCGACCAGACCGACACCTGGTTCGCCGACTTCTCCTCCGTCCTCGCGCAGAACGGTTTCCCCCAGGTCTTCAGCCCGTTCGCGAACGAGCCGATCACCGACGTCCGGCCCCCCGACCCCGCCCTGGCCGGTAGCCCGGTGGCCGGCCGCGCACAGCGGTCCATCGTCAAGGTCATGGGCACCGCCCCGCAGTGCAACAAGGTCCTCGAGGGCACCGGCTTCGTGTTCTCCGAGCGCCGCGTGATGACCAACGCGCATGTCGTGGGCGGCGTCGACGAGCCGACCGTGCAGATAGGCGGAGAGGGCAGGAAGTACGACGCGACGGTCGTCCTCTACGACTGGAAGCGTGACATCGCGGTCCTCGACGTCCCGGACCTGAAGGCGCCCGCGCTGCGGTTCACCACCGAGGACGCGGACAGGGAGGACGGCGCGATCGTCGCCGGCTTCCCGGAGAACGGCGCGTACGACGTCCGGTCGGCGCGGGTCCGCGGGCGCATCACGGCCAACGGCCCGGACATCTACCACCGGGGCACAGTCCGCCGTGACGTCTACTCCCTGTTCGCGACGGTCCGTCAGGGCAACTCGGGCGGCCCGCTGCTGACCCCCGACGGCCAGGTCTACGGTGTGGTGTTCGCCAAGTCCCTCGACGACGCCGAGACGGGATACGCCCTCACCGTGGACGAGATCCAGGAGGACATCGACAAGGGCCGCTCCGCGACCCAGCAGGTGGACAGCGACAGCTGCGCACTCTGAGCGGCACGAGGCCTGCTACCACTGTGCCTGCGAACGGACGTACGGCTGTCCGCAGACACAGTGGTACGGACGGGGCCTACGACAGGCCCGCCCGGAGAGGTCGTACGGAGGGGTTCGTATGGAGGGGGTCGGGGACGGGCGTACGCCCAGGAGGCCCATCGGGGGCACGGCCGGGCGTACGCCCCTCGTCAGCCGCGTGGGTGATGATGGCGGAGCCGCACCGAGACCCAGCGGGCCCGGCGGCGGAGGATATGCGGAATCCCGACCCTGAGATCCGTACCTGCCATCTCCGGTGCACCGCCTTGCTGGTGGGATCCCATACCGCCCGCCGAGCGGCGGTCGCGGCTTGCGTCACTGTAATTGTGCGTCCAGCCCATACTCCGACCACTGCCCCTGACCCATGGTCGATAACCACCTCGCGCAGGGCCAATTGGCCTATGCGCCAGGCAAGTGGCCGCTCATAGGACAGGTGTTCAGATCTGATGATCGGTCCTGCGTACGGGAGGGGAAGCGGAAGGGGTGCGGAAGGAGCACGGAAGGGGTGCGGAAGGAGCACGGAAGGGGTGCGGAAGGAGCACGGAAGGGACGTGGAAGCCGCCCGGCGGGCTGTCAGCGGTCGGGTTCCGGGTCCTTCAACCAGTTGATCAGCTCGGAGGAGAACGCCGCCGGGTCCTCCTCGTGCGGGAAGTGGCCGAGCCCGTCGAACAGCCGCCAGCGGTACGGCGCTTCGACGTACTCCCCGGACCCGGCAGCGTTGCGGACGCCCGCCACGGGGTCGAGAGAGCCGTGCAGATGCAGGGTCGGAACCCGCACCGGCCGCTTCATCCGGCGGTTGAACTGGATGCCGTCCGGCCGGGCCAGCGACCGCACCATCCACCGGTACGGCTCGATCGAGCAGTGCGCCGTAGACGGGATGCACATGGCCCGCCGGTAGTTCTCCAGCGCCTTCTCCTCGGGCGGGCGGGGCCCGGACCAGTCCTGGATCAGCTTGGCCACCAGCGCCCCGTCGTCCGCGGTGAGCTGCCGCTCCGGGACCCAGGGCCGCTGGAACCCCCAGATGTGCGACATGGCGGACGACTGCCTGACGTCGGCGAGCATGGCCGCCCGCCAGCGCCGCGGATGCGGCATGGACGACACCGCGAGCCGTCGTACGAGCTTGGGGCGCATCGCCGCCGCCGTCCAGGCCAGATATCCGCCCAGGTCGTGCCCGACCAGCGCGGCGTCCGGCTCACCGAGGGAACGGATCACCCCGGTGATGTCCAGCGCGAGGTTGGCCGGGTCGTAGCCGCGCGGTGTGCGGTCGCTGCCGCCGACGCCCCGCAGGTCCATGGCGACCGCGCGGAACCCGGCGTCGGCGAGCGCCGTCAGCTGGTGCCGCCAGGTCCACCAGAACTGCGGGAAGCCGTGCAGCAGCAGCACCAGCGGCCCGTCGCCGAGTTCGGCGACGTGGAAACGCGCGCCGTTGGCGGCGACGTCCCGGTGGGTCACCTTGGCACCGCCGGGGATGCCGAGGCGTACGGCCGAGAGTGGTTGCGCCGAAGGAGTGGCGGGGTCCGTCATGATGACGAGCGTGTCACAGCTTCGATCGCCTCGGGGACCCGGTCCTTGGGCAGTTCCGGACGCGGGTGCGGCTTGGCCTTCTGCAGCACGACCGCCGTCTCCTTCACCGAGGCGGCCACCTTCTGCGGGCCGCGGCCCTTCTTCGCCTTCTTCGCGAAGACGGCGCCGATCAGCGCGAGGACACCGGCGACGAGGCAGTTCGCCAGGAAGGACAGCAGGAAGCAGAGGGCCAGGTTCCAGTCGCTCCAGGTGTGGATGCCGTAGGCCAGGGCGAAGCTCAGCATCGGCAGGGAGAACAACAGTACGAGACCGGCCAGGGTGAACAGTCCGCCGCTCGTCGCGCCCCGCTGCACATCCCGCTTGAGCTGTGCTTTCGCCAGTGCGATCTCGTCGTGCACCAGCGCGGACATGTTCTCCGTCGCCGAGGCGAACAACTGGCCGATGCTGCGTTCGGCGCCGACCGGGCTGCCGTCGGGTGCGCTCATCGCGGTCTCCCTCTTCTGCTTTCGTCCTGCGTGCCTCTGCGTACCTCTGAGTAAGGATCAGTCTGCCGCCTGACGGCCCCTGTCCGCCCCATCACCTGCGTCGACCGCGTGTGTCCGGTTGTGTGTGTCCGGCAGGCTCCGACCGAATCCGACCGAATCCGACCGGCTCCGACTGTCCTGACCTTTGTACTGTTCCGTCAGATCATGCCGGATCGTCGTGGTCCTCGCCTGCCCCGTCCGGTACTTCGGCAAGCCCGTGGTGTCCCTCGGTCTTCTCCCGGGCGAGCCGGCGGTGCTCGGCGGCCTTGCGCTCGTGGATCTCCGCCATGCGCAGGTGGTACGCCGGATCGTCCTCCTCGTAGATGTCCGGGACGCCGCTGAGGTCGTCGTCGCGCTCCTCGGCCTCGGTCAGCTTGCGGTACTTGGCGTTCCGGACCTTCAGCAGCATGGCCGCGAGGACGGTGGCGATCAGCGATCCGACCAGCACGGAGGCCTTGACACTGTCCGCCATCGACGCGTCGTCCTTGAAGGCGAGTTCGCCGATGAGCAGGGAGACGGTGAAACCGATCCCGGCGAGTACCGCCACCGCCAGGATGTCCGCCCAGGCG
Organism: Streptomyces sp. NPDC005774; assembly: GCF_042871645.1. Classification (NCBI taxonomy): domain Bacteria; kingdom Bacillati; phylum Actinomycetota; class Actinomycetes; order Kitasatosporales; family Streptomycetaceae; genus Streptomyces; species Streptomyces sp. NPDC005774. Next base: position 127,852 of record NZ_JBIAIV010000009.1, on the reverse strand, counting down.
AGGTCGTCGCTGAGCGACGCCCTGGTGAAACGCGTGGTCAACCACGTACCGCCGAAGATACCGACCGTCTTGCCGACGACCAGGCCGAGGACCACGCCGAGCGTCTCGGGCTGGGTGAACACGTCCGCGAGCGCGCCACCGGAGATCGCCACGCCCGCGCTGAACAGGGCGAACAGCGGGACCGCGAGGCCCGAGGAGAGGGGTCGGACGAGGTGCTCGACGCGCTCGCCGGGGGACTGCTCCTCACCCTCGCGGCGGTGGCAGCGCAGCATCAGGCCCATGGCGACACCGGCGATGGTGGCATGGATCCCGCTGTTGTACATCAGGCCCCAGACGACCAGGGCGAGCGGCACGTACACGTACCAGCCGTGTACGCCCTTGCGTAGCAGCAGCCAGAAAGCGGCCAGGCCCACCACGGCACCGGCGAGCGCGAGGAAATTGAGGTTGTCGGTGAAGAAGACCGCGATGATCAGGATCGCGAAGAGGTCGTCGACGACGGCGAGGGTCAGCAGGAAGGCGCGCAGCGCGCTCGGCAGCGAGGTGCCGATGACGGCGAGTACGGCGAGCGCGAAGGCGATGTCGGTGGCGGTGGGCACGGCCCAGCCGGCCAGTGAACCGCCGCCGATGCCGCTGGTGAGCGTGTAGACGAGGGCCGGTACGGCCATGCCGCACAGGGCGGCGATGACAGGGAGCGCGGCGGCCCGGGGATCGCGCAGATCACCGGCGACGAGTTCGCGTTTGAGCTCGACGCCGGCGACGAAGAAGAAGACCGCGAGCAGTCCGTCGGCGGCCCAGTGCGCGACGGACAGGTTCAGCCCGAGCGCCTCGGGCCCGAAGTGGAAGTCGCTGACACTCTCGTAGCTGTCCTGCAGGGCGGGCACGTTCGCCCAGATCAACGCGGTGATCGCGGCGACGAGCAGCAGCATGCCGCCGACGGTCTCGGTGCGCAGCGCGTCCGCGACGTAGGTCCGCTCGGGCAGGGAGAGGCGGCCGAAGGCCTTGCGCGGGCTGGGGGTGCGGGGGGAGGTCACGGGTGGTCCTCTGGTCGTCGGGCAGCACGAATCGTGTGCCGACCAGACTTCCCGGCGCTCCATGAGACAACTGTGGGGGGACGGCCTGCTGTGGCCATCCTTCGTGGTCACTGTAGCCAACGTGCTCCGGCACCGCACGAAGGGCCTTCGGTGACGGAGATCACAGAGGCACCCGGCGTACGTGCGACGCCGGGTGCCTCCGCGACCCGTGGGCGGGCCGTGACCGGCGGGCCCGAGGGGAGAAACCAAGAACCCTCCTCGGGTTGGTTCTCAGATCGGTTCTCGGGCCGGTCCTCGGGTCAGTCCTCGCTGGACGACTGAGGAAGCTTCGCCTGGATCAGATTCATCACTGTGGCGTCGGTCAGCGTGGTGACGTCTCCCAGTTCACGGTTCTCCGCGACATCCCGCAGCAGACGGCGCATGATCTTGCCGGAACGGGTCTTCGGCAGCTCGTTCACCGGCAGGATCCGCTTGGGCTTGGCGATCGGTCCCAGCGCGGAACTCACATGGTTGCGCAGCTCGGCGACCAGTTCCTCGGTCTCCGCGGCCGTACCGCGCAGGATCACGAAGGCGACGATGGACTGCCCGGTCGTCTCGTCCGCCGCGCCGACCACGGCCGCCTCGGCGACCGACGGGTGGGAGACGAGCGCCGACTCCACCTCGGTGGTGGAGATGTTGTGCCCGGAGACCAGCATCACGTCGTCGACCCGGCCGAGCAGCCAGATGTCGCCGTCGTCGTCCTTCTTGGCACCGTCACCCGCGAAGTACTTGCCCTCGAAGCGGGACCAGTACGTGTCGAGGAACCGCTGGTCGTCGCCCCAGATGGTGCGGAGCATCGACGGCCACGGCTCGGTGATGACCAGATAGCCCCCGCCGCCGTGCGATACCTCGTTGGCCTCGTCGTCGACGACGGTCGCGGCGATGCCGGGCAGCGGGGTCTGGGCGGAGCCCGGCTTGGCGGCGGTCACGCCGGGCAACGGCGAGATCATGATCCCGCCGGTCTCGGTCTGCCACCAGGTGTCCACCACGGGGGTGCGGTCCGCGCCGATGTTCTTGCGGTACCAGATCCAGGCCTCGGGGTTGATCGGCTCGCCGACGGAGCCGAGGACCCGCAGCGAGGACAGGTCGAACTTCGCGGGGATGTCGTCGCCCCACTTCATGAACGTCCGGATCGCGGTGGGCGCCGTGTAGAGGATCGTCACGCCGTACTTCTGCACGATCTCCCAGAAGCGGCCCTGGTGCGGGGTGTCGGGCGTGCCCTCGTACATGACCTGGGTCGCGCCGTTGGCGAGCGGCCCGTAGACGATGTACGAGTGTCCGGTGACCCAGCCGACGTCGGCCGTGCACCAGAACACGTCCGTCTCCGGCTTGAGGTCGAAGACCGACCAGTGGGTGTACGCCGTCTGGGTGAGGTAGCCGCCGGAGGTGTGCAGGATGCCCTTCGGCTTACCCGTGGTGCCGGAGGTGTAGAGGATGAACAACGGCTGCTCGGCCTCGAACGCCTCAGGGGTGTGCTCGGTGCTCTGGCCTCCCACCAGGTCGTGCCACCACACGTCGCGGCCCTCGGTCCAGGCGACGTCCTGGCCGGTGCGGCGGACGACGAGGACATGCTGCACGTTGTCGACGCGGCCGGCCGCCTCGTCCACGGCGGGCTTGAGCGCGGACGGCTTGCCGCGCCGGTAGCCGCCGTCGGCGGTGATGACGACCTTGGCGTCGGCGTCCTGGATACGGGTCGCGAGCGCGTCCGCCGAGAAGCCGCCGAAGACCACGGAGTGCGCGGCGCCGATGCGGGCGCAGGCCAGCATCGCGATCGCGGCCTCGGGGATCATGGGGAGGTAGACGGCGACCCTGTCGCCCTTCCGGACACCCAGCTCCAGCAGGGCGTTGGCGGCCTGAGAGACCTCGTCCTTGAGCTGGGCGTAGGTGATTGCGCGGCTGTCACCGGGCTCACCCTCGAAGTGGATGGCGACCCGGTCACCGTGCCCGGCCTCGACATGCCGGTCCACGCAGTTGTAGGCGACGTTGAGCTCGCCGTCCTTGAACCACTTGGCGAACGGTGGGTTCGACCAGTCGAGGGTCTCGGTGGGCTCCTTGGCCCAGGTCAGTCGGCGGGCCTGCTCGGCCCAGAAACCGAGCCTGTCAGCCTTGGCCTGTTCGTACGCCTCCGCGGTGACGTTGGCGTGGGCGGCCAGGTCGGCGGGGGGTGTGAACCTGCGTTCTTCCTTGAGCAGGTTGGCCAGGCTTTCGTTGCTCACGGCATCTGCCTTTCCCGGAGTGTCCGTTGTCTCCCAGGCCATAGCTCATCAGACCCAGGGGTGCGCTGACAAGGGGCGTCGGCAAAGTGGTTTAGACCTTTTGAGGTTGGCTCTGCTTCCGTGGCCAGGGGTCATCCCTACCCACGGACGCCGGTGGCGTGCGGTTCACCCTCGGCAATGCCTCGTATGCCCGGAGGGCGGATTTTCACAGCGCCAGGTTCTCGGCCCGTACCCGGTCGAACACCCGCTCCCCGGCGACCTCGGTGAGGAGGTACGCCTGCGCCTCCCCCACGTGGAAGTAGAGGCCATGGAGCGTCAGGAGCCCGTCCTTCAGGGCGCGGGCCACCGATTCGTGGGCGCGCAGGTGCTCCAGTTGCTGGATGACGTTGGCCAGGCAGAGCTCCTCGGCCGTGTCGGCCGGCGCCCGCCCGGCCAGTCGCACCCAGGGCCCGCTCCCGTTCTGCACGTGCTTCAGGCTCGGCAGCCCGTGCCGCAGCCACCGCCTCAGCGGTGTGCGGGCACTCGGGCCGCCGTCCGGCTGGGGGTCGAGCAACGTCTGCATCGCACCGCAGCCCGAATGCCCGCACACCGTGATGGACCGCACCGCCAGTACCTCCACGGCGTACTCGAGGGCGGCCGCCACCGAGTCGTCACCGCTCTCCTCGCCTGGCGGCGGCACGAGGTTGCCGACATTGCGGACCACGAACAGGTCGCCCGGACCACTGGAGGTGATCATCGAGGTGACCAGTCGCGAGTCGGCGCAGGTGAGGAACAGCTGCGTCGGCCGCTGTCCCTCGCGCGCCAGCCGTGCCAGCTCACCACGTACCCAAGGAGCGGTGCTCCGCTGGAACGTACTGAGCCCACGCACCAGGTCGGCCCCGGTCCGGGACGCCCCCGGCCCACCGGCACCCGACACGCTCCCGGTGCGGGAGACAGGCCCCGCGCCCGCGCCCGTGCCCGCGCCTGTTCCCGTGCCCGTGCCCGACGGGTCGTCCCCTGTGCCGGGCCAGGTCGGCCACCCGCCGTGACCGCCCTGTCTTTCTTCTGCGTCGTGGAGGTCGCCGGTGTCACGGCTCTCGTGGTCGCTTCGGCCGTTCACCGGTGCGGAGAGCGGGGGCTCGCACTGGTGGTTGCGCCAGGCGGTCCAGGGCCGACAGCGGCACCCGGCGCCGGGCGGCACGCCGGTCCCGCCGGTCCCGCCGGTCCCGTCCGCCGCGGGAGAAGAGGTGAGGACCGCGGGTTCGGCGATCCGAACGCCGACTCCGGGCCGGCGGCCGGTGATCTCCACCGCTCCGCCCCGGGCGGTGTGCGCGTTCTGCCAGTCCTGCAGCGCCTCGTACGCCGCGTGGTCCATGAACGAGCCGTCCAATGCCACGACACCGGTGGCCCCCTGGGGCACGAGATGCAGGGTCCGGCTGAGTCCCGGTACTGCGAGGAACGTCAACTGTCCTCGTACATGTACGTGATGGATTCCTTCCTTCTCCTCATGCGTGATCCGGGTACGGGTGAGGCGGTGCAGGGCCACGCCCACGGCGACGGCGATCCCCAGGGCGACGCCCTCCAGGACCCCCGCGAACACCACACCGACGGCGGTCACGGCGTAGACCGGGGCTTCCCGGTGGCGGGTCACCGTACGGATGTGGTGCAGGGAGACCATCTGGATGCCGACGGCCATCACCAGGGCGGCGAGTGAGGCCAGCGGGATGAGCTCCAGGACCGGAACCATCAGCAGCGCGGCGACCACTACGAGAACGCCGTGCAGCATCGTGGAGTTCCGGCTCACGGCACCGGCGCGCACATTCGCGGAACTGCGCACGGCGACCCCTGCCACGGGCAGGCCGCCGAGGCAGCCGGAGGCGATGTTCGCGGTGCCCTGGCCGAGCAGTTCGCGGTCCAGGCCGGAGCGGGGGACATGGTCCGGACCGGGGCGGCGGGACACCAGCTTGTCCACGGCGACCGCGCCCAGCAGCGACTGCACGCTGCACACCAGCGTGGTGGTGAGCACGGCGGCGACGAGCCCGAGCACAGGCCCCTCGGGGAGCCCGGCGAGTGCGTGGCTGCGCCAGGACGGCAGGTCCACCTCGGCCAGGAGGAGACCGGTGGCCGCGGCCGCCACAGTGGCCCCGGTGACGGCGACGAGTGGAGCGGGGACCATGCGCAGAACGCGGCCGGCCCGTCCGGGCAGCTTCGGCCACAGCAGGAGCAGGGTGAGGGTGAGCACGCTCACCGCGACGGCCGCGGGGTCCACGTTCGCCAACTGGGCGGGCAGTGCGCGGAGGTTGTCGGGGACGGAACTCTGCGGGGTACCGCCGAGGACGATGTGCACCTGGGCGACGGCGATCGTGACGCCGATGCCGGCGAGCATCCCGTGCACGATCGCCGGGCTGACGGCGAGTGCGCCGCGGGCCACCCGCAGGCAGCCCAGGCCGATCTGGGCGAGCCCGGCGAGGACGGTGATGGCGCAGGTCGTCCGCCACCCGTACTGCTGGATGAGGTCGGCGGTGACGACGGTGAGCCCGGCGGCCGGACCGCTGACCTGGAGCGGGCAGCCGCCGAGCCGTCCGGCGACGACCCCGCCCACGGCGGCGGCGACCAGGCCGGCCTGGAGCGGAGCGCCGGTGGCGAGGGCGATGCCGAGAGACAGGGGCAGGGCGATGAGGAAGACCGCGACGGCGGCCGACAGATCCGCCCCCGCGATGCGCGGGAGGCGGCGGGGCCGGTCCGGCGGCGGACTGTGGGGCGGGTGGGCACGCTCGGGCCGGTTCGGGTCGGCGGTACGGGTGGGAACGCAGGCTGGCATGCTTCCCGTCTCCTCGGCAGGGTCAAGAGCGGGCGGGACCGGTCAACGGTGATGAGGCGCCTTGATGACGAGGGGATCCCAACTGTCAGTAAACGAATCGTAATTCAGAGTAAAGGGCAGGCATAGACTTTCCCGGCAAATGGTGTAGTCAATCATCTTCGCGGGTGAAGCAGGCATTTCATCGGCTTGTCGTATTAATTCCTTCTCGGCCCCATGCGACTTTGGCGGCGTTGCCGGTGCGGACCGGCACAGCACCAGACATCCCCCGCCAGGGTTGGCCCGAGAGAAGGAAGAAGGTGGGCGGACATGGCCGCCACCCGAAGGATCGCCGTGGGCACCGTGATCACCGCGGTCTGTGCCGCCTCGCTCGCCGGCTGCGGAACCGGCACCGACGGCTCAGGCAAGGAATTGCCCGGCCTCGAGAAGGCGAAGCCGGCGCCGGCGCCGGAACGTGCGGTCCGGCTGATCGGTGACGGCTCCACCGCGTACACCGGGGCGCAGCCGCACCTGGCAGAGCCCGAGCGGCTGAAGCCGGGTGAGAAGCCCCCGCAGTTCGTCGTCTTCTCGTGGGACGGCGCGGGTGAGGACAGCCAGAAGCTCTTCTCGCACTTCCGCAAGGTCGCCAAGGAGAACGACGCGACCATGACGTACTTCCTGAGCGGCGTCTACATGCTCCCGGAGGAGAAGCGTGACCTGTACCGCCCGCCGCAGCACTCACCGGGCCGTTCCGACATCGGCTTCAACGACGCGGAGGGCATCGCCGCCACCGTGAAGCAGCTGCGCCTCGCGTGGCTGGAGGGCAACGAGATCGGCACCCACTTCAACGGCCACTTCTGTGGCGCCGACGGCGGGGTCGGCGAGTGGTCGGTGGCGGACTGGAAGGACGAGATCGCCCAGGCCAAGCGGTTCGTGAAGGCCTGGAAGACACACACCGGAATGAAGGACGAGGCCCCGCTGCCCTTCGACTACGACAAGGAGCTCATCGGCGCCCGCACCCCTTGCCTGGAGGGCCAGGAGAACTTCACGAAGGCCGCGAGCGAGCTGGGCTTCCGCTACGACACCAGTGGTGTCAACAACCAGGTGTGGCCGAAGAAGAAACAGGGCCTGTGGGATCTGTCGCTGCAACTGGTCCCGTTCTCCGGGCACTCCTTCGAGCAGCTCACCATGGACTACAACTTCATGGTCAACCAGTCCGGCACCACCACCCAGGGCGATCCCGCGAAGCACGAACTGTGGGGCGACCAGATGCGGGACGGCCTGCTCGCCGGCTTCCAGCGGGCCTATGACGGCAACCGGGCACCCCTGATCATCGGCAACCACTTCGAGTCCTGGAACGGCGGCACCTACATGCGCGCCGTCGAGGAGACGGTCGAGGCGGTGTGCACCAAGCCCGACGTCCGCTGTGTCTCCTTCCGGCAGCTCGCGGACTGGCTGGACGCCCAGGACCCGCAGGCCCTGGAGAAGCTGCGCACCCTGAATGTGGGTGAGAGCCCGAAGCGGGGCTGGGAGTCCTTCTTGTCCGCCGACCCCGCTCCGGCCCCCAAGGGAGTACCGGGGGCGCCCGCGACGAAGGGGTGAGTGATGGCCTTCGGCGCGGCTTCGGCCGGCGGCCCGGCGTGAAGAAGACCACTCCGTCGCGGGGCGGGGGCCCAGGGTGCGTAATGTCGTACTCATGAGTACGACAGGAGCGACCGCCGATCCTCCCCCGAGCTCTCGGAAGAGCTCGAACGGGGGAGACCCCCTTGCGGCCCTGGGCTCGCTGCCCGGTGTGGCCGACTCCGTGGAATCCGTGCGCAAGGCCGTGGACCGGGTCTACGGACACCGGGTCATGCGACGGCGCAGCAACGAGATCACCTCCGAGGCGGCGCTGCGCGGCGCCCGCGGCTCGGCAGCGCTGTCCGGCGCGGACTGGGCGCTGGAGGAGGTGCGCAGGCGCAGCGACTTCGGCACCGACGACGAGGCACGCACGATGGGCGCCGCGCTGCGGCTGTCGGCCGAGGCGGGCCAGTTGCTGACCATCTGGCGGCAGTCGCCTCTGAGGGTGCTCGCCCGGCTGCATCTGGTGGCGGCGGCCGACCGCGCCGACCAGGTCGGGCGGCCCCGCAAGGAGGGTGAGCCGGTCGACGAGCCCTTGATCGGCCTCCCGCTGCCCGGCGCGGCGGAAGCGCACGGCCGGCTGGAGGGCCTGGCCGAGTTGATCATCGGGGGTGGTTCCGCCCCGGCGCTGATCACGGCCGCCGTCGTGCACGGCGAGCTGCTGGCGCTGCGCCCCTTCACCTCCTGCAACGGCCTTCTCGCGCGTACGGCCGAGCGCATCGTGCTGGTCGGCAGCGGGCTGGACCCGAAGTCGGTCTGCCCGGCCGAGGTCGGCCACGCCGAGCTGGGCCGCGAGGCCTACCTGACGGCTCTGGAAGGCTACGTCTCCGGCACTCCCGAAGGCTTGGCAGGCTGGATCGCTCATTGTGGACGGGCGGTCGAGCTGGGGGCGCGTGAATCCATGGCGGTGTGCGAGGCGCTGCAGCGAGGGGCGGCGTAATACGCGCGTGAGGTCGGCCTGTGCGTCGAGCGAAGGCGTGAAAGCGGTAAGGCGGTAGAGGGACGTTTGCGCCGGCGGTTGTGCAGAGATGCGGCGGTACGAATTCTCGTACCGCCGCTGGCATGTCCACCTGGTTACCAAGCGTCCTCGATATATGCCCATCAGGCCGGGAACTTTGCCCGTTCCTGGTGCGGCTGGCCCGTAATCGACGGGTCGACGTCGCGTGGGTGCCCTGTGGCCATGCTCGGTCCGTGGGGCCAAATGCGTTGTGAAGGTGATCCTCTCGGATGTCCTTGGTCTCGCGGGCCGTTGAGTCCTTTGTACTCCAGGTTCCAAGCAAGCGGAAGTGGGGAACTCGCTTCTTTACTTTTGGGTTCAAAGGGTCGCCAATCGGGCGCCGGTGTGCTGGGTGGAAACCGGCCAGGTCGGCGTGTCTTCGCGGTGGCCGGTCAGGCCACCGTCGCGCGGCGTCGGCTGGCGTACCAGACCAGGCCCGCGGTGGCCGCGGCGGCTCCTACGGCGGCAGCCGCCACCAGGGCCGGGCGGGGCGGGACGGAGAGTGCGGGGAGACGCTGCTTGAGCCGGACGGGTCGGTGGAAGTCCAGGATCGGCCACTCGCGCGCGACGGCTTCGCGGCGCAGTGTCCGGTCCGGGTTCACGGCGTGAGGGTGGCCCACGGACTCCAGCATCGGCAGATCGGTCATCGAGTCGCTGTAGGCGTAGCAGCGGGCGAGGTCGTAGCCCTCCGACTCGGCCAGCTCCCTGATCGCCTCGGCCTTCGTCGGTCCGTACGCGTAGTACTCCACCTCTCCGGTGAAGCACCCGTCGTCGCCCACGACCATGCGGGTGGCGACGACCCGGTCCGCGCCCAGCAGCTCGCCGATCGGCTCGACCACCTCGGCTCCCGAGGTGGACACGATCACCACGTCCCGGCCGGCGGTGTGGTGCTGCTCGATGAGGGTGGCGGCCTCGTCGTAGATGATCGGGTCGATCAGGTCGTGCAGGGTCTCGGCGACGATCTCCTTGACCTGTTGAACGTTCCAGCCTCGGCACAGTGCGGACAGGTACTTGCGCATCCGCTCCATCTGGTCGTGGTCGGCACCGCCGGCCAGGAAGACAAACTGGGCATATGCGGTACGCAAGACTGCCCTGCGGTTGATCAGGCCGCCTTGGTAGAACGACTTGCTGAACGTGAGCGTGCTCGACTTCGCAATGACCGTCTTGTCCAGATCGAAGAAGGCGGCTGCGCGGGGCAGTGAGTGGTTTTCCACGCCCCGAGCATAGGTGCAGTCCATTCGGCGTAAGGTGTGGCGCGTGGGTTTGCCTGAGAGGGCTCTCGGGTACACCATGGAAGTCACGGATCGTTCGCGACCGTGCTAACCCGGTCCGGCTCCTCCCCCCCCGAGTCGGCCGTGGAGACGACCCCCGCTCTCCCCCCCGGCGGGGGTCGTCGCATGTCCAGGTGGGGTTTTCCTTCTTCTCGGCGCGGTCGAGGCATCACTTGCAGGCCGAGCCTCGGTTGCTTTGTCATGCCCCTGATTGGTCACCCTGTGTAGCCGTAAGGGTGCTCTGTGGGATTTGCGCGCGAGCTGCTCGGGGCTCACCGGTATGGGTGACGGCGATATTCACAAGCGTCGACCTGTCCACAGTTTTTGACCGAGATCCACACGATTTTCCGGATCGCTGCACCGTGATTCCAACGCGTCCCGCTCGCGGCGAGTTCACCGCTCGTTCCGTTTGTCGAGTCGCGTACGGCCCGGTTTCTGTCGGCCGTTCATATCGAGGCGGCTTGCCGGTTCTCACACGTTTGGGAATCGCGGGGCCGCAGAGGCATCGCGAGATGCAGAGAAGGGGGAAGGAAATGGCAGGAACCGTCACACACGATCCGCCGCCCGCAGCCGGAGGAGACAGGCAGGGCGGACCGCTGATCGTCACCGAGGACGCCGGGCTTCTCGACGACCTGCTGCGCCTGTGCGCGGCGGCCGGTGCCACCCCGGAAGTCCATCACGGGGTACCGGAGCAGCGGGGCAGCTGGGAAGCCGCACCACTCGTCCTCGTCGGTGACGACGCCGCGCGGCGTGTGCGCGGTGCCGCGCGGCGGCGCGGAGTGGTGCTGGTCGGCCGCGACCAGGACGACCCCGGGGTCTGGCGCCGGGCCGTCGAGATCGGCGCCGACCATGTGCTGATGCTGCCCGACGGTGAGCAGTGGCTGGTCGACCGCATCGCCGATGTGGCCGAGGGCGTCGGCCGGCCGGCCCTGACCGTCGGTGTCCTCGGTGGCCGGGGTGGGGCCGGCGCTTCCACGCTCGCGTGCGCGCTCGCCGTCACTTCGGCGCGTGAAGGGCTGCGCACTCTCCTGGTGGACGCGGATCCGCTGGGTGGCGGACTCGACGTGGTCCTCGGCGGCGAAACGGCGGAAGGGCTGCGCTGGCCCGCTTTCGCCGCCTCACGGGGGCGGGTCGGCGGCGGAGCCCTGGAGGAGTCGCTGCCCGAACTGCACTCCCTGCGAGTGCTCAGCTGGGACCGCGGCGACTGCGTCACCGTACCGCCGCAGGCCGTACGCGCCGTGCTCGCCGCGGCCCGGCGCGGGGGCGGCACGGTCGTGGTCGACCTGCCGCGGCGTGTCGACAGCGGGGTCGCCGAGATCCTCGCGCAACTCGACCTCGGACTCCTGGTGGTCCCCGCCGAGCTACGGGCCGTCGCAGCGGCCGGACGCGTCGCTTCCGCCGTCGGCATGGTTCTGCGCGACCTGCGGGTGGCGGTGCGCGGGCCGTACGCACCGGGTCTAGACGACCGTGAGGTGGCCAGGCTGCTCGGACTGCCCCTCGTCGGCGACGTGCCCGTCGAGCCCGGTCTTCAGCACCCGCCGGGTTCGGGGCGGCCGCCCGGGGCGTCCGGCCGGAGCCCGTTGGCCCGCTTCTGCAAGGAGTTCTGGGAGCGGGCGCTGGTGGAGGCGAGGGCCGCGTGAACGTCAGAGGGCGTCAGAGGCCGGAGGGGCCGCACGGGATGCCGGCAGGCGGCTGGGAGAGCACGGTGCCGGTGGAGCCGCGGGGGGTGCCGGCGGGGTTCGGGGGCATGGCTCCGGTGGGTGTCGGAGGTGTCGGGGGTGGCGGTGTGGCTGCTGCGGGCTCCCGGAGCGCAGTGGCGGCGGGGCACGGGGCCGGGGCGCCGGTGACGGGAGGGATGTCCGGTACGCCGCAGAGCGCGCCGGGGGACGGACCCCACATGCCTGCCGGACTGCTTGACGGGGTACGGCGGTGGCTCGCGGAGAGCGGGTCCGAACCGACACCCGCGCGGGTGGCGCAGGCCCTGCGGGAGCAGGGGCGGGTACTCGGCGCCGCCGAGGTGCTGGGCACCGCGGAACAGTTGCGGTCCGAACTGATCGGCAGCGGCCCGCTGGACCCGCTCCTCGCCGACCGGTCGGTCACCGACGTGCTCGTGTCGGCGCCCGACCGGGTCTGGGTGGACCGGGGCGGTGGACTGGAGCTGACGGGCGTCTCCTTCCCGGACGCACTGGCCGTACGCAGGCTCGCCCAGCGGCTCGCCGCCGTGGCAGGTCGGCGTCTGGACGACGCCCGGCCCTGGGTCGACGCGCGGCTGGCCGACGGGACGCGGCTGCACGCCGTGCTGCCCCCGGTGGCCGTCGGCTGCACCTGCCTGTCGTTGCGCGTGGTACGGCCCCGCGCCTTCACCCTGGACGAACTGACGGCGGCGGGCACGGTGCCGCCGGGCGGCGAGCGGATCCTGCGCGCGCTGCTCGGCGCGCGACTGTCCTTCCTGGTCAGCGGCGGCACCGGGACCGGCAAGACGACCTTGCTCAGCGCATTGCTGGGGCTGGTCGGTCCGGACGAGCGGATCGTCCTCGCCGAGGACTCGGCCGAACTGCGGCCCGACCATCCGCACGTCGTACGCCTGGAGACCCGGCCCGCGAACCAGGAGGGTGCCGGACTCGTCACGCTCGAGGACCTGGTGCGCCAGGCGCTGCGGATGCGGCCGGACCTGCTGGTCGTGGGTGAGGTGCGCGGCCCTGAGGTGGTCCATCTGCTGGCAGCCCTCAACACCGGACACGAAGGCGCCGGGACCGTTCATGCCAATGCCGCCGCGGATGTGCCCGCCCGGCTGGAAGCGCTCGGCACGGCGGCCGGGCTCGACCGTTTCGGGCTGCACAGCCAATTGGCGGCCGCCCTGTCCGTGGTGCTGCACCTCGTCCGTGACCGGGCCGGACGACGGCGGATCGCCGAGGTGCACGTGCTGGAACGGGACCCGTCGGGGCTGGTGCGGACGGTGCCCGCGCTGCGCTGGGGACCCGACGCGTTCGTCCCCGAGCGGGGGTGGGAGCGGCTGCGGGCACTGCTCCGGAACACCGGCGACGGCGGCGGACTGTGAGGGGGCGGCTCGTGGAAGGTCGGCTCGCGAAAGAGCGGCCTTTGGGCGGTCGGTCCATGAACGAGGGGCCGTCGAACCGGTGGAACCGGCAGATGCTGAGAGAGGACCGAGGGTGAACGTGACTGCCGGAATGTCGATGGGGACGGCCACGGTGTGCCTCGGGGTCGCCGCCTGGCTGCTGGGCGGCCGGCGGGCCGGAGCCCGGCGGGCACGGTTGCTGCTGGCCGGTGGCGGACCGGTCGGGAGCGGGCCGCCGGGATGGCCCAGGGTGATCCGAGCGTGGGGGCGCATCCGGGGGCGGCTGAGGGCCGAATGGTGGGCCCTGGCCGCCGGGACGGTACTGGCGCTGCTGGGCACATCGGTGCTGCCGCTCGTCGCGGGCGCGGTGGGGGTGCCGCTGCTGCGGCGGGTGCGGCTGGCCGCTGGGGAGCGCCGGGTCCGTGAGCGCAGGAACGACGCGGTGATCGCGCTGTGCGGGGCCCTCGCCGGGGAGGTGCGAGCGGGGCGGCAGCCGGGTGAGGCGCTGTCACCGGCCGCGCGTGACTCCGGCGGGCTCGGCGATGCCCAGGCGACGGTGCTGGCGGCCGCACGCTTCGGCGGGGATGTCCCGGACGGGCTCGCGGTGGCGGCGCGGCAGCCGGGCGCCGAAGGGCTTCGCGGGCTCGCAGCGTGCTGGCGGGTCGCCGTGGACCAGGGTGCGGGACTCGCGGCCGGACTCGACCGGCTGGAAGCGGCGCTGCGTGCCGAACGGGACCAGCGTGCCGACCTGCGCGCCCAGTTGGCCGGCGCCCGCGCCACCGCGGTGATGCTCGCGGGGCTCCCCGTCCTGGGGCTGGGGCTCGGCGCGGCCCTCGGGGCCGACCCCCTGCACATCCTCCTGCACACCCCGTCGGGGCTCGGCTGCCTCGTGGCCGGCGGGGTCCTGGAGGGCCTGGGGCTGTGGTGGGTGCTGCGGATCATGCGGGGTGCCGAGGAGGCGCCGACATGAGCGGCGACGTTTTCCACGGGCTGGGGGTTGTCGTGGGGGCGGCGACGGCACTCGGCTGGGCGGCCTGGTGGCTGCGCCACGCGCGGTGCGAGCGCCGGCTGCGACGACGGCTGGCCGGGACGCTGGCCGTGGAGCAGGCGGCAGTCCGGCCACGCCTCACGGTGCCGGGAGGCGCGCGCGGGTGGCTGCCCCTGGTGGGAGCGGTCTGCGCGGGCTGGGCGCTGGTGGGCGGTCTCGCCGGAGTGCTGGTGGGGCTGGCCGGAGCCGTCGGACTGTGGCGGTGGCGCCTGCGGCAGACGGCGTCCGGGGCGCACGAGCGGGAACGTGCCGCGGCCCGTGCGGCGCGACAACTCCCTCTTGCCGCCGATCTGCTGGCCGCCTGCATCGCGGCCGGCGCCGGGCCCGTGCCCGCCGCGCAGGCGGTCGGCGAGGCCCTGGGCGGGCCGGTCGGGGACGCGTTGGCCAGAGGCGCGGCGGAGGTGCGGCTCGGTGGGGAGCCGGGCGCGGCCTGGCGCCGACTGGCCACCGTGCCGGGAGCCGCGGCCCTGGCCCGGTTGCTGGAACGGGCCGACGTGTCCGGGCTCCCCCTGGCCGCGCCCGTCGCGCGGCTCGCCGCGGAGTCCCGCGCGCGGTGGGCCCGCGCGGCGACGGCACGAGCACGGCGGGCCGCCGTCATGGTCACCGCGCCGGTGGGTCTGTGCTTCCTGCCCGCCTTCGTCGCGGTCGGCGTGCTGCCCGTGGTGATCGGACTCGCCGGCGGGGTGCTGGGAGGAGGTGGTCGATGACGGGAGGGAACCGAAAACGGCGGCAGGACAAACGGGCAAACGGACAGACAGTCGAGTGGTGTTTCAACAGAACCTTTCCATGAGGGGGTCGAGATGTATCAGGTGATGCGGGCGCGGCTGCGTGCCCTGGTGTGCAGGATGCGCGCGGCACGGAAGGACACCGGAATGGTCACTTCCGAGTACGCCATGGGCATCGTGGCGGCGGTGGCGTTCGCCGTTGTGCTCTACAAGGTGGTCACGAGCGGCCCGGTCGCCGCGGCGCTGACGAAGATCGTGGAGCAGGCGCTCGATGGCCGGATGTGAACGGCGCTCGGACCGCGGCTTCGTGACAGCGGAGTCGGCAATGGTGCTGCCCGTGCTGGTGATGTTCGCGATGGCGCTGGTGTGGGGGCTGTTGGTAGTGGCGGCGCAGATCCGGTGCGTGGATGCGGCTCGCACCGGGGCCCGCGCGGCGGCCCGGCAGGATTCTCCCGGTGCCGTCGTCGAGGTGGCCCGCCGGGCGGCGCCGTCCGGCGCGGAGGTCACCGTGCGCCGGGAGGCGACGCAGGTTCGTGTGGTCGTCGTGGCCAGGCCCCCGTTGCTGCACGGGCTGCCCTTCGAGGTACGGGAGGAGGCGGTGGCGGCCGTGGAGGGAACGGTGGCGGCCGTGGAGGAGACGGCGGCGGCCGTGGAGGAGACGGCGGGGGCGGACACGTGAAGCACGGGATCCGCGACCGGCGGCGACGGCAGAGCGGCCGGGTTCGCGGCCGAGGGCATGGGCGTGGGCGTGGGGCCGGTTCGCCGGACCGGGGGCCCGAGCGCCATGCCGGCGGGAAGTGCGGCGGGATGCGCACAAGGCAGGCCGGGCAGGAGGCCGGGCCGGGGCGTGGCCTCCGCCGGGACAGCAGCCGGCACCGGGACAGCAGCCGGCACCCGTCCCGGTGCCCAGACCGGCATCGGTACTCCGGGCAAGGCCCCGACCGGGGCTCCGCGACCGTCTGGAGTGTCGGGGCCATCGCCGTGCTGTGCGTCGTCTTCGGCGTCGTCCTCACCCTGGGGCAGGCCGTCGTGGTCCGGCATCGGGCGGCCGGCGGTGCGGACCTCGCCGCGCTGGCGGCGGCGGACCGGTGGATGGACGGTACGGCGGAGGCCTGCGCGCGGGCCGGCCGGGTGGCCGGGGCGCAGGGTACGCGCCTGGTGCGGTGCACGGTCGAGGGCGAGGTCTCGGACGTGTCGGTGGCCGCGGGACGAGGACCGTTCGAGGCGGAGGTCAGGGCGCGGGCGGGGCCGGCCGGTCCGGTGGCGGCCACCGCTGCCGCTCACCCCTGACCGGCCTCCGCCGCCATGCCGTCCGTCCGGTCCGCCTCCGTCACGCTCTCCTTCGCCGGTGCACCCGCCAGCAGCACCGTGAGGAGCCGTACCGCACCTCGCTTGTGCAGCGGTTCGTTGCCGTTTCCGCACTTGGGGGACTGGACGCAGGACGGGCAGCCGGCCTCGCACTCGCAGGAGGCGATGGCCTGCCGGGTGGCGGTGAGCCAGTCGCCGGCGGTGTGGAAGGCGCGCTCCGCGAAGCCGGCCCCGCCCGGATGACCGTCGTAGACGAAGACGGTGGGCAGCAAGGTGTCGGGGTGCAGGGGCACGGAGACCCCGCCGATGTCCCAGCGGTCGCAGGTCGCGAAGAGGGGCAGCATGCCGATCGACGCGTGCTCGGCGGCGTGCAGGGCACCGCCGAGGATCTCCGGGTTGATCCGGGCCCGGTCCAGCTGGTCCTCGGTGACCGTCCACCACACCGCGCGGGTGCGCAGCGTACGGGGCGGCAGGTCGAGTTTCGTCTCGCCCAGTACCTCGCCGGTGATGACACGTCGACGCAGGAAGGAGACCACTTGGTTGGTGACCTCGACGGAGCCGTAGCACAGGCGGCCGTCACCCCACGGGATCTCGGTGTCCGTCTCCAGTACGGAGATCGACGTCGTGTCGCGGGCGACCGTCGTGTAGGCCGGGGCGGCCTCTTCGACCAGGGCGACGGAATCCTCCAGGTCGAGGGAGCGGACGAGATACGTGCGGCCCTGGTGCAGATGGACCGCGCCCTCGTGGACGGTCGTGTGCGCGGCGCCGGCGTCCACCGTGCCGAGCAGCCGTCCCGTACCGTCCTCGACGATCTGGACGGGACGGCCGCCCTCCCCGCGGATGTCGGTCAGGTCGGCGGCCCGTTCCCGGCGGGTCCAGTGCCAGGCCCTGGTCCGGCGGCGGAGCAGCTTCGCGGCTTCCAGCTGCGGCAGGAGCTCCTCGGCGGCCGGCCCGAACAGCTCCAGGTCCTCGTCCGTCAGCGGCAGTTCCTCGGCCGCCGCGCACAGGTGTGGGGCGAGCACATAGGGGTTGTCGGGGTCGAGGACGGTGGATTCCACGGGCCGGTCGAACAGGGCCTCGGGGTGGTGGACGAGGAAGGTGTCCAGGGGATCGTCGCGGGCGACCATGATGGCGAGGGCGCCCTGCCCGGACCGTCCCGCACGGCCCGCCTGCTGCCACAGGGAGGCCCGGGTGCCCGGGTAGCCGGCGATCACCACGGCGTCCAGGCCGGAGACGTCCACACCGAGTTCCAGGGCGTTCGTCGCGGCGAGTCCGAGGAGTTCGCCGGAGTGCAGGGCACGTTCGAGGGCGCGGCGCTCCTCGGGGAGGTAGCCGCCCCGGTAGGCCGCCACCCGCCGGGCCAGCGAGCGGTCGACCTCGGCCAGGCGTTCCTGGGCGATCACCGAGATCAGTTCGGCGCCGCGCCGGGAACGTACGAAGGTGACCGAGCGAACGCCCTGCAGGGTGAGGTCGGTCAGCAGGTCGGCGGCCTCGGCGGTGGCGGTACGGCGGACGGGGGCGCCCTTCTCGCCGTGCAGTTCGGTCAGCGGAGGCTCCCAGAGGGCGAACACCAGTTCGCCGCGGGGTGAGGCGTCGTCGGCGACCTCGACCACCGGCAGGCCGGTGAGGCGGCGGGCGGCGACCGCGGGCTCGGCGGCGGTCGCCGAGGCGAGCAGGAACACGGGCGAGGCGCCGTAGCGGGCGCAGAGCCGGCGCAGTCGGCGCAGCACCTGGGCGACGTGCGAGCCGAAGACGCCCCGGTAGGTGTGGCACTCGTCGATGACGACGTACTTCAGCGACTTCAGGAAGGAGGACCAGCGGGCGTGGGACGGGAGGACGCCCCGATGCAGCATGTCCGGGTTGGTCAGGACGTAGTTGGCGTACTGGCGGATCCACTCGCGTTCCTCGAACGGAGTGTCGCCGTCGTGGACCGCCGCGCGCACCGAATGGCCCAGAGGTTGTGAAAGTTCCTTCACAGCGCGGCACTGGTCGGCCGCCAGGGCCTTCGTGGGGGCCAGGTAGAGGGCGGTCGCACCGCGGCCGTTCGGGGCTTCGGAGCCGTCCAGGAGCGCCGACAGGACCGGCGTGAGATACGCCAGGGACTTGCCGGAGGCGGTGCCGGTGGCGACCACGACCGATTCGCCGTCCAGGGCGTGCTCGGCGGCGCGTGCCTGGTGGGCCCATGGATGGTCGATGCCCGCGGCCTGCACGGCGGCGATCACCTCCGCCCGGATCCGGTCCGGCCAGACGGCATGACGACCCTCGCGCGGGGGCAAGTGCTCCGTATGAGTAATGCGCGAAGCCCTGCTCGGCCCGGCGGCGAGCCGGCCGAGGAGCGCCCCCGGCGAGGGCCGGGGAGCGCTGTCCGTCGGGGACCGATCGGGTCGGAGATTCTTGGCCATCGGCACCGAGTGTGTCACCGGCATGACGGACAATGGGGCCAAGGCGTCGTGCACGCCTGCCGGTAAGTGATTGAATGCCATCGCGGCTGGCGAACCGTCCCGGGGGCTGAGCCGAGATGCCCCAAGGGCGACCGCTCGATAGCTAGGTGCTGGAGGATCCGTGGACCTGTCCCTGTCGACCGAGACCATGGGCGATCGCACGATCGTCAGGGTCGGTGGCGAAATCGACGTATATACCGCGCCCAAGCTGCGCGAGCAGCTGGTCGAGCTGGTGAATGACGGCAGTTTCCACCTTGTCGTCGACATGGAGGGTGTGGATTTCCTCGATTCAACCGGACTCGGCGTGCTGGTCGGCGGCCTGAAGCGTGTGCGTGCCCATGAGGGCTCGTTGCGCCTGGTCTGCAACCAGGAGCGCATTCTCAAGATCTTCCGCATCACCGGCCTCACCAAGGTGTTCCCGATTCACACCTCGGTCGAGGAAGCGGTGGCGGCCACCGACTGATCACCGGTCCCGGGCGTCCGCGCCCGGGAGAGCAGTGAAGTACGAGGAGGACCGGGCTCTTCGACGGCCCGGTGCCTCCCCACAGCACGCCCGAAGTTCGCGAGGGGGATGCATGGCGACCGTTGAACTCCGCTTCAGCGCGCTGCCCGAGCATGTCAGGACCGCCCGACTGGTGGCGGCAGCGGTGGCGCGCAGGGCCGGAGTGGATGAGGCGGTCCTCGACGAGGTCCGGCTCGCCGTCGGTGAGGCGTGCACACGTGCCGTCGGACTGCACCAGAACGGCGGAATCTCGGCCCCTGTGAAGGTGCTGCTGATCGAGGAGGAGAAGCAGTTCTCCATCGAGGTCGGTGACGAGGCGCTCCACGCGACTCCCGGCGGGCACACGCCCGGGGGCACCGGGGCCGAGATCGAGGAGGACGAAATGGGCCTCGCGGTCATCAGCGGGCTCGTCGACGATGTCGAGGTCAGTGCCGGGGAGCACGGCGGATCGATCCGCATGAGGTGGTCAACCACGCCGCCGACCACCTTTCCCGTCTGACTCGGCTGACCGGACGTATCCGACTCACCCGGCTGCACCGGTCTCACCCGGCTGCACCCGAATCGCTCGCTTCACCCGAACAGCGACTCATGCCGAAGGGCCCCACCCGTGGGGCCCTTCGGCATGTGCGGGTGTCATCACCCGCACCTACAGTGGTCCCTGTGCCGGCCGTCCCCACCGAGCGGCTCCTGTGGGAGCAGTCCCGGCGCGAGCGGTTCGCGGTACCTTTCACCGCGTGAATCCATTCACGATCAGCCGGATGGTCAAGAGGTTTTTGTGCGATCACTGAAAGGATCATTGGCCTGATCAGGTGAATGATCCCGTCACATGCCTCAGGAGCATTACGGATTTCGGCTCCCGGACCGTCGGATGATCATTTTGTGAAGAGCATGTACTGCCATTTACATTTAACGCGCTCTGTTTTGATCAGGTTCCGGGTACCTACAATCCCGTCCACATCTTGAGCTCAGCCCAAGCGTCAAGGAGGACGAATGGCGGAGCTTTTCCTCTCACATCAGCCGGGCCAACCCATCTCTCTCGCGGCTGCCGTGCTGACCGACGACAACCGTCTGCTCGTGGTGGTCATCGGGGTCGTAGCACTGGCGGCGCTGGCCGTCGCGGGGGTCCTGGTGCGCCAGGTGCTCGCGGCCGGCGAGGGCACCGACAAAATGAAGGAGATCGCCGCGGCGGTCCAGGAGGGCGCGAACGCCTATCTGGCCCGTCAGCTGCGCACGCTCGGCGTATTCGCCGCCGTCGTGTTCTTCCTGCTTCTGCTGCTGCCCGCGGACGACTGGGATCAGCGTGCCGGACGATCGGTGTTCTTCTTGATCGGAGCGGCGTTCTCGGCGGCCACCGGGTATATCGGTATGTGGCTCGCCGTCCGCAGCAATGTGCGAGTCGCCGCGGCGGCCCGCGAGGCGACACCGGCTCCCGGAGAGCCGGAAAAGGATCTCACCGCCGTCTCGCACAAAGCGATGAAGATCGCTTTCCGTACGGGCGGCGTGGTCGGCATGTTCACCGTCGGACTCGGCCTGCTGGGTGCCGCCTGCGTGGTGCTCGTGTACGCGGCCGACGCGCCGAAGGTACTCGAGGGCTTCGGGCTCGGGGCCGCGCTGATCGCGATGTTCATGCGGGTGGGCGGTGGCATCTTCACCAAGGCCGCCGACGTCGGCGCCGACCTGGTCGGCAAGGTCGAGAAGGGCATTCCGGAGGACGATCCGCGCAACGCCGCGACCATCGCCGACAACGTGGGCGACAACGTCGGCGACTGCGCGGGCATGGCGGCAGACCTGTTCGAGTCGTACGCCGTGACGCTGGTGGCCGCGCTGATCCTGGGCTCGGCCGCATTCGGCGACGCCGGACTGGCCTTCCCGCTGCTCGTGCCCGCGATCGGTGTGCTCACCGCGATGGTCGGCATCTTCGCGGTGGCCCCCAGACGCGCCGACCGCAGTGGCATGAGCGCGATCAACCGCGGTTTCTTCATCTCCGCGGTGATCTCACTCGTCCTGGTCGCGATCGCCGTGTACAGCTATCTGCCGTCGTCGTACGCCGGCCTCGACGGTGTCACCGACGCGGCGATCCGGGGCAAGGACGGCGACCCGAGGATCCTCGCGCTCGTCGCGGTGGCCATCGGCATCGTGCTCGCCGCACTGATCCAGCAGCTCACCGGCTACTTCACCGAGACCACCCGGCGCCCCGTCAAGGACATCGGGAAGACCTCGCTCACCGGCCCGGCCACCGTCGTCCTCGCCGGGGTCTCCCTCGGGCTCGAATCGGCCGTCTACACCGCCCTGCTGATCGGTCTCGGCGTGTACGGGGCGTTCCTGCTCGGCGGTACGTCGATCATGCTGGCGCTGTTCGCGGTGGCGCTGGCCGGCACCGGCCTGCTCACCACGGTCGGTGTGATCGTCGCGATGGACACCTTCGGGCCGGTCTCCGACAACGCTCAGGGCATCGCCGAGATGTCCGGCGACGTCGAGGGCGCCGGCGCCCAGGTGCTCACCGACCTGGACGCCGTCGGCAACACCACCAAGGCCATCACCAAGGGCATCGCCATCGCCACGGCGGTGCTCGCGGCGGCGGCCCTGTTCGGCTCGTACCGTGACGCCATCACCACCGGAGCACGGGACGTGGGCGAACGGCTCAGCGGTGAGGGCGCGCCGTTGAGTCTGATGATGGACATCTCGCAACCCAACAACCTCGTCGGTCTCATCGCGGGCGCGGCGGTCGTCTTCCTCTTCTCGGGGCTGGCGATCAGCGCGGTGTCGCGGTCGGCGGGTGCGGTGGTCTTCGAGGTGCGGCGACAGTTCCGCGAGAAGCCCGGGATCATGGACTACAGCGAGAAGCCGGAGTACGGCAAGGTCGTCGACATCTGTACCAAGGACGCCCTGCGCGAACTCGCCACACCCGGTCTGCTGGCCGTGATGGCACCCATCTTCATCGGGTTCACGTTGGGTGTCGGACCGCTCGGCGCCTTCCTGGCGGGCGCGATCGGCTCGGGCACGCTCATGGCGGTGTTCCTCGCCAACTCAGGTGGCGCGTGGGACAACGCCAAGAAGCTCGTCGAGGACGGCCACCACGGCGGCAAGGGCAGTGAGGCCCACGAGGCGACCATCATCGGCGACACCGTCGGCGACCCCTTCAAGGACACCGCGGGGCCGGCCATCAACCCGCTGCTGAAGGTGATGAACCTGGTGGCGCTGCTCATCGCGCCCGCGGTCATCCAGTTCTCCTACGGCGCGGACAAGAACGTCGGCGTGCGGGCGCTGATCGCGGTTCTCGCCCTGTCGGTGATCGTCGGCTCCGTGTACGTGTCCAAACGGCGCGGGATCGCCATGGGTGACGAAGGTGATGCCGAACCGGATTCCACATCGGCCGATCCGGCGGTGGTTTCGTAGGACCGGCCATCGAGGCCGGATCAAGGTGCGGGCGGGCGGCGCGTGTTGACGACGCGTCGCCCGCCCGCACTGTGCGATGTGCGCCCCCGTGGTGAGCCTTCTCTCGCTGGTGCAAATGGCTTCAAAAGTGATCTTAGTGGACGTTCGGCGAGGAGGTGTCGCGCACCTGGCGTGTATGTTCCGGGGCCGGGAGCCATGGAAGGGGCCGATCCGGTGAACAAGAAGCTCGCGGCCGCGCTGTCCGGCGGTGCGGTACTGGTACTGGCGCTGACGGGATGCGGCAGCAGTGACGACAACAACGAGAAGCTGAACTCCTGGGCGGACCAGGTCTGCGGCGCGGTGCAGCCGCAGGCGAAGAGGATCCAGGCCGCCAATGCCGCGATCCAGAAGGAGACCTCGGACAACAGCACCCCGGAAGAGGTCCAGAAGACCGACTCGAAAGCCTTCCAGGACATGTCCGACGCCTACAAGGCGATCGGTGCGGCCGTGACCAAGGCGGGGGCGCCGGACGTCGAGAACGGCGAGAAGAAGCAGACGGACGCGGTCAAGGAGCTCAACAGCATCGCCGCGTCGTACGCCTCTCTGAAGAAGCAGGTCGACGGGCTCGACACGGGCGACCAGGCGAAGTTCGCCGACGGCCTGAAGGACATCGCCACCGAGCTGGACAAACTCAGCAAGAGCGGCAACGACGCCCTCAAGACGTTGGAGGAGGGCGAGGTCGGCGAGGCGATGGCCCGGCAGGCCAGTTGCAAGACGGCCACCGGTTCGGCGCAGGCCACGACGGGCTGACGGCGCGACAGCGCACAGCCGCCCCCACCCCGCGGCCCCTGGGACCGCCACCGCCGCGGTGGTCACGACACGCGCGGGGTGCGGGCGGCGGCCACAATGGGGGTGTGAGTAACCCCGGCCTGCCGCCCCTGCCCTCGTCCGACCGTCCCGACACCGCCGCCCGCCTCCGGGACGCGCTGCTCGGGGCCTCCTTCACCGCCGACGGACTGCTCGAGCTGCTCGGCGCCCCCGCGTACGCGGCGCTGGCCCGCAGCGAGACCGTGCCCGCCTTCCGGGCCACGCGCGGGGACACCCCGCTGGAAAAGCTCGTACGCCTGTTCCTGTTGCAGCAACCCGTGCCGCACGCGCGCGTGGTGGATGTGCTGCCCGTCGACGCCTGTCTGGAGGACGGGTGGCTGACGCGCGCCGGCGAGGACGACGTCGTCGCGACCGTGGACGTACGACCGTACGGCGGGCCCGCGGACGAGGACTGGTTCATCGTGTCCGACCTCGGGTGCGCGGTCGGCGGTGCGGGCGGCATCGGCAGTGCGCACGAGGGCGTCGTCCTCGGCGTCGGCGGCGCGTCCACGACCCTGGCCGGCATCACCGTCCGCACGCCCGTCGCCTCCGCGCTGGACCTCGGTACCGGTTCCGGCATCCAGGCGCTGCACGCCACTCGGCACGCCACGCGCGTGACGGCCACCGACGTCAACCCGCGCGCGCTGCACATCACCGCGCTCACCCTGGCCCTCTCCGGGGTCCCGGCCGCCGATCTGCGGGAGGGGTCGCTGTTCGAGCCCGTCCGCGCGGACGAGAAGTACGACCTGATCGTGTCCAATCCGCCCTTCGTGATCTCGCCGGGCGCGCGGCTCACCTACCGCGACGGCGGAATGGGCGGGGACGATCTGTGCCGCACGCTCGTTCAGGAGGCGGGGGAACGGCTCGGCGACGGCGGGTTCGCGCAGTTCCTCGCCAACTGGCAGCACGTCGAAGGGGAGGACTGGCAGGACAGGCTCAGGTCGTGGGTGCCTCGTGGGTGCGACGCCTGGATCGTGCAGCGTGAGGTGCAGGACGTCACTCAGTACACCGAGCTGTGGCTGCGGGACGCCGGAGACCACCGCGGTGACACGGCCGAGTACCGGGCACGGTACGACGCCTGGCTGGACGAGTTCGAGGCGCGCGGCGTGAAGGCGGTCGGCTTCGGCTGGATCACGCTGCGCAGGACGGGTGCCGACCGGCCGTCGGTCACGGTGGAGGAATGGCCGCATCCGGTCGAGCAGCCGCTCGGGGACACGGTGCGGGCCCACTTCGAGCGGCTCGGCCACCTCCGTGCGCACGACGACGCCGCGCTGCTCGAAGCGCGCTTCAAGCTGGCCGCCGAGGTGGTGCAGGAGCAGGTCGGGCTGCCCGGCGCGGAGGACCCGGAGCATGTGGTGCTGCGCCAGAACCGCGGCATGCGCCGGGCCACCCGGGTGGACACCATCGGTGCCGGTTTCGCGGGTGTGAGCGACGGCACGATGAGCGCGGGCCGCATCCTCGACGCCATCGCCCAGCTGCTCGGCGAGGACCCGGTCCTGCTGCGCGACCGCACACCGGCCCAGATCCGGCTGCTCGTGGAGCAGGGCTTCCTGGAGCCGGTGAAGTGACGGGGCGGGCCTGCCGGCCCTGAGATCCGCGGAGGAACACGAGTCCTGAGGCCGGTGGGGCGCCTGGGCCCTGAAGGCCGGCAGGGGCGCGTGAGTCCTGGGGGGCGGCGGAGCGTGTGGGTCCGGAGGCCGGTGAAGGCGTGGCAGGGGCTCGGGAAGGTGGCGAAGGTGGGGCAGGGGCTCGGGAGGGCGGTGGGTTCGCCAAGTTTCGAGTGGTTTCGGACACCTCACCGAGGGCCGGCCGCCGTCGCACCCGTCCACGTGGCCCCCGCGTTCACTTCCGGTTCGCCTTCCCGCCGCTCGCGCGTGCCAGCCTCACCCCGGACCCGGCATCAGCGGCCGGGAAGAAGGGCTCGGGAGACCATGGAGAACGGACCGGCGATCTTCGCGGGGATGGTGTTCTGCCTGTTCGGGGGCGGGCTGTTGGCCTGGATCGCGACCAGCGTCCGTCGGCATCGCCCCGTGGCCCAGGGTGTGAGCCCGGTCGCCTCGGTCACCGTCGCGAGCCTCGTCTCGCTGATCTCCCTCGTCGCCGGGGTGTGGTGTTTCACCTGGCTCTGAGCATCGCGGGCGAACAGGGGATTCCGGTAATCGGGAGGTCGCGCTCCGCATAGGGGCGGGCAGGGTCTGGACGGTCCGGGCGGCAGGAACGGTGCAAGTCGGGTTACCGTTCGAGTGGCCGTTGCGGGCTTTTCCCGTTTGACACGGGGGTGGGATGTACCGTCACACTCCGCAGCGTCACGAACCGTGAGTACAGACCCGACCCCGGGACGACAGCCCGGGGAGGCCCCAGCGTCGATCCGGAGAGAAGAGCGAAGTTGTCCCCGACCAGCGAGACCGCGAAGGGCGGCCGCCGACTCGTCATCGTCGAGTCGCCTGCCAAGGCGAAGACGATCAAGGGCTATCTCGGCCCTGGCTACATCGTCGAGGCGAGCGTCGGACATATTCGCGACCTTCCCAACGGCGCCGCGGAGGTGCCCGAGAAGTACACCGGTGAGGTTCGCCGTCTCGGTGTGGACGTCGACCATGACTTCCAGCCGATCTATGTGGTCAACGCCGACAAGCGGGCCCAGGTCAAGAAGCTCAAGGACCTGCTGAAGGAATCCGACGAACTCTTCCTCGCCACCGATGAGGACCGCGAGGGCGAGGCCATCGCCTGGCACCTGCAGGAAGTGCTCAAGCCGAAGATCCCGGTCAAGCGGATGGTCTTCCACGAGATCACCAAGGACGCGATCCGCGCGGCCGTGGCCAACCCGCGCGAGCTCAACCAGAAGCTGGTCGACGCCCAGGAGACCCGTCGCATCCTCGACCGTCTCTACGGCTACGAGGTCTCGCCGGTCCTGTGGAAGAAGGTCATGCCCCGGCTGTCCGCCGGCCGTGTCCAGTCCGTTGCCACCCGGCTCGTCGTCGAGCGGGAACGCGAGCGCATCGCGTTCCGTTCCGCCGAGTACTGGGACCTGACCGGCACCTTTTCCACGGGCCGTGCCGAATTCGAGGGGAGCGAAGCGACTTCGTTCGAGGGTGGCGGTGGGCGACGGGCAGGCGCCTCCGACCCGTCCTCGTTGCTCGCCCGCCTGCAGACCGTCGACGGCAGGCGCGTCGCGCAGGGCCGCGACTTCGACTCCCTGGGCCGGCTGAAGAACGCGAACACCCTCCAGCTCGACGAGGCGAACGCCCGTGCCCTGGCCGCCGCCCTGGAGAACACCCGGTTCTCCGTGCGGTCCGTCGAGTCCAAGCCGTACCGCCGCTCGCCGTACGCCCCGTTCCGTACGACGACGCTTCAGCAGGAGGCGAGCCGCAAGCTCGGCTTCGGTGCGAAGCCCACGATGCAGATCGCGCAGAAGCTGTACGAGAACGGCTACATCACCTACATGCGTACGGACTCGACGACGCTGAGCGGGACGGCGATCACCGCGGCCCGCACCCAGGTCACGCAGTTGTACGGCGCCGACTACCTGCCGCCGCAGCCGCGCACCTACGCCGGGAAGGTGAAGAACGCGCAGGAGGCGCACGAGGCGATCCGCCCCTCCGGCGACCGCTTCCGTACCCCTGCCGAAACCGGCCTGACCGGCGACCAGTTCCGGCTCTACGAGCTGATCTGGAAGCGGACCGTCGCCTCCCAGATGAAGGACGCCACCGGCAACTCCGTCACCGTGAAGATCGGTGGCACGACGGCCGACGGACGGGACGTCGAGTTCACCGCGTCCGGCAAGACCATCACCTTCCACGGCTTCCTGAAGGCCTACGTCGAGGGCGCGGACGACCCGAACGCCGAACTCGACGACCGCGAGCGCCGGCTGCCGCAGGTCTCCGAGGGCGACGCCCTCACCGCCGAGGAGATCACGGCCGACGGCCACGCCACCAAGCCTCCGGCCCGCTACACCGAGGCGTCGCTGGTCAAGGAGCTGGAGGAGCGGGAGATCGGCCGCCCCTCGACGTACGCGTCGATCATCGGCACGATCCTCGACCGCGGCTACGTGTTCAAGAAGGGCACGGCCCTCGTGCCGTCCTTCCTCTCCTTCGCCGTCGTCAACCTGCTGGAGAAGCACTTCGGCCGGCTTGTCGACTACGACTTCACCGCCCGCATGGAGGACGACCTCGACCGCATCGCGCGCGGCGAGGCGCGGTCCGTGCCGTGGCTCAGGCGGTTCTACTTCGGCGAGAGCGCCCCCGACAGCGACTTCCCGGCGGGCGGCAGCGGTGCGGCCGAGGCGGGCAACGGTGACGGGGACCACCTCGGCGGCCTCAAGGAACTGGTGACCGACCTGGGCGCGATCGACGCGCGCGAGGTGTCGTCGTTCCCGGTGGGCGACGGCATCGTGCTGCGGGTCGGGCGCTACGGCCCGTACATCGAGCGCGGCGAGAAGGACTCCGAGAACCACCAGCGCGCCGACGTCCCCGAGGAACTGGCACCCGACGAGCTGACGGTGGAGTTCGCCGAGGAGCTGCTCGCCAAGCCGAGCGGTGACTTCGAACTGGGCACCGACCTGGCGACGGGCCACCCGATCGTCGCCAAGGACGGCCGCTACGGCCCGTACGTCACGGAGATCCTTCCCGAGGGCACCCCGAAGACCGGCAAGAACGCGGTCAAGCCGCGCACGGCCTCCCTCTTCAAGTCGATGTCCCTGGACACGGTGACGCTCGAGGACGCGCTGAAGCTGATGTCGCTGCCGCGCGTGGTCGGCACCGACGCCGAGGGCGTGGAGATCACCGCGCAGAACGGCCGGTACGGGCCGTATCTGAAGAAGGGCACCGACTCGCGGTCGCTGCAGTCCGAGGAACAGCTCTTCACGATCACGCTGGAGGAGGCGCTGGCGATCTACGCCCAGCCCAAGCAGCGTGGCCGGGCCGCGGCCAAGCCGCCGCTGAAGGAGCTGGGCGAGGACCCGGTCAGCGGCAAGCCGGTCGTGGTGAAGGACGGCCGCTTCGGCCCGTACGTCACCGACGGCGAGACCAACGCGACCCTGCGCTCCGACGACAGCGTCGAGGCGATCACCCAGGAGCGCGGGTTCGAGCTGCTCGCCGAGAAGCGCGCCAAGGGACCCGCCAAGAAGACGGCCAAGAAGGCCCCGGCCAAGTCGGCCGCCAAGAAGACGGCCGCCAAGAAGGCTCCGGCGAAGAAGACGGCGGCCGCCAAGAAGACCGCGGCGAAGAAGACCACGACCGCCGCGAAGACGACGGCGGCGGCGCGGAAGACGACGACGTCCACGGCCACTGCGGCGAAGGCCGCCGCCGCGAAGAAGGCGACGGCCGCCTCGAACGGTACCGGCGCCGAGG
Organism: Streptomyces sp. NPDC005774; assembly: GCF_042871645.1. NCBI lineage: Bacteria > Bacillati > Actinomycetota > Actinomycetes > Kitasatosporales > Streptomycetaceae > Streptomyces > Streptomyces sp. NPDC005774. The sequence continues at coordinate 99,215 of NZ_JBIAIV010000009.1, read as the reverse complement.
ACTGAGGGACCTTCAGGATCCTGATGACGGCGTGGGAGTTCTCGGGGCCCTCGGGGCTCCGGGAACTCCGGCGAAGCTCCCGCGGAACCCTCTGGACCTGCCCGTTCCTCGATGTGGATCTTCGCGAGGGTTCGGAATGCGAACGTCCCGGCAACACTTCGATGTCGGGACGTGTGCATGTCAAGATAGAGGCCCGAGGTGTTGGCGCGGGCCGATAGGCTGAACGCATGACGCGATCCGAGCCGCCAACGGCCCCTCAAACGGCCCCCGACGACGCCCTGGTCGCGGACTCCCGCGAGCGCGCGGTCCGTGCCCTGCTGCGCCGCCCGCAGCTGAAACGCCTCTGGAGCGCGCAGCTCGTAGGTGGCGTCGGCGACATCCTCGCCCTCCTGGTGCTGGTGCTCCTCGCTCTCCAGGCGGCGATCGCCGAAGAATCGTTCGGCGGCGGCTCCCGGGGCGTGGCGTTCGCAGTGGCGACCGTTTTCGGGGTACGGATCCTCGCGACGCTGCTGTTCGGCGCCGTCCTCCTCGGCCCGCTCACCTCGCTCACCTCCCCGGGCGGCCCACTGGACCGCCGCTGGACCATGGTCGCCGCGGACGGACTGCGGGCGGCCCTGCTCATCGTCGCGCCGCTGTGGATCGACTGGACGCCCGACGACGCGCTTGCCCTGATCCTCGTCACCGCCTTCGTGACGTCGGTCGCCGAACGGTTCTGGACGGTCTGCCGCGAGAGCGCGGCGCCCGCACTGCTGCCCGCCCCGCCCCTGGAGGGCGCGACGGTGCGGCCGCTGCCGGACCACATGGACGCGCTGCGCCGCCTGTCGCTGCGCACGGGCTTCGTGGCGGTGCCGGCCGCGGCCCTCACCCTCGTCGTCGCGGGACTCCTCAACAACCTGCTGGGCACGGGCATCGACTGGTTCGAGCAGCACCAGGCGGCGCTCGCCTCGTATGTCGCGGCCGGACTGTTCGCCGCCTCGCTGTCCCTGGTGACGTTCCTCGAACTGCCCGGTACGCGCACCCCGCGCGCCCGGTCGCCGTTGGAGGGGCTGCGCCGCCCGAAGAGCACCGCCGGCTCCGGTTCCGGCTCCGACAAGGGCCGCACCGGCGCCATGCCGCTGCTGGTGCTCGCCTCCGCGTCCGTGGCCGCCGCGGTGTCGGCCGCCGTCGCGGTGTTCGTGCTGCACGCCAAGGACCTGGGCGGCGGGCCCGTGCTGTACGGCCTGCTGGTGGCCGCGCTGACCGGCGGTGTCGTCATCGGCATACGGACCGCGCCGGCCCTGCTGCCGTCGCTGTCGCGGCGCCGGCTGCTCGCGCTGGCGCTCGCCTGGACCGGCGTCGCGCTGCTCGCCGCCGGACTCGTACCCGACGTCACCAGCGTGCTGCTGATCGCCGCGCTGGCCGGTGTCGGTGCGGGCACGGCGGCCAACACCGGGCACACCCTGCTCGACCAGGAGACCGAGGACCAGCGGCGGGCCCGTACGACGGAGCACCTGCACGCGGTCGTCCGCCTCTGCGTGGCCCTCGGCGCGGTGCTCGCCCCGCTGGTGGTGGCGGGCATCGGACCGCACCGGCTGGAGAGCGGCCGGTTCGTCTTCGCGCACGGCGGTGCCGCGTTCACGCTGATGCTGGTGGGCGCGCTGCTGCTGCCGGTGGCCGCGCTCGTCCTGGCCAAGGTCGACGACCGTTCCGGGGTGCCGCTGCGCCACGACCTCCGGGACGCGCTGCTCGGCGGCGACGACCCCGATCCCGCAATGGCGGGCACCGGCTTCTTCATCGCCCTGGAAGGCGGCGACGGGGCCGGGAAGTCCACCCAGGCCGAGGCCCTCGCCGAGTGGATCCGGGACAAGGGCCACGAAGTCGTGCTCACGCGTGAGCCGGGAGCGACGCCGGTCGGCAAGCGGCTGCGGTCGATCCTGCTGGACGTCTCGAGCGCCGGACTGTCCCACCGCGCGGAGGCCCTGCTGTACGCGGCGGACCGCGCCGAGCACATCGACACGGTGGTACGGCCCGCCCTGGAACGCGGCGCGGTCGTCATCTCCGACCGGTACATCGACTCCTCGGTGGCCTACCAGGGTGCCGGGCGCGACCTGTCGCCCACCGAGATCGCCCGCATCAACCGCTGGGCCACCGACGGCCTCGTACCGCACCTCACCGTGCTCCTCGACGTGGCACCGGAGACCGCGCGCGAGCGGTTCACCGAAGCGCCGGACCGGCTGGAGTCGGAGCCCGCCGAGTTCCACGCGCGCGTGCGGGCCGGTTTCCTCACACTGGCCGCGGCCGACCCCGGCCGGTACCTGGTCGTCGACGCCGGTCAGGAACCGGACGCGGTCGGTACGGTCATCCGGCACCGGCTCGACCAGGTGCTGCCGCTCTCCGAGGCCGAGCTCGAGGCCATCGAGGAAGCCCGGCGCAAGGCCGAGGAGGAGGCCCGCCGCAAGGCGGAGGAGGAAGCGGCGCGCAAGGCCGAGGAGGAGCGCCTGGAGCGCGAGCGCCAGGCGCAGCTGGCGCGGCTGCGTGCCGAGGAGGAGGAACGCAAGCGGCGCGAGCTGGAGGAGGCGCAGCGGCGCGAGGCCGAACGGCAGGCGGAGGAGGCCCGGCAGCGCGCCGAGGAGGCCGCCCGCCGTGCCGAGGAGGAGCGGCAGCGGCTCCTCGCCGAGGAGAAGGCGCGCGCGGAGGCGGAAGCCCGCCGCAAGGCGGAGGAGGAGCGTCGCCGCAAGCAGGCCGAGGAGGAGGAGCGGCTGCGCGCCGAGGCCGAGGCGCTGCGCCTGGAGAAGCAGCGCAAGGCCGAGGAGGCACTGCGGCGGGCCGAGGAGGCCCGACGCCTCGCGGAACAGGCCGCGGCCGCGGCGGAGGCAGGGCCCACCACGGTGAGCTGGGCCAGCGCGGCACGTGGGTCGGACGCGTCGAGCGGGTCGGCTGCGAGGAGCAGGCCGGACGCGTCGCGGGGGTCGGACGCGTCTGGCGGTTCGGACGCGGCGAGCGGGTCGGCTGCGGCGGACGAGACGGCGGTGCTGCCCAAGGTGACGGGCGACGCGGCCGGAGAGGGCGGGCCGGGCTCCGGCGAGTCCTCGGGCCGGTTCCGCAAGGGCGGGCGTGACTCCGCGCGGGGCGGGAGCGAGGGACAGTCCGGCTGGACCAGGTCCTCCCAGCCGTCCGAGACCGAGGTGACGACCGAGCTGCCGCAGGTGTCGGTTGCGCCGGGGGCGGCCGACGAGACCGAGGTACTGCCGGCCGTACCGCCGCCGAGCGCCACGGAGGAGACGGCGGTGCTTCCCGCGGTCACCCAGGACGACGACGAGGTGACCAGTACGCGGGAGCTGCCCCGGGTCGACCTCGAGAACATGCCGGACCGGCGCAGGCAGCGCTCGGACTGGGCCGAGGAGACCCCGCTGGACGACCTGCCGACCCTGGCGGACGAACTGCTGGGCTCGCGCGATGACGAGCAAGGCGAATCGGGTGAACCCGACGAGGGCGGCCGGGGCAAGGGCAAGGGACGGCGCCGCTGACACGGGCGGCGGTCCACCGGGGTGCCGATGCTGGGCGGGGGCAGAACGACGGCCCCCGCCCAGCGCCGTTCCCCGGGCCGATCCCGGACCGGTCCCGGGACTGGTCCGGAACTGGTCCGGAACTGTCAGTGGTCACCCCCACAATGGTTTCGGGCAAGAGATCCAGTCATGGGAACCAGTCATCGGAATCAGTCAGTGGACAATGAGTGGCGAACGTGGCGGACATGACAGGCATGACGGAAGGGCGGCGTGACCCATGACCGTGTGGGACGACCTCGTCGGGCAGCAGCGGGTGAGCGACCAGCTCGCCGCCGCCGCACGGGACGCCGACGCCCTCGTCACGGCCGCGGCGGCCGGCGCCCCACCGCCGACGGCGTCGAAGATGACCCACGCGTGGCTGTTCACCGGGCCGCCCGGCGCGGGGCGCAACCAGGCGGCGCGCGCCTTCGCCGCCGCGTTGCAGTGCGTCAGCCCCGACCGAGCGCTCGGCGGCTCCCCGGGCTGCGGATTCTGCGACGGCTGCCACACCGCCCTGATCGGTACCCACGCCGACGTGAGCACGATCACCGCCGTCGGCGCGATGATCCTGGTGCGCGACATGCGGGACACCGTCCGCAAGTCGTTCACCGCACCGGCGAACGGCCGCTGGCAGGTGATCCTCGTCGAGGAAGCCGAGCGGCTGAACGAGAGTTCCGCCAACGCCGTCCTCAAGGCCGTCGAGGAGCCCGCCTCCCGCACGGTCTGGCTGCTCTGCGCCCCCTCCGTCGAGGATGTCCTGCCGACGATCCGCTCCCGCTGCCGCCACCTCAACCTGAGCACGCCCTCCGTGGACGCCGTGGCCGACCTGCTCGTACGCCGTGAGGGCATCGAGCCGGACGTCGCCGCGGCCGCGGCCCGCGCCACCCAGGGGCACGTCGACCGGGCCCGCCGGCTGGCCACCGACCCGGCCGCCCGCGAGCGCCGCGCCGCCGTACTGAAGCTGCCGCTGCGCGTCGAGGACATCGGGAGCGCGCTCAAGGCGGCTCAGGAACTCGTCGACGCCGCCGCCGAGGACGCCAAACAGCTGGCCGAGCAGAGGGACACCAAGGAGACCGACGAGCTGAAGGCGGCACTCGGCGCGGCGCAGGGCGGTCGGCTGCCGCGCGGCACCGCGAGCGTGGTCAAGGACCTGGAGGACATGCAGAAGCGCCGCAGAACGCGTACCCAGCGGGACAGCCTCGACGTGGCCCTGACCGACCTCACCAGCTTCTACCGTGACGTCCTCGCCCTCCAGCTCGGGTCCCGCGTGGCCATCGCCAACGCGGAGGACGCCTTGGAGCGCCTGGCCCGGGGCAACTCCCCCGAATCCACACTCCGCCGCCTCGAGGCCATCGCCGCCTGCCGCGACGCCCTCGACCGCAACGTGACCCCGCTCCTGGCAGTGGAGGCGATGACGATGGCCCTCAGAGCAGGCTGACCCCGACCCCGACCCCGAACCCGAACCCGAAATCCCGCATCCGCATCCGAAAACCGCATCCCGTAGCCCGAAAATCGCGACTCGCACGACGCACGACACGCACCCACCGCACTCGCCTCATCGCGCAGAGTTACGCTCGCAGCATGTACACAAGGCGCACCCTCCGCAGGACCCGTACCGGAGCCACGCTGCTCGCCGCCGCCGCGCTCCTGGTCTCCGGCTGCTCCTCCGGAAGCACGGCGAGCACCACGAGTTCCACGAGCTCGGCGGCGAAGGGGGAGGCGGAGGCGGTGCTGGCCGCCCTGCCCCGCTCCACGCCCAGGGCGCTCACGCCGTACTACGAGCAGAAGCCGGCCTGGCGCGACTGCGGAGTGCCCGGCTTCCAGTGCGCCACGCTGAAGGCCCCGCTCGACTACGCGGACCCGTCCGCCGGCGACGTCCGCCTCGCCGTGTCCCGCAAGAAGGCCACGGGCCCGGGGGAGCGACTGGGCTCCCTGCTGGTCAACCCCGGCGGACCGGGCGGGTCGGCGATCGACTACCTCCAGGCGCACGCGGGCATCGGCTACCCGAAGGAGGTGCGCGCCCGCTACGACATGGTGGCCGTGGACCCGCGGGGCGTGGCCCGCAGCGAGCCCGTCGAATGCCTGGACGGCCCCGAGATGGACGCGTACACGCAGACGGACTTCACGCCGGACGACGCGAAGGAGGTGGACACGCTGGTCGCCGCGTACCGGAAGTTCGCCGAGGGCTGCGGGACGGACGCGCCGAAGCTGCTGCGCCACGTGTCCACCATCGAGGCGGCCCGGGACATGGACATCGTGCGGGCGGCGCTGGGCGACGAGAAGCTGAACTTCGTCGGCGCCTCCTACGGGACATTCCTCGGGGCGACGTACGCGGGGCTGTTCCCGGACCGGACGGGCCGGCTGGTGCTGGACGGCGCCCTGGACCCCTCCCTGTCCGCGCGGCAGCTCAACATCGAGCAGACGGCGGGCTTCGACACGGCGTTCACGGCCTTCGCGAAGGACTGCGTACGGCAGAGCGACTGCCCGCTCGGCGGCCGGAACACCAGCCCCGAAGAGGCCGGCAGGAACCTGAAGGAGTTCTTCGCCAAGACCGACGCCCAGCCGGTCCCCGCCGGTGACGCCGGCGGCCGTGAGCTCACCGAGTCGCTGGCCACCATCGGTGTGATCGCCGCGATGTACGACGAGGGCGCCTGGCCGCTCCTGCGCAAGGCCCTGACGGCGGCGATGAAGGAGAACAACGGCGCCGGACTCCTCGCCCTCTCCGACAGCTACTACGAACGTGACGCCGACGGCGAGTACGCCAACCTGATGTTCGCCAACGCCGCCGTGAACTGCCTGGACCTTCCGCCCGCCTTCGACTCCCCGGACCAGGTGAGGGACGCGCTCCCCGACTTCGAGAAGGCGTCCCCGGTCTTCGGCGAGGGCTTCGCCTGGGCCGCCCTGAACTGCACGTACTGGCCCGTCGCCGCCACGGGTGAGCCCCAGCGCATCGAGGCGAAGGGCGCGGCGCCGATCGTCGTCGTCGGTACCACGCGCGACCCCGCGACCCCCTATCGCTGGGCGGAGGCCCTGGCCGGCCAGCTCGCCTCGGCCCGCCTCCTCACCTACGAGGGCGACGGCCACACCGCCTACGGCCGGGGCAGCGCCTGCATCGACTCCGCGATCAACACCTACCTCGTCGACGGCACCCCGCCCGCGGACGGAAAGCGCTGCTCATAGCGGGTGCGCCCACCCCGGAGGCAGGCCCCCGCGCCCGCCTCCGGGGCCGGTACGAAGCACCATCCGAAACTGTGTAGACTTACCGGCGTCGCTGATCGCACCATGGTGTCAGCAGCGTGCGCCGCCTTAGCTCAGATGGCCAGAGCAACGCACTCGTAATGCGTAGGTCTCGGGTTCGAATCCCGAAGGCGGCTCTGTGAAAGCCTCAGGACTCACTCGCCGTGACCTGGGGCTTTTGCTTTTTTTGGGGCGTGACGCGGCACGCGGCCGTCCAGAGTGCAGGAGGAGCTGGGACAGTACGCTGAACTCAGCGGGATCGGGCCCGCTCGCATGGTGTCCGGGAGGTGCGTCATGACTGCCGAGACGGCAGCCCCTGCGTGGATGCACGAGCAGATCACGGCGGAGCAGTACGACTCCTGGACCGAGGAGCAGTGTGCGGGGATCGAGATTGTGGACGGGATGGTCGTTTTGAGTCCCAGTTCGTCCAAGCGCCACAATCGGCTCGCTCGGATCCTGGCGAATGCCCTGGAGGCCGCTGCGGGGCCCGATGGGAACGCCGACACCGACTTCGACGTCCGCCTCCAGGACGTTCCGCTCACGAATCGGCGCCCGGATGTCGTTGTGTACCGCGCGGACACGATTGACATCGCGCCCACCCGTCCGGAGCACGTGCTGCTGGTCGTGGAGGTTGTATCGCCGGGATCGGAGACCACCGATCGGGTTGTGAAAACGGATCAGTACGCCAACTCCGGCATTGCTTTCTACTGGCGGGTCGAGCAAGCCGCGACCGGAGTTCCGCTGGTGTACACCTATGTTCTCGACCCGGCGACGAGGGCCTACCTGAACGGAGACGTGTTCACCGGTGTCGTCAAGGTTTCGGCGCCCTTCCCAGTTGAGGTCGATCTCGGCCGGATTTGATTGACCTTGGAATTCGAGCAGATCGGACACTTGTGGTCTGTGTGTCGCAACGCGTAGGTGGTGGGTTCGCTCCCTGTTGCCGACGAGTCGTGACAAGGCTTTGACCTGCGGTTCTGGCGCACTGAGTTCTTCGGTTGGCCGTGCAGGTGGGTGTTCCGGTGGACAGTCGGTGGGCAAGCATGCGTGACGGCACGTGAGAACCCCCTCGCCGCCCCTTGGGGAGGCGAGGGTTTGAGGTGCCTTGGAGGGTGGTCGGCGGCGTAGGGCTTGTGCTGTTCCGACAAGCTGGGGCACCCCTGGCTGCCGAGGGCGATGTCACTGGTGAGGTTCCTGCCGCAGCGTCGCGCACGCACGGGAACCCCGTCAGTGGGAGGATCGGCAGATGGGCCGGAGTGCGGCGGAGGTGACGGTGGCGTTGACGGCGGACAAGGCAATGGCACAGCGCCTGCTGGGCCGGCTGGTGCCCGACGGTGACCCGCTCGTCGCGCTCTCGGCGGCCGAGGTCGAACGCTTCTGCTGGTACGAGCTGCCCCGCACGTGGCACGCGGACACATCTGAGCAGCAGCGGGCCGCCGCCGTCCTGGCCGATCTGCTGACCGGCGTCGGCCGGGTTCGGGCCGCCGCGGTGTGCACGAGCGCGACGACCGCACAGGTGCTGGCGGCCTGGCAGCGCTCCGAGGCGGCGGGCTTCGCGGCCTACCGCAAGGCCGCGGCCGCCTCGCCCACGACCCCGCCGGATGTACCCGAGCTGAGCTGGGGTCAGGTCATGGGCATCCAGGAAGCGCTGGCTCGTACCAACCTCGAACGTCGACTGGAGCAGGCCCTGGACGAGGGCGAGCTCAACCCGGACGTGCGTGCGTTCCCGGCCGCGCGCCGACGGCTCGTCCAGCACTGGCTCACCACCGCGCAGTCCGCATTCGAGGGCCGCACCCCGCTGGAGGCCGTGCGCCGCGAACGGCGTGAGTCGTGGGCCGAGGCGCCGCCGGCTGAGCGCCGCGCCCTGCTCGCCGCCGTCCTGCCCGCCCTGGAGGAGTCTGCCGCGGCACCCGTGGACACGGCGGAGCCGCTGCGGTGGCTGCTGGAGCAGATCGGTGACGGCGTCACCCTGACCCAGGCCGGCTACCTGCCGCGGGAACTCGTGGCAGCCGCTTTCGCCCGCTACCCGCACTGGTACCCGATCGGCAAGGGGCCGCGCTCGGAGGCGGACCTGTTCCAACTGGCTCACCTGCACGAACTCGCCCGCACTCACCGGCTGGTGACTAAACGCCACCGTACGCTCAAGCTTTCACCCGTCGGCCGCACCCAGCTGACGGACCACCAACTGCGCCAGCACACGGCCGCCCTGGCCTGGCTCGGCACCACCGCGGCTGAGCGGCAGGTGGCCGAGTCCGCCCTGTGCGTGCTGTGGGCGGAGCCCCGGCTACGCGAGGACCTGCGTGATGTTGTGCATCCGGTGCTTGCTCTGGGCTTCACCCACGGCGACGGCACCGCGATGGAGGCGAAGGACACCGAGCGGCTGCTGTGGAGGTTCTGGCATACCGGCCGCGAACTCGGTTACCTCGACGAGCGGGAACGGTCCATCGACGCCCTGATCTCCCTGTCCGCCACCGGCCGCCCGGCCGCCCTCGCCGCCCTCCGCCTCCTGGCCGAGGGCCCGCGTGACCACATCTGAGCGTGCCTCAGCGGGCCGTCAGCCCGGCATCGGTGAAGCGCCGCATCAGTGAGGACTTGCCTCGGTGCTGATCGCGCAGGTCGTGCAGGCGCCGGGCGAACTCCTCGTAGGTGCCCGCCCGGTCGTGGACCTCGCGGAGATCTTTCAAGAGGGTGACGGCGGCGTCGTAGGGGCCGGGCTGCTTCTGCCCGATCAGGTGGGCGATGTCCTGCCAGGCTTGCTCGGCGTTCCCGGCCAGGCGGTCCAGATGGCTCTCACGGCCCCGCTGTTCGGCTCGGCGGGCCTGGGCAAGGGCCTGCTCCTGCTGCCGGGTGTGCTCGCTGCGCACCTCATGGGCGGCGTCGAGGAGTTCCGCGGCCGAGCGTCGCCGGGTGGCGGTGGACGGTTCTGCCGCACCGCGGGACGCGGCGCGGTGGCGGGCCAGCAGTGCGGGGCCCGGCTGTGGGGCGGTGCCCAGCGCGGCGTCCAGCAGCAGGGCGTCCTTCTCACATTGCGGCAGGGCGCGGATCCAGGCGGCGAGAGCGTCCTTGTCGATCGCCTGCGAAGGAGCGGCGCCGCCGGCGCGGGCAGCAGCGGTCAGCAGGTGCGGGTCGATGCGCAGGAAGTCCGCCAAGGCCTGCTGAGGACCGGTGAGGTGGGCGAGGCCGGCGGGTACGGGCGGCTCGATGGCAGAGGTGTAATCGTCCTCGTCGACGTCCTCCTCCAGCTCCCAGCGGGTGAGTGCGGAGAGCCAGGCCAGATAGAGGGGACGCAGGTCGCCCCCGGCGAGTTCGGTGCGCAGGGTGGTGAACGAGGCGAGGGTGAAGGAGGTCTCGAAGTCCCACTCGCCGCCGTCCTCGGCCTCGTAGGAGAAGTCGAGCAGCAGGTGCCCTTTCCTGGTCCAGCAGGTCAAGGCGCCTTCCATGCAGTACGGTTCGGCGCTGCGAGCGGGCAGCAGCGTGGCGGGCAGGCGCAGCATCAGGCGCCGAGAGCCCCAGTTGGCGAAGTACAGGTGGGCGTCGTAGAGCCGCTCCATCAGTTTGCGCTCGTCGCCGCGGAAGTTGCCGTAGTGGTACTCGTTGACGAAGTGCGTCACGCTGATCCGGGCCCGGCTCGACAGGGCCCGCACCTGCTCGAGCTCGTCCTTGGCCAACGGCCGGTCGATGGCCTGGAACTCGTAGTACTGGTACTCGCTCACGGCTGTGCAGACTAGCGTCAGACGCTGCGGTTCATCTCACGGGACCTGGATGTGATCCCTCGTTCGGGGCCCATCCACGAGTACGGTTCCGGCGGCACCGTCGGGTTCGTAGGATCGGGCCGAGAACGCAGGGGTCGGAGGGCGGGCGTGTGATGGTGACACCGAGGGAACGGCTGGCCGGGCTGCTCGGCGGGGCGCAGGCAGGGGCTTTCAGTGCCCGGCTGGAGGCGCCTGTGGCCGGCCTGGACCTTGAGGTGGCCGGAGTAGGGCCGGTGCGCCTGCCGCTGCGGGCGCCCCAGGTGAAGCGGCTGATCTCGGTGGCACGGCCGGCGTTGTTCGGGCGGGGTGAGGAGACGCTGAGCGACACCGGGGTGCGTGACACCTGGCAGATCTCGCCGGATCGTTTCAGCCTTGCCGGTCCTTCCTGGCCGTCGCTGCTGGGCGGTGCGCTGGAGGACTTCCGGGACGCTCTCGGGCTCCCGGCGGCGACCCGGCTGCGGGCCGAGCCGCACGCGATGCTGGTGTACGGCAAGGGCCAGTTCTTCCTTCCGCATCAGGATTCGGAGAAGGACGACGCCATGGTGGGCACGCTGGTGCTCTCCCTGCCGTCGGCGCACGCGGGGGGAGAACTGGTCGTCGAGCACGCAGGGCACAAGTGCGCGTACAGCGCCTCGAAGACGGATCTGACCCTCGTCGCCTTCTACGCCGACTGCCGTCACGAGGTCACCCCGGTCCGGTCCGGGTACCGGGTGACGCTCACCTTCAACCTGCTCGCAGAGCAGGAGACTTCGGAGCAGGAGACTTCGGAGCGGGTGTCCGGGCCGCTGGCAGAGCTGGCACACAGTCTGGACCGGCACTTCGGCTCACCTGCCAAGCTGCGTTACAGCAGCCACGAGCTGGATCCGCCGACTCGCCTCGTATACCTGCTCGATCACGAGTACACCCAGCGGGGCCTGAGCTGGGAGCGGCTCAAGGGCGCGGATGCGGGACGTGCCGCTCTGCTGCGCGCCGCCGCCGGGCAGGCCGGATGTGAATCGGTGCTCGCGCTGGCAGAGGTGAAAGAGACCTGGGATGCCTACCCCGAAGGGGAAGATCCCTGGGACGACTACGGGTACGACGAGGATGGCGAGGATGATGAGAAGGAGAGCGGCGCCACGGACACGGACTACGTCCTGCAGGAGCTGATCGACGACGAGATCACCCTGGGCTGGTGGACCGGTCCGGACGGCGTCGGCGGTGAGCAGATCTCGTTGCAGGTTCACGACTACGAGGTGTGTGCGAGTACCGCGAGCACGGATCTGACGCCCTACGACTCCCAGTACGAGGGCTACATGGGGAACTACGGCAACACGCTGGACCGGTGGTACCGGCGGGCCGCGGTCGTCGTGTGGCCGCGTGAGCGGGCCTTCGCCGCCCGTGGCGAGGCCGGAACGCGGTGGGCCCTGGAGGAACTGCGCGCCGGCATCACGCGGGGCGACGTGGACCGGGCGCGCGACCACGCCCGGTCCCTCGCACCATTCTGGAAGCACACCAGTCCGCAACCCGAGCTGCTGGAGTGCGCGTTGCGGGTGGCCGTGGGCCTGGACGCGGCCGAGACCGCGGCCATGCTGCTGGAGCCGTTCCAGGTGGACGCGCTCGCCCCGGAGCTCGCGGGCCCACTCGCCGAGGCGGCGGCGCGGTACGGAACAGGGTGGATGCGGCGGGTCGTCGACGAATGGTTCGCATCGGAGCGCCACCACCCACCACAGCGGTATCAGTGGACCGAACGGCTGCCCCAGCTGTGTACGGCGCTGCGCGCCCATGGGGAGGCGACGGCGGTGCGGCTGCTGCCCGCCGGGGTCTGGGTAACGGTCGACAGGGGTTTGCGGCTGTGGACCACGACCGGTCTGGCCGAGATCCGCCGTGCACAGTTGGAGCAGCTGGCCCTGCCGCTGCGACACCTCCTGGCGGCGGCCGACGAGGAACTGCGGGACACCGTCCTGGCTGCCCTTCGCGAACGCGGGGGACACGGTGCTCGAGTGCCTGATGCCGATGCTGCGCCGCGCCGCGGAGGAGAGCACACCGGCCGAGTGGGGTGGGGTGGGGCTCGACGCGCTCGCGCGGGACTGCGCGGACCGACTCCGCACGGTGTGCGAGGGGCCGCCACGCGCCACCGACGACTGGTCGGTGGCATGGGCCGGGTGTGGCTGCGGACTGTGCGATGTCCTCGGTGAGTTCCTCGGCTCCCGGTCGCGGAAGGTGCTCGAATGGCCGCTGGCGAAGGAGGGCCGACGCCACGTGCACTCCGGAATTGACTCGGCCGAGCTGCCGGTGCGCCACCGGACCAGGGGACAGGGGCGCCCGTACACGCTGGTACTGACGAAGACCCAGGAGCTGTTCACCCGTGAGCAGACAGCCCGGCGCCAGGCCGCGGCGGACCTGGCATGGCTGAGGTCGCTGCGGAACGGATGACTGCGGCGCCGGGCTGGTCAGCGCCAGACCATGATCGGAGATGAGCCGGGCGGAGCGACAGCGAGCCGGAGGGTGAGGACGGCCCGGAATCGTACGGTGTCAGATCTTGATCACACGGATGCCGGGGCCGCACAGCATGTGGAGGTCTTCGGGGTCCGACGTCAGGACGGTCGCGGGGGCGGGTGAGGCGTGTGCGGTGGCGGCCACGATGGCGTCGAGGGCGTATTTGTGGCCGTGGAGGCCCACTGCGGAGAGGATTTTGCTTGCGTGGCGGGCGATGGCTTCGGTGGGCGGGACGATGTTCACGCGGGAGGCGGCGTAGTCGAAGCGGGCCTGGTTGGTCTTGGGGTCGCGGGCTTCGACGAGGGTGACCGAGGGGCTTGGCCCAGCCCGACGGTGGCCAGAGTCTCGGCTGCCGGTGGGTGGACCGGGGACGCTGCTGCCCGTGGTGCTCCGGCCGGCACAACTTCCGGTGGCGCCCGTTCACTTCACCGGTCGCGGGGAAGTGGGCGACGAGCTGCGGCGGGCTTTCACTCCTGGGTCGCGGTCGACGACGGCGGCCGCCCCCGGGCCCGGCTCACCCGGCTTTTCCGGCTCCCTCGGCTCCTCCGCACCCTCCGTCGTGGTCATCAGCGGTATGGCCGGTGTCGGCAAGAGCGCGCTCGCGCTGCATGTCGCACAGGAGGTGAAGGAACGTTTCTGTAATGGTCGGCTCTACGTCAACCTGCACGGAGCCACCCCCGGCCGGACGCCCCTCGCCACCGCCCAAGCGCTCAGCACGCTGCTCCACGACCTCGGCATCGCACCCCGGGGCGTCCCCGAACGCCAGGGCTCCGCCGCGGTGTTGCTGCGCTCGCTGCTCGCGCCGACCCGCACGCTCCTGGTGCTGGACGACGCCGCGAACGCCGCGCAGGTCCGGCCGCTGCTGCCCGCAGGGTCGGGGTGCGCGGTGATCGTCACCAGCCGCTCGCCCCTCACCGCGCTCGACGGAGCGGCGCGCTTCCCGCTCGCCCCGATGACCGGGGAGGACAGTGCCGCGCTGCTGCGCGCGGTCTCCGGCCGGGACGGTCTCGACGCCGGTCACCCCCTGGTCACGCTCACCGGCCGGCTTCCCCCCGCCCTGCGCGTGGTCGCCGCCCGGCTGGCCGCGCGCGGGGCCCTCACCCTCGAAGCCCTGGCCGGTCAACTGGCTTACGCCGACAGCCGCCTGGCCCAGTTGGAGTACGACGATCCCAGTGTTCGCCGTTCTCTCGCCGTCGCCCACGACGCGCTCTCCGCCTCCGCCCGTGAGGCCGACCGGGACGCGGCTCTCCTCCTGCGCCGCATCGGCGCGCTCGATCTGCCCCGATACGGTGCCGCTCGGCTGGCCCGCCTCGCGGGCATCGACGTACGCCGCGCGGAGGCCGAGTCGGACCGGCTCGTCGAGGTGTCGTGTCGCTGCTGGAAGAGACCGCATACGGCTGCTACGCCCCGCACGACCTCGTCCGCGACTTCGCCCGCGAACTCGCCCGTGAGCCGACTCGCAGACCCGCCTCGGAAGCGGCCCCGGTCTGCGAATCGGTCCCCGCCTCCGAACAGGCCCCTACCCTTCTCCCCGAGCGTGCCGGGGAATCCGGCCTCCGTGGTCACTTGGCGTCCGCGTAGCACTCCACCACCGCCGTCGTGAACGGAAATCGCACCGGGGTCGGGCCGAACGTCAGCCGTCCGGCCAGCTCCGCCGCCTCTCGGATCGCCCTCACCACCGTCTCCGCCTCGTCCTCGGGGCAGTGCACGATCACCTCGTCGTGCTGGAAGAAGACCAGCTCGGCCGCCATGTCCCGCACCGCCTGCCGTAGCGCGGCGAGCAGCAGCAGGGTCCAGTCGGCGGCGCTGCCCTGGACGACGAAGTTGCGGGTGAAACGGCCTCGCGCGCGGGCGTCGGTCGAGGTGTGGCCCGACGCCCACTGCCGGGCGGCGTCGGGTTCCTCCTCCATGAGCGGGATGCCCGCCTCCTCCACCGCGTCGTCCGTCGTGCGGGCCGCGGGCGGGCAGGTGCGGCCGAGCCAGGTCCGTACGAGCCGGCCTTCCTCGCCGGCGCGGGCGGCCTCGTCGACATAGGCCACGGCCCGGGGGAAGCGGCGTCTGAGGGCGGCGAGGTTCTTCAGGCCGTCGCCGGACGTCTGGCCGTAGACCGCGCCGAGGACGGCGAGCTTCGCCTGCGCGCGGTCGCCGGAGAAGGCGCGGTCGGACACCGACTGGTAGAGGTCGGTCTCCCGGCCGGCCACCTCCATCAGCCCGGGGTCGCGGGAGATCGCCGCGAGGACGCGCGGCTCCATCTGGGCGGCGTCGGCGACGACGAGCCGCCAGCCCGGGTCGGCGACGACCGCGCGGCGGATCACCTTGGGGATCTGCAGGGCGCCCCCGCCGTTGGTCACCCAGCGGCCGGTCACCGTCCCGCCCGCCAGGAACTCGGGCCGGAAGCGGCCGTCGCGCACCCAGTCCTGGAGCCAGGACCAGCCGTGGGCGACCCGGATGCGGTACAGCTTCTTGTACTCGATCAGCGGTTTCACCGCCGGATGGTCGAGGGACTCGAGTTCCCAGCGGCGGGTCGAGGAGACCTTGATCCCGGCCTGCGCGAACGCCTTGACGACGTCGGCGGGCAGGTCGGGCCGGACTCTGCGACCGAAGGCGGCGGACACCTCGTCGGCGAGCTCGGCGAGTCTGCGGGGCTCGCCGCCGCCCGCGTACCGCTCGCCGAGCAGGTCGTGCAGCACCGCGCGGTGCACGTCCGCCCGCCAGGGCACTCCCGTGCGGTTCATCTCGGCGGCGACGAGCATCCCGGCCGACTCGGCGGCCACCAGCAGCCGCATCCGGTCCGGGTGCGCGGTGGCCTCGATCCGGCGCTGCTGTTCGGTGTAGACCGCGAGGAGGTCCGCCAGTGGGACGTGAGCGCCCCGGTGTTCGAAGAGGGGCGACTGCGCGCCCGGCTCGGCCGCGCGCTGCGGCGGGTCGGGCGGCACGGGACCGCCCCGGAGCCGCGCCAGGGCGGCCGCGGCCGAACGGGGCTGCCCGTGCCGCCCCTCGTGGCCGAGCAGCAGAGTCTCGGCGGCCTCGACGTCGTAGCACCGCTCCACTCGCACCCCCGTGGCGAGCAGGCGCGGGTGGACCTCGGCGGTGGACCGCCACACCCACCGGGTGACACCGGGACGGCTCCGCACGGCCTCGGCCGGATCCGCCTCCCGTCGCACCGGAGCGGCGGGCAGCCCCTCCGGGCCGAGGGGGGCGACGTCGACGCCACCGTCCTCGGCCAGAGAGAGCGCCCACCGGTCGGCCATGACGTGAGTGTGACAGGGGGGTCTGACAGCGGGCCCGAGAGCGGAGCTCCGAGACCGGGCCCGACAGCGGGTCCGGCAACGGGTCCGGCAACGGGGTCCGGCAGCGGGGTCCGGCAGCGGACCGGATCAGCTCTTCGGCGAGGATTCCTGCTCCCGGCCGCCGTCCTCCTGCTCCCGGCCGTCCTTCTCCCGGTCTTCCTCCTGCCGCGTTTCCACGACCTGCGCCAGCAGGTCGGCGACGTACCGCTCGGTGGTCGTCTTGTCGACGCCGAGGCCGCTGAGGACGCCCTTGCCGTTCTCGTGCTCCAGGAGGGCGAGCAGGAGGTGCTCGGTGCCGACGTAGTTGTGGCCGAGGCGGAGGGCCTCGCGGAAGGTGAGTTCCAGGACCTTCTTGGCCGCCGGGCCGTACGGCACCAACTCGGGGGCGTCCTCGACGGCCGGCGGGAGGGCCGCGACGGCGGCCGCGCGGACCGCGTCCAGGGTGACGCCCTGTTCGGTGATCGCCTTCGCGGCCAGGCCGCCCGGCTCGGCCAGCAGGCCGAGGACCAGGTGCTCGGGCAGGCCCTCGGCGTTGCGCGCGGCCTTGGACTCGTTGTGCGCGGCCATCACCACGGCGCGGGCGCGGGGCGTGTAGCGGTTGAAGCCCTCGTTCGGGTCGAGGGCGGCCGACTCCTTGGGCACGAAACGCTTCTGGGCCGCCTGCCGGGTGACGCCCATGCTCTTGCCGATGTCCGTCCAGGAGGCACCCGAGCGCCGGGCCTGGTCCACGAAGTGGCCGATCAGGTGGTCCGCCACGTCGCCGAGGTGTTCACCCGCGAGCACCGCGTCCTGAAGCTGCTGGAGGGGTTCCTCGTGGACCTTCTTGATGGCCGCGATGAGGTCGTCGAGACGTACGGATGACTTGATGCCGGGATTGGTCGTCATGTGTCAACGGTAGGTTGACAGCAGGGGACTGTCAACCAAGAGTTGACGCTTGGGGGTGAATCCCCGCGGCATGGCACCATCGGCCCGTGAGTACGTCCAGCACCGTCGACCGCGCCTTTGAGGCCGCCCTGTACGCCACCACCGAGGACGCCCTCGACACCGGTGCGTCCCTGATCGCCGTCGACCCGACGGCGGACGCCGAACTCGTCCGGCGGGGCGAGGAGTTCGTGGCGAACGCCTGGCGGCGCGGCTGGCAGCCCGCCGACGTCGTACGGATCGTCCGGCGCGAACTGGACGACGTACACCTACGGCTCGTCACGGGGCTGATCCGCGCCCAGGCGCCGCACGACCGGCCCCGAGGACCCCGCTGGACCGCCCAGCTCGACGCCCTCGGCGAACCCGGCGCCGCGCCCGCGCCCCGCACCGATCGCTTCTCGCACGCCACAGCCGTACTGGAGCTGTACCGGCTGCTGCTGCGCCTGCCCGCGCTCGAATCCCTCGACGAGGCGGTGGCCGAGGCCGCCGGCGCGGCGGGATCGGCCGCGCGGGACCGGCGTCCGGAGTCCCGCATGCTCGGCCGCATCCGCGCGCTGCTGGCCAAGGCGGAGGCGACCGGATTCCCGGAGGAGGCGGAGGCGCTCACCGCCAAGGCGCAGGAACTGATGGCGCGGCACAGCGTCGACGAGGCCCTGCTCGCGGTACGGACGCACACGGCGACGGTGCCGGGTGCGTGCCGGATCGGGGTGGAAGCGCCGTACGAGCAGACCAAGGCCGTCCTGCTCGACGCGATCGCCGACGCGAACCACTGCCGGGCCGTGTGGAACGAACCCCTCGGCTTCTCCACCGTGGTCGGCTTCGACGCCGACCTGGAAGCGGTCGAACTTCTCTACACCTCACTGCTCGTGCAGGCCGGTACGGCCATGACGAAGGCGGAGGCGGCCCAGAAGGCGGGTGGACGCAAGCGGACCAAGACCTTCCGGCAGTCCTTCCTCGCGGCCTACGCCCACCGCGTGGGGGCACGCCTCGCGGCTGCCGCCGAAGGGCGGGCGAACGGGCTGAGCGACGACCTGCTCCCGGTGCTCGCCTCCCGCGACGTCGCGGTCACCGAGCGGCTGGACCGCCTGTTCCCGGAGACGACGACCACCCGGCTGCGCGGGGTGAGTGACGTGGCGGGCTGGGAGGAAGGCGCGCGGGCGGCGGACAACGCCCAGGTCGAAGCCCGCCGACGGCTCGGCTGAACCGGAATCCGCACCCTGCGACACCCTGCGACCCGCGTGGTCCGGAGCCCGCGCGGGTGGCGGGTCGTGGATTGCCCGGCCCCGCGCGGGTGGTGGGGCGAGGGTTGCCCTCCGCGCGGGGGCAGGCTGTGGGGTGTGGGTCTTCCTGCCGGCCTGCCGGCAGGCCGGCAGGGTGCTCGGTCGCCCGTCTGTCGCTCGATCGCCGGTCTGCCGGTGGTTGCCCGCCTGTCGCTCGGTCACCCGGCTACCGCCCGTCGGTCGGTCGTCCGCCGGGCGGGTCCCGCCCGTCGGTCAGTCGCCCGTCCGCTGGAAGGCGCTCACGGAGGCGTCGGCCGCTGCCTCGGTCTTGTCCTTGACCGCCACCGGGCCGTACGACCAGGGGAGGTCCTGGGTGGCGGAGTCGCCGGGGAGGCCGATCTGCAGGGTCTTGACGTCCAGGCTCTCGCCCGCGCCCTCCGGCCCGCGCACGTAGGTGATCGTGAAGGAGACCGATTCGCCCTCGGCCAGGGTCAGCTTCTGTGCCGCCGCGCCCTCGACCGGGGCCAGCGCGGCGAGTTCGTCCCCGGCCACCAGACTCGCCTCGGCAAAGCCGTCCAGGACGCAGGAGGCACCCTGGTTGACGAGGTTCACGGGGACCTCGCCGGTGTCACCGGCGGCCGGCGCCTCACTCGCGGGTCCGCCTTCCATGCTCACCGTCGCGCTCGTACAGGTCCCGCTCTTCTGCTTCGCGTCGTCCTTCGCTCCGTCACCACCGCCCTCGCCGCCGCAGGCGGTCAGCAGGAGGAGGGCGGTGACAGCGGTGACGGTGATCGGCGTGGCGCGCATGAGGATTCCCCTGGGGTCGTGGAGCAGCCCACAGATCATCACACCTCGGAGACCCCCCTCCGTGCATCCGGAGGGCCGGTGTCCTCACGGCAGGAGCAGGCCCTACGATCCCAGCCCCGCGGTCGGAAGCCCCGACGGCATCCTGCCGCCTTCGGCCTTCGTGTACGTCTCGGTGCCGGCGGAACCCTCCCAGGTGATCTTCAGGGTGGTCCCGCTCACCGAGTCGACCGTGCCGCTCGCCCGGTCCTCGTTGCCGTTCGCACACCTGAGGCTGATCCTCGGGGCTCCGGCATTTCCCTGGGTGGTGCCGCTGCATATGGTGCCGCCCGTGGCGAAGAGGGCCGCCTGCTCACCGGTGAACATCAGCGCCACGGCCTTGCCGTCGGCCGTGGTGAGCCAGCTGCCCTCCAGCTCGCCCGCCGGGGCGCTGCTCGTGTCCGGACCGTCCGTCCCGCCGGTCCCGCCGGTGCCGCCGTCGGGATCGGCACTGGCCGAAGCGGACGGTTCAGCGGACGGCGTGGAGTCGTCGCCGGAGTCGCTGTCACTGCTGCACCCGGTGAGGACGAGCGTGCCGGCCAGCCCCGTGGCCGCGACCGCGAGCCGTACGCGCCGGCGTGACACGGTGCGCCAGGAGCGCGACACGGACGCCGCCGCCCTTGAAGCCCCCATCGAAACCGCCCCCGAGCCCGCCGACGTCTCCGTACCGTCCTGATCCACCGATGTCACCGCAAGCCCCCTACCTGTAGCCGGCCACGTCGGCCGGAACGACCGCAGACAGCTAACAGGACGTACCCGGCACCCCACCAGGCCCTGGTGACTCACTTCGCGCCCCACCGTCACCGCGCGGTGAAGGAAACGGGGGACGAGGGACGGAAACGAGGGACGGAAACGGGGAACGGCACGAGGGTGAGGGTGGCCCCGCCGCACTACCGCAGCGGCAGCTCGCGCGGGTGGTCGGGAAGGTCGGGCGACAGGCCTACTTCCCTGTGAAGAAAGGTAGTTGACGAAGAAAAGAGACCGCTTGCAGGGCTGAAGGGGGCGGGGGAGGACAGGCGAAGGCGACGAGGGAACAAGTGGGCCCTCGTATGCGTCTCAATCCACACGGGGTTCGGCAGGTCGGGCCGCAGGGCTGTAACTGCGGGAACACCGCGTGTGCACGTGCATCTGCCCATGCATTTGCACTTGAACAAAGCTATGATCCGGGTCAGTTGACCACTGCATCAATGGCAACACCAGCCAGTGCACAACGGGGAGCGACCTGTGGACCACGACGTGTACGACGGTGATGTGCACGACGGCGACGTGTATGGCGTTGCCGGCGCGTCCCGCGTGTTCAACGGCATGGCGGCCACCAGGCTGAACGATGTGGCCTGGCAGAAGAGCCGGCACAGCAACTCGCAGGGTTCCTGCGTCGAGTTCGCCCGGCTGCCGGACGGCGAGGTGGCGGTGCGCAACTCCCGCTTTCCCGAGGGGCCGGCGCTCGTCTACACCCGGGCGGAGATCGAGGCGATGCTCCTCGGCATCAAGGACGGCGAGTTCGACCATTTGGTCGTCGGCTGACGAAGGCGCTTGCCGTGCCGGCCGCACCGGCCTTGTCCGCCGCATGGGTTGCGCCCGCCGCAGCGGCCTCGCCCGGCACCCCCTGAGTTCCGCGTGACGCGCGTAGAAAAGCGGCACCCCAAGGCACCGCTTTCGTCATTCTCCGCCGGGAGGCCGCAGCAGGAACAGCGCCCAGACCACCTTGCCGCGTCCGCTCCGCATCGGCTGCCAGCCCCAGCTGTCGCTGAACGACTCGACCAGGAGCAGCCCGCGGCCCGACTCCGCGGAGAAGTCGTCTGTGTCGCGGGTGACGGGGCTGTCGTGGCTCGGATCGCGCACCGCGCACACCAGCCGTCCGGTCCACCGCATCAGGTGCAGCCGTACCGGGGCTTCCTGGTCCGCCGATCGCGGCGCACAGGACGGCAGGCCGTGCCGCAGGGCGTTGGTGACCAGTTCGGAGACGACCAGGCACACGTCGTCGAAACGGTCGTCCAGGTCCCACTGCTCGCAGGTCTTCCTGGTGAACTGCCGGGCCTCGCCGACCGCTTCGTAGCGAGTGGGCAGGGAGCAGGAGGCGGTGTCGGACACGGCCGCGGGGTCCAGCGGCGGAAGGCCCTGCCGTAACGGCTCGAGCATGGTCGATCCATTCGTCCCCATGCGAGGCACTCCCGGGATTCGCGGTCGTGGCGATACGGCGGTGGTGCGAAGGCCATGGTTTCGGATGCGCACGGCAGATGCAAGGGCAGATGCACGTGCAGTTGACCGAAATAAGCCCCGCCGTACCGCTTGTTGGGCAATTTTTCCGCCATACTCGTGTCCCTCCTGTCGCTTCCGTGGCCTGCTTTCTGCTCCTCCTTGCTCGAAACCTCCACCCCGGTTCCATTTCCGTAACCGGGCGAGTACTGCTCGGAGTGTTTTAGTGGCAGACTTCGGCCCCTGGCAGACGTTGGGGAGGCTGGCGAACGTGAGCGCGGGAGAGCCGGGATCGGTGGTGCGGCGCATGCTGCTCGGATCACAACTCAGGCGACTGCGTGAGGCTCGGGGGATCACGCGGGAGGCGGCGGGCTATTCGATCCGCGCCTCCGAATCGAAGATCAGCCGGATGGAGTTGGGCCGGGTGAGCTTCAAGACCAGGGACGTCGAGGACCTGCTGACGCTGTACGGCATCGGGGACGAGCAGGAGCGCGCCTCGCTGCTCTCCCTGGCCAAGGAGGCCAATGTCGCGGGCTGGTGGCACAGTTACTCGGATGTGCTGCCCAGTTGGTTCCCCACCTATGTGGGCCTCGAGGGTGCCGCCGCACTGATCAGGGCGTACGAAGTGCAGTTCGTGCACGGTCTGCTGCAGACCGAGGGGTACGCGCGCGCGGTGGTTCGGCGGGGCATGCAGGGCGCGAGCGAGGCCGATGTCGAACGACGGGTGGCGCTGCGCCTGGAGCGGCAGAAGTACCTGGTCGCGGAGAACGCCCCCGAGTTCCACGTCGTGCTCGACGAGGCCGCGCTGCGCCGGCCGTACGGCGACCGCGAGGTGATGAAGGGGCAGCTCCAGCATCTGATCGAGATTTCCGAGCGGCCCAACGTCCGGCTGCAGGTCATGCCGTTCGGGCTCGGCGGCCACTCCGGCGAGTCCGGGGCGTTCACCGTCCTCAGCTTCCCCGAGTCCGACCTCTCGGACGTCGTGTACATGGAGCAGCTGACGAGCGCGCTGTACCTCGACAAGGTCGAGGACGTCGCCCAGTACGAGAAAGCGCTCAAGGAACTCCAGCAGGACAGCCCGGGCCCTTCGGAGAGCCGGGACCTTCTGCGAGGTCTCCTCCAACTCTCCTGAAACATAAGTACGATGACGGTCGATCAGGCGCGCGCGGGACGGACCGGCACCGGGTCGTGCGACCGAACCGGTCGCACGCGGCTCGCACGCCGGTCGCACGACCGGTCGCACGCCGATCGCATACCGATCGTCCGGCGGTCGGGGTGTGAGCCGATCCGGGGTGGGCCCGCTTCGGCAGCGAGGGATTGAGGGGTTGAGGGATCACATGTCGTCGTACTTCACCGACCTGGCCCAGCAGTACATCGACGGTGAGTGGCGTCCGGGCACCGGCTCCTGGGACATCATCGACTTCAACCCGTACGACGACGAGAAACTGGCGTCGATCACGATAGCCACCGTCGACGAGGTCGACGAGGCCTACCGGGCGGCGGCCCGCGTGCAGAAGCAGTGGGCGGCGACCAGCCCGTACGCGCGCCGCGCGGTGCTGGAGAAGGCGCTCGCGCTGGTCGAGGAGCGCGAGGGCGAGATCACCGAGGCGATCATCGCCGAACTCGGCGGCACGCGTCTGAAGGCGGCCTTCGAGCTCCACCTCGCCAAGGAGTTCCTGCGCGAGTCGGTACACCTGGCGCTGCGCCCCGAGGGCCGGATCATTCCCTCGCCGGTGGACGGCAAGGAGAACCGCGTCTACCGCGTGCCCGTCGGTGTCGTCGGCGTGATCAGCCCGTTCAACTTCCCGTTCCTGCTGTCGCTGAAGTCGGTCGCCCCGGCGCTCGCGCTCGGCAACGGCGTGGTGCTCAAGCCGCACCAGAACACCCCCATCGTCGGCGGGGCGCTGATCGCGAAGATCTTCGAGGACGCGGGCCTGCCCGGCGGCCTGCTGAACGTCGTCATCACGGACATCGCGGAGATCGGCGACGCCTTCCTCGAGCACCCGGTCCCGAAGGTCATCTCCTTCACCGGCTCCGACGCGGTCGGCCGCCACGTGGCCACCGTCTGCGCACGCCTCTTCAAGCGCTCGATCCTCGAACTCGGCGGCAACAGCGCGCTGGTGGTCCTCGACGACGCCGACGTCGACTACGCGGTCGACGCGGCCGTGTTCAGCCGGTACGTCCACCAGGGCCAGGTCTGCATGGCCGCCAACCGGGTGCTGGTGGACCGCTCGGTGGCCGACGAGTTCACCGAGAAGTTCGTCACCAAGGTCAAGTCCCTCAAGGCCGGCGACCCGCGCGACCCCGGGACCGTCATCGGCCCGGTGATCAACTCCCAGCAGGCGGACTCGCTGGCCGGGGTCGTGGAGCAGGCGCTCGCCGAGGGCGCGACCGCCCTGGTGCGCGGCGCCCGGACCGACAACCTGGTCGAGCCGTCCGTGCTCACCGGTCTCCCCGCCGACTCCGCCCTGCTCCGGCAGGAGGTCTTCGGCCCTGTCGCCTTCCTCGTCCCGTTCGACGGCGAGGAGGAGGCCGTACGCCTCGTCAACGACACCCCGTACGGCCTGAGCGGCGCGGTGCACACCGGGGACATCGAGCGCGGGGTCAACTTCGCCAAGCAGATCGACACCGGCATGTTCCACGTGAACGACGGCACCGTGCACGACGAGCCGATCGTCCCCTTCGGCGGCGAGAAGAACTCCGGCAACGGCCGGCTGAACGGCGAGGCGATGCTGGACGCCTTCACCACGATGAAGTGGATCTCGGTGCAGCACGGCCGCAGCGGATTCCCCTTCTGAGTCGTCACCTTCGAGCCGTCGCTTTCGACTCGCTCCTGCTTCCCGGGCCCTTGCGGACAGAACCCGTCCGCAAGGGCCCGTAGCGTCGTCGGTGTCAGGGAAACCGGGGCGGAAGCCCTCACCGACGAAAGGCGGCCGGCATGGTCACTCACGTTCCCGCGGAGGCCCGGGGCGACGAGCGCGGGGCGCTGCTGGCGTTCATCGAGGAGCAGCGTAGGGGCATCCGCCGGTCGGTGCTCGGCCTCACCGACGAGCAGGCCGCGTCGCGGCCCGGTGCGAGCGAGCTGTCCCTGGCCGGGTTGCTCAAGCATGTCGCCGAGATCGAGCAGGTCTGGATCGCCCGCGCCAAGGGCGAGCCGCCGGCCGTCCACCGGGACGAGTCGAACTGGCACGAGTGCTTCCGGCTGGTCGGCGACGAAACCGTGGAGTCCTGGCTCGCGTACTACGAGAAGGTGGCCACCGAGACGGAGTCGTTCATCCGCGCGGTGCCCAGCCTCGACGACACCTTCCTGCTGGCGAAGACGTCCTGGAACCCGAAGGACGAGTGGCTCTCGATGCGCTGGCTGTGTCTCCATTTGATCCGCGAGATCGCCCGGCACGCCGGCCACGCCGACATCCTCCGTGAGTCCCTGGACGGCGCCACCGCGTTCGAGTTGGTCGCGAAGGAGCAGGGCAGCTCCTGGGAGTGACCGCCCGCGGCCTACGCTGGATCCCATGTCAGCGATCCGTCTCCTCGTGCTCGGCGCCGTGCGTCAGCACGGGCGGGCCCACGGCTACCAGGTGCGCAACGACCTGGAGTTCTGGGGCGCGCACGAGTGGTCCAACGCCAAGCCCGGCTCGATCTACCACGCCCTGAAACAGATGGCGAAGCAAGGGCTGCTGCACGCGCACGAGATCGCGCCCTCGACGGCCGGAGGCCCGCCGCGCACCGAGTACGAGATCACCGCGGCGGGCAACGACGAGTACTTCGCACTGCTGCGCGAGGCTCTCGTCACCTACGACCAGAAGATGGATGTGAAGTCGGCGGCCATCGGCTTCGTCGTCGACCTGCCGAGGCAGGAGGCGACGGCGCTGCTGAAGGAGCGGATCCGGCGCATCGAGGAGTGGCGGGCCGCGGTCACCGAGCACTACGTGCCCGAGGGCGGCCCCGAGCCGTTGGGACACATCGGCGAGATCATGAACCTGTGGGTGCACACGGCCGACGCCGAGGCCGAGTGGACCGGGGGCCTGATCGGACGGATCGAGGCGGGCTCCTACACCTTCGCCGGGGAGGGAGATCCGTTCGTCGGCATCCTGGCCGAGGACCAGGAGAACCCGTACGCGACGGGGGAGCGTCACCCGGGGGACAAGCGGTGAGGTGTCCGCGCACCGATCAAGTGCTGGCTTCCGCACGTTAATCAAGTTTGACTAATGGCTTGGTCGTGCCTACCGTGGCGCACTTAGTCAAATTTGACTAGCGAGAGGGTCATTCCCATGACCGACGCAGTGATCACCGTCGAGAACGCACGGAAGACGTACGGCGCGACGAGAGGCGACGAGAAGGGCAGGCCCGCACTGGACGGGCTCGACCTCACGGTCGAGCGCGGCACGGTGCACGCGGTGCTCGGCCCGAACGGCGCGGGCAAGACCACCCTGGTCCGGATCCTGGCCACCCTGCTGCGGCCCGACGCGGGCCGGATCGAGGTCGCGGGCCACGACGTGGTGCGGGAGGCGTACGCCGTGCGCCTGCGCATCGGCCTCCTGGGCCAGCACGCGGCGCTCGACGAGGAACTCGGCGGCCGGCAGAACCTCGAACTGTTCGGCCGCCTGTACCACCTGGGCGCGCGGCGGGCCCGCGCGCGTGCCGACGAACTCCTGGCGCGTTTCGGCCTCGCCGACACCGGCCGCAAGGCGGTGGGGCAGTACAGCGGGGGCATGCGCCGCCGCCTGGACCTCGCAGCCTCCCTGATCACCGAACCGGAGGTGCTCTTCCTGGACGAACCGACCACCGGACTCGACCCCCGCGGCCGCGCGGAGGTGTGGAACTCGGTCCGCACCCTGGTCGGCGGCGGTACGACCGTCCTGCTCACCACCCAGTACCTGGAGGAGGCCGACCAGCTCGCCGACCGCATCTCCGTCGTGGACGCCGGCCGGATCATCGCCGACGGCACGGCGGACGAACTCAAGGCGGCCACCGGCGGCGACCGCATCGACGTCGTCCTGCGCGACGCCGGGCAGCTGGGCGCGGCCGTCGCCCTGCTGCCCGCACCGAAGGACGAGATCACCGTGGACACCGACCGCAGGCTGCTCAGCGCCCCGGTGACCGACCGCATGGCGGCCCTGACCGGGGTCGTCCGCGCACTGGAGGAGGCGGGCATCAGGGCCGAGGACATCGTCCTGCGCAGGCCCACGCTCGACGAGGCGTTCCTGCGGCTCACCGGACCCGACGACGGCGACGACCGGGCCGAGGAACTCGTAGGACGTACTCAAGGAGGCAGGTCCGTATGACCACTCACGCGCCGCTCACCCACCCGACGGCCGCCCGCGTGCGGACCGGCCACGGACGGACCGCCCACGCCCTGACCGACTCCTGGACCATGACCCGCCGCGAACTCTCCCGCTGGCGGCGCCGGCCGGTCGCGGTGGTGGTCGGCCTGGTCTTCCCGGTGATGCTGCTGCTGATGTTCGGCTACCTGGTCGGCGGCGGCCGGGGCGTGAGCGGCGAGTACCTCGACTTCCTGGTTCCCGGCATGCTCGCGCTGACCATGGCCTTCGGTCTGGAGGGCACGATGGTCGCCGTCACCCAGGATCTGAACAAGGGTGTCATTGACCGCTTCCGCTCCATGCCGATGGCGAACGGCGCGGTCCTGGTGGGCCGTTCCGCCGCCGACATGCTCCAGTCCGCGCTCGGCCTGGCAGTACTCCTCGCCGTCGCCGCCGCGCTCGGCTGGCGAACACACGGCGGCCCGGCTGGCTTCCTGGGCGCCGTCGGCCTGCTCCTGCTGTTCCGCTTCGCAATGCTGTGGATCGGTATTTACTTGGCGCTGGTGGCGGGGAAGCCCGAACTGGTACAGGCCGTGCAGATCCTGGTCTGGCCGGTCGGCTTCCTGTCCAACGCCTTCGCGACGCCCGAATCCATGCCGGACTGGCTCGGCACGGTCGTCCAGTGGAACCCGATGTCGCAGACGGCCACGGCCGTTCGCGACCTCTTCGGCAGCCCCGGCGGGGAGCCGGGGCACGTGTGGGCCGCCGTCGCCTGGCCCCTGGCGCTGCTCGCGGTCTTCTTCCCGCTGGCGGTACGGAGGTTCACGCGGCTGAGCCGTTAGCGGGCCCCCGGGACCCGGAGCCGGGTTCGCCCACCACTGGGCGGGCCCGGAGCCGGGTTCGCTCAGTGGTGGAAGCTGGTGGCCGCGTTCCTGTCGTGGGTGTGGGGGTGCGGCTGCCGGCGCAGCTCCGGGAGGAGCCGGTCCAGGTCCTCGGCGAACAGGTCGGCGAGGTCCTCGGAGAAGCCGTTGCGGCACACCACCCTTAGCACCGACAGGTCCTGACGGTTCGCCGGGAAGGTGTACGCGGGCACCAGCCAGCCGCTCTCCCGCATCCGCCGGGACACGTCGAAGACGTCGAACGCCGTCACCCCGGGCGCGGTCGTGAACGCGAACACCGGCAGCTCGTCGCCCCGGGTCAGCAGCCGGAAGTCGCCGAGCTCCGCGATCCGTCCGGCGAGCCCGCCGGCCACGTCCCGCGCGGCCTGCTGCACCGCGCGGTAGCCGTCGCGGCCCAGCCGCAGGAACGAGTAGTACTGGGCCACCACCTGGGCGCCCGGCCGGGAGAAGTTCAGAGCGAACGTCGGCATGTCGCCGCCCAGGTAGTTCACCCGGAAGACCAGCTCCTCGGGCAGCGCGTCCGCGTCCCGCCACAGTGCCCAGCCGACGCCCGGATAGACCAGGCCGTACTTGTGCCCCGACATGTTGATCGACGCCACGCGCGGGAGGCGGAAGTCCCACACCAGGTCCTCGTCGAGGAAGGGCGCGATCATCGCGCCGGACGCCCCGTCGACGTGCACCGGGACGTCGAGTCCGGTCCGCTCCTGGAGTTCGTCCAGAGCCGTGCAGAGGTCCGCGATCGGCTCGTAGGACCCGTCGAAGGTGGAGCCCATGACGCCGACGACACCGATGGTGTTCTCGTCGCAGAGTTCGGCGGCGGCCCGCGGGTCGAGGTGGAACCGGTCGCCCTCCATGGGCACCTGACGGGCCTCCACCTCCCAGAAGGTACAGAACTTCTCCCAGCAGACCTGGACGTTGACACCCATGACGAGGTTCGGCCGGGCGTCCTTCGACGGGTACCGGTCGGCGTTGCGCCGCGCCCAGCGGTGCTTGAACGCCATCCCGGCGAGCATGCACGCCTCGCTCGACCCCGTCGTCGAACAGCCCACGGTCGCGGACGGGTCGGGCGCGTGCCAAAGGTTCGCGAGCATCGACACACAGCGTCGTTCCAGCTCGGCAGTGCGCGGGTACTCATCCTTGTCGATCATGTTCTTGTCCCGGCATTCCGCCATCAGGAGACCGGCCTGAGGCTCCATCCAGGTGGTGACGAAGGTGGCCAGGTTCAGCCGTGCGTTGCCGTCCAGCATCAGCTCGTCGTGCACCAGCTGATACGCCGTCGTGGGCGCCATCGGCGCGTCGGGCATCCGGTGCTTGGGCGGAGCCTCGGTCATGTCCCCGATGGGGTTGGCCGAGCCCAGGAAGGGATTGACGGACAGGGGGCGCTCATCGCGCCGGGAAGCGTTGTGCAGCGGCATGGAGACCTCCGGGAGTGCGTACTGGGGGATCGTGCGGGAGTTCATGGGGGTGGGCCCACGAGGGCCACGGCGGCCACGGGAAGTGCGGGGAACGAGGGAAGTGCGGGGAACGAGGGGGAGTCGTCACCGGGCCGGGGCGCACAGGCGGCCGGGCGCTCACCGGACCGATGTCCCGTCCGCCCGCAGCTGCATCTGCGGGCGTCCCGTCACCAGCAGCCAGGCCGGCAGCGACGCGATGCACAGGAGGGCGAGGATGCCCGGCGAGGCGACCAGGACCGCGGCGACGAACAGGCTCACCCAGCCCTGCCGGGTGATGGCCAGCAGCACCCCCAGCACCCCCGCCGACACACTCACCGCAGGATGTACCCCGGGTACCAGGGCGTGGGCGCACAGCCCGAGCGCGGTGCCGACGAACACGGCCGGGAAGATCCGCCCGCCCCGGAAACCGCAGGACGTGGCGACGAGCAGAGCGGCCAGCTTCACCACCGTCATGGTGGCGAACTGGCCCGCCGACCAGCCCTCGGGATCGGCCGCCAGCACCGCGATCTCGTCGAGCCCCTTGAACAGCGTCAGAGGCCCGCCCAGGGCCGCCAGCGCGCCCAGCACGGCCCCGCCCGCCGGGAGCATCAGCATCGGGTGCCGAAGCCGCCGGAAGGCGCCGTGGACGTACGGGAAGGCGTGGACGGCGCACATGCCGAGCAGCGCGCCCACCGAGGCGACCGTGAGAGCGGACAGCAGGTCGGCCCAGCCGGGGCTGCCGAACGGCGGCAGGTCCAGGTCGAAGCTCGGACTCGACACCAGGTCGGCGGTGAGCGCGCCGGCCGCCCCGGCGGTCAGCGGTGCGAAGAGGCTGTCCCACAGGTGCCCCTTGATCCGCTGCCCCGCCAGCGCTTCGGAGATGACGAGCGCGGCGGCCACCGGTGTACCGAACAGCGCGCCGATCGTCGCCGCCTCCGCCAGCGCCACCCAGCCGCGCTCCGGGGCCCGGGGGAGGACCCGCGCGCCCACCCGGACCGCCAGGGCTACGTTCACGGCGATGATCGGGTTCTCGGGCCCCAGGCTCGGCCCGCCGGCCAGCATCAGGGCGCTCGCCAGCAGCAGTCCCGGCAGCACCACGGGCGGTAGCACGGGGGCGTACAGGCCGGTCGTCGCCGGGTCGGGACCGGCGTGCCCCGGCACCTTCCACACCACCAGACCGACCGCGATCCCGGTGGCGACCAGCACGACGAACATCCACAGCACGGAGTACCTGCCGACCCCGAGCGCGTCCGGCACGGTCTGCCACAACACGTCCTGGAGCTCCTCGGCCGCCAGGCTCACGCCCACCAGCAGCAGGCTGCACGCCGCCCCCACGACCAGCGCGGGGACGACGGACGGCAGCAGGTCGCGTGCCCGGGTCGCCGGGGCGGCGGAGGGTTCCTGCTGCGCGCTGTCCTGGACCACGCGCACACGATAGACGGACCAAGCGCTCAAAACATTATGAAACGGTCAAATTGAAACGGTCAGCCTAAAGGGCGGGCATGAAGCGGACGGCATGAAGCGGACGGCATGAACGGAGGACTGAACAGGCGACCGGCGTGAAACGGTCAAGGGCATCCGGCTTGCACCTCACGTGGCGTGAGGACTCAGGGTGGAGTGCGTACCGAGAAGGGAGCGGAAGTGAGTCATTCCGTGGGACAGGTGGCCGGCTTCGCCGGGGTCACGGTGCGCACCCTGCACCACTACGACGCCATCGGCCTGCTCGCTCCGAGCGAGCGCAGCCACGCGGGTCACCGGCGTTACACCGACGCCGACCTCGACCGGCTGCAGCAGATCCTGTTCTACCGGGAGCTCGGCTTCCCGCTCGACGAGGTCGCCGCCCTGCTCGACGATCGAGCCACCGGAAAAGCAGACCCGCGCGCACACCTGCGCCGGCAGCGCGACCTGCTGATCGCCCGGATCGAGAAGCTGCAGAGGATGGTGGCGGCCGTGGAGCACGCCATGGAGGCACGCACGATGGGAATCAGTCTGACGCCCGAGGAACGGTTCGAGGTGTTCGGGGAATCCGACCCGGACCAGTACGAGGACGAGGTCCGGGAGCGCTGGGGCGACACCGACGCCTACCGGCAGTCCCGGCAGCGGACCGCGTCCTACACCAAGGACGACTGGAAGCGCGTCACCGAGGAGTTCGACTCCCTCCACCTGCGCATGGCCGACCTGATGTCCGCCGGCACCCCGGCCGACTCCGAGGAGGCCATGGACACGGCGGAGGAGCACCGGCTGTTCATCACGGGCGCGTACTACGACTGCGGGCACGAGATGCACACCTGCCTGGGTGAGATGTACGTCGCCGACCCGCGCTTCACGCGGACGTACGAGAACATCCGCCCCGGCCTGGCGGCCTACCTGCGCGACGCGATCGTCGCCAACGCAGCCCGGCACAGCGGCTGAACCGGTACCGCGCGGCGACCGCCCGGTCCCTCCCCGGGGACCGGGCGGTGCACCGCCCGGTCACGCGCGCACGAGCACCACCGCGGTGCCGTACGCGCACACCTCGGTGCCCACGTCCGCAGCGTCCGTGACGTCGAAGCGGAACGCCAGCACACCGTTGGCGCCCCGCGCGCGTGCCTGCTCGATCAGGCGCTCCATGGCCTGGTTGCGGGTCTGCACGAGCGTCTTGGTCAGCCCTTTGAGTTCGCCGCCGACCATTGACTTCAGACCCGCGCCGATCTGGCTGCCGAGATGCCGGGACCTTACGGTCAGGCCGAAGACCTCTCCGATCACCTCCTGCACCCTGTACCCCGGGACGTCGTTCGTCGTGACCACCAGGACGTCGGTCCCGGGGCCCTGTCCACCGCCGTACTCCTCGATGCCCATGGCCCCAGCTTCGTAGGGGAAAGGGAACGGTGCAATCCTGGGTACGCCCGTGGAACCCGGACCGAGACGGCTGCGTTGGTAGTTTTGGCAACCAGTCTCCGCCCGTCCCCTCAACCAGCAGGAGCCACAGCCCCGTGACCACCCTTGCGCTCGGCCCGGAGTGGCTGAGCCCGGACTATCTGATCGAGACCTTCAGCCTTACCGGCATCCTGCTGATCGTCTTCGCCGAGTCCGGATTCTTCGCGTTCCTGCCCGGTGACTCCCTGCTGTTCACGGCGGGCCTCTTCGTGGCGGAGGGCAGCTACATCAGCCAGCCGCTGTGGCTGGTGTGCACGCTGATCGTGATCGCCGCCGTCCTGGGCGACCAAGTCGGCTACATGATCGGCAAGTTCTTCGGCCCGAGGCTCTTCAGCCGCCCCAACTCCAAGCTCTTCAAACAGGAGAACCTGGAGAAGGCCCACGAGTTCATGGAGAAGTACGGCCCCAAGGCGATCGTCCTGGCCCGCTTCGTGCCGATCGTGCGCACCTTCGCCCCCATCACGGCCGGTGCCGGCCGGATGAAGTACCGCACCTTCCTCACGTACAACCTCATCGGCGGTGTGGCCTGGGGCTCGGGCGTCACGCTCGCCGGCTACTGGCTCGGCCAGATCGGCTTCATCAAGGAAAACGTCGAGACGATCCTCATCCTGATCGTTTTCCTCTCGGTGGTCCCGATCATCGTCGAGTTCCTGCGGGAGCGGGCCAAGAAGAAGCGCGCCGGCGGCGAGAACGCGGACGCCCCGCAGCAGGGCGAGTGCGACGCGTACGACCGGCAGGCCCCCCAGTACGCCCAGCCGGTCATGGACGACGCCACGACCCAGCTCCGCCGCATCGCCCCGGACGGACCGCCGCCCCGGCAGCAGGCCCCGCCGCCCCGGCAGCAGGCCCCGCAGCCCCAGCAGCCCTACGGCAACCAGGGCTACCCGCAGCAGCAGCCCCAGCAGCCCCAGCAGCCCCAGCAGCCGTACGGCAACGATCAGGGCGGCTATGACCAGGGTGGCTACGACCAGCACTACGGCGGGCAGTACCCCCAGGGCCAGTACCCCCAGGGCCAGCACCCCCAGGGTCAGCACCCCCAGGGGCAGGGCGGTCCGGGGCAGGACCAGGGCCCGGACCCCCGTCGGCAGCAGCCCTACAACCCGGGCTACTGAGCCGCCGCACCGAACCCGTCCCCGGGGCGCGCGACACCCGCGCACCCCGGGGATCCGTGTGTCCGGGGGCCGGACGGCCCCGTCTCAGAAACCACGCGTCCGCTTCGCCGCCCTGCGTTTCTCGGCGGAGCCGACCCGCAGGAACAGCCGGGAGATCTCCGAACCGAGGTTCACCCCGATCGCGATGGCCATGGCGAGCGCCACGGCCTTCGAGAGGGACACCAGACCCGCGTCCACCTCGTTCTGGGCGATCGCCAGCAGACCGAAGTACGTGGCGGAACCGGGCAGCAGGGGCCCGATCGCCGCCGTGACGTACGGCAGCGCCGAAGCGAACCGGTACCGGGACAGCAGCTGACCGAACAGCCCGACCAGGCCCGCCGCCGCGGCGGTGGAGGCCACCGGAGAGATGTCGCCCGCGTAGGCCATCGCGCCGTACACCACCCAGGCGACGCCGCCGTTGAGGGTGACCAGCAGCACCGTGGCCCGCTCCTGCTGGAGCAGCACCGCGAAGGCCAGCGACAGCCCGAGCGACGCGGCGATCTGCCACAGCGGCCGCTCGGACAGGACGAGCGCCGCGTCCGGGCTCAGCTGGGCGCCCAGCTGCACGCCGAAGTAGAGCACCACCAGCACCCCGATCACGATGCCCGTGAAGAAGTACAGGACCTCCAGGAGCCGCGCGGCCGCGGTGATGTAGAAGCCGGTCAGGCCGTCCTGCACGCCCGCCACCAGGGCCCGCCCCGGCAGCAGGGCGAACAGCCCACCGGTGATCACCGCGGACGCCTTCACGTCCGCGTGCGCCAGCGTCAGCGCGACGCCGATCGCGGCCGGCGGCATCGCGGCCACCGTGAACTGGTAGAACTCCGGCAGCCCCCGGTCGGCGCACTTCCACGCCAGCCGGTCACCGAGCATCGCGCCCAGCGCCGCGGCGACGAACACCAGGACACCACCGCCGACCAGCACCGACGCCGAACCCGCCAGCAGCCCGCTGGCCGCGTTCAGCACCCAGGTGGGGTAGGGGTGCCGGTTGCGGCGGATCTCCGCGAGCCGCCGGTAGGACTCCTCCAGGGAGAGGTGCGTCTCCTCGTCGCTGAGGTCGTCCACCATCTGGTACACGGCCGCGAGACGGGTGTAGTCGGTGCCCCGGCGGCGCACCGTGCGCGACGCGGTCACCGGGTCCTCCACCAGCGACGGCTGGTGGGAGATCGACAGCAGGGTGAAGGTGACGGTCGGCTCGCAATGGTCCAGGCCGTAGGAGCGGCAGACGGCGAACATCGCGCCCTCCACGTCCTCCGCGCCCTCGCCGCCCGCCAGCAGCAGCTCCCCGATACGCAGCGTCAGGTCGAGCACGCGCGGTACGGCGGGCCCGGCTTCGTCCTCATGCCGGTGCACCTGCTCCGGCGCCGGCCGTTCGGTCACCGGCATGCGCAGAATGGTCCGCATCCGGTCCTGCCAGGGCGCGTCCCGGTGCAGCGAGATGGCCGGGGCCCTGCTCGGCGGGGTGAACGCCGGCGGAGCCTGCTTGGCCTGGTAGGTGCGCGGCGGGTTGAACGCCGAGCCCTCCGTTTCGGCGGGCGGATGCGGAGCCGCCTCCAGGCCCTGGGGCAGGGCGAACTCCGACGTCGTCTCCGGCTCCGAGGGAGCCCGCCCGGCCTTCGTGAGCGCCAGCCCTTCCGGCACGGCGAACTCTGACGTCGTCGACGACTCCGTATCCGCCGAAGCCGTCGGTCCGACCGGAGCGCTGAAGGCGCTCCTCGCCTCGTCCGACTGGGGCTTGTGGTCCTCCGCTTCCGTCACCTGCGCTGCGCTCCCTGTACGACACGTCCTTTGTCCCTGCGCCCCCGTCGGGGTCCGACCGGCGACCCCCAAGGCTCAGTATGCGCACGGACAGCGGAACGGGCCGCACGCATATGCGTGCGGCCCGTTCCGCTGTCCGTGCTCAGGGGGCTCAGTGGCCGCCCGTCTCCTTGAAACGCTTGTAGGACCGCTCGATCTCGATCTCGGCGTCCGTCCGGCCGACCCAGTCGGCGCCCTCGACCGACTTGCCCGGCTCGAGGTCCTTGTAGACCTCGAAGAAGTGCTGGATCTCCAGCCGGTCGAACTCCGACACGTGGTGGATGTCCCGCAGGTGCTCCACGCGCGGGTCCGTCGACGGGACGCACAGCAGCTTGTCGTCGCCGCCGGCCTCGTCCGTCATCCGGAACATGCCGATCGCGCGGCAGCGGATCAGACAGCCCGGGAACGTCGGCTCGTCGAGAATGACCAGCGCGTCCAGTGGGTCGCCGTCCTCACCGAGAGTGTTCTCGACGAAGCCGTAGTCGGTCGGGTAGGCGGTCGAGGTGAAGAGTCGACGGTCCAAACGGATCCGACCCGTCTCGTGGTCCACCTCGTACTTGTTCCGCGAACCCTTCGGGATCTCGATCGTGACGTCGAACTCCACCGGACGCTCCTCCATGATCAGCACATAGTTCTGGTGATTAAGTGTCCCTCACGCAGGTGTGTGATCGCGAAAGGGGCTGGTGGTCGTGCCGGAGCTGAGGCCTTGGCGGGCCGCGAGACCGCATGTGGCACGGTTCGCGGGCGCCGTACGCCCTCGCCTGGCACGGACCGCGGCGGCTGTCCGTCCGCGTCTGGCACGGTTGCGGCCGAGTCGTCCCGCGGGTGTCGCCACGGCCGCCGGGTCACTGATCACGCGGTCGGTGGCCTGGCCGGGAACCTGGTCGAGGACCTGGCGGTTCACCGTGGTCGCGGCCACCGCCGGGACGGTGCTGGCCGCGGGAGCGGTCACCGCCGCCGGTCCCTGGGACTCCACCGGCCGGCGTACGGCCGAACAGGACCGGGCCGTGGCCCTGGAGGCCACGCGTGGCACAGATCACGGCGACACCCGCGGCAACGCCGGTACCCCGCCGCGCGGCCCCCGGACGGCCCCCAGCGCCCCCTCCGTGCTCACCGGCCTCGGGGGCGGCGCCACCACCGTGAAGTCGGCGCCCGGCGGCAAGGCCCTCACGGACACCCTCGCCCCGCTGTTGAAGTCCCCGGCGTTCGGCGACCTCTCCGCCTCCGTGGTCGACGCGTCCACCGGCAGGAGCGTGTACGGCGACGATCCCGGCGCCGCCCTCACCCCCGCCTCCACCACGAAGATCGCCACCGCCGTCGCCGTCCTCACCGCGCTCGGCCCCGACCACCGCCTGACCACCCGCGCCACCTTCGAACCCGACACGAAAGAGGTCATCCTCGTCGGCGGCGGCGACCCCACCCTCACCGCCCGGGAGAAGAACCCCACCGGCTCGGCGAGCCTGCGGGACCTCGCCGGCCGCACCGCCGCCGCCCTCGCCGAACGCGGCGTGCGCGAGGTGACCCTGTCGTACGACACCACCCTCTACGCGGGCGGCGAACGGCACCCGATCGGGGTCAACCCCAACCTCGCCGCCATCACCCCCCTGATGGCCGACGAGGCCCGCGTCAACGACTCCGTCAGCGGCCCCGCGGACCGCGTCGCCGACCCCGCCGCCGACGCGGCGCGGAAGTTCGAGGCCCTCCTGAAGGGCCACGGCATCAAGGCCACGCCCCCCGGCCCGTCGAAGTCCACGGCCCGCGCCGGCGCCCTCGCCACGGTCTCCTCGCCCCCGCTCGCCACCCTGGTCGAACGGATGCTCACCAACAGCGACAACGACCTCGCCGAGGCCCTCGCCCGCCAGACCGCGATCGCGGCCGGCGAACGGGCCGACTTCGTGGGCGCCTCCGCCGCCGTCCGCGCTCAGCTCCAGAAGCTCGGAGTCCCGCTGAAGGGGGCCGCGTTCAAGGACGGCAGCGGCCTCGACCGCGGCAACCGGCTCACCGCAAGCCTGCTCACCGCGCTGCTCGTGAAGTCCGGCGACCCCGCCCACCCGGAACTGCGCCCGGCCCTCACCGGCCTGCCCGTCGCCGGCTTCACCGGCACCCTCACCGGCCGCTACGTCGACGGCGCGGCCGGCGTCGTACGGGCCAAGACGGGCACTCTCACCGGCGTCAACGCCCTGGCGGGCACCGTCGTCGACCGGGAGGGCCGGCTGCTCGCCTTCGCCTTCCTGGCGACCGGCACCACCGACCCGACGACCGCCCAGACAGCCCTGGACAAGGCGGCCACGGCCCTGGCGGCGTGCGGCTGCCGGTGACCTCCGGTCTCCGGCCGGCTGCCTCGCCGCCCTGCCCCGCGCCGCGCTCCTCACGTACCGTTGCAACATGACGAGTTTCGGTGGTGCTGCCTCTTCCGGGATGGTCGACTGGGATCTCGCGGTCACGACCGCGACCCGGCTCATGCGGCCGGGCCCCGATGTGAGCCGTGACGAGGCCCGGGCCGTCGTCACGGAGCTGCGCAAGCACGCGAAGGCGTCCGAGACGCACGTCCGGGGCTTCACCC
This sequence comes from Streptomyces sp. NPDC005774, assembly GCF_042871645.1. Classification (NCBI taxonomy): domain Bacteria; kingdom Bacillati; phylum Actinomycetota; class Actinomycetes; order Kitasatosporales; family Streptomycetaceae; genus Streptomyces; species Streptomyces sp. NPDC005774. Next base: position 61,743 of record NZ_JBIAIV010000009.1, on the reverse strand, counting down.
GGCTGGGCACCGACGAGACGCACGACGCCCCCGTCCTCGTCGTCGACCGGCCGGGCTGGGTCCGGGCCAACGTCGCCGGCTTCCGCGAACTGCTCAAGCCGCTCCTCGACAAGATGCAGGAGCGGCGCGGCACTTCGCCCGGCGGGGTCCTCCTCGGCACCGTCGGCGGCAAGGTCACCGGCGTCGAGGTCGGCATGCTGCTGTCCTTCCTGGCCTCCCGCGTCCTCGGCCAGTACGAGACCTTCGCCCCCGCCGCCCGCGACCTGCCGGCCGGCGGCCCGCCCGGCGCGCCGAACGGCGGAGGCAGGCTGCTGCTCGTCGCCCCCAACATCGTCCACGTGGAACGCGAACTCGACGTGGACCCGCACGACTTCCGACTGTGGGTGTGCCTGCACGAGGAGACCCACCGCACCCAGTTCTCCGCCGTGCCCTGGCTGCGCGACCACATGCAGGGCGAGGTCCAGTCGTTCCTCGGGGAGACCGACGTCGACCCCATGACCGTCCTGGAGCGGGTCCGCCAGGCCGTCCAGTCCTTCGCCGGCGGCCGGCCCGAGGGCGAGGAGGACGAGGACGGCGGGCGCTCCCTCGTCGAACTCGTGCAGACCCCCGCCCAGCGGGAGATCCTCGGCCGGCTCACGGCGGTGATGTCCCTGCTGGAGGGACACGCCGACTTCGTGATGGACGGCGTCGGGCCCGAGGTCGTGCCGAGCGTCGCCGAGATTCGCGAGAAGTTCCAGCAGCGCCGTGCGAAGAGCGCCTCCCGCCTGGACCTGGCCCTGCGCAAACTGCTCGGCCTGGACGCCAAGCTCCGCCAGTACCGCGACGGCGAACGCTTCGTCCGGGCGGTGGTCGAGGAGGTCGGCATGGACGGCTTCAACCGGGTGTGGACCTCGCCCAACACCCTCCCCACCAAGGCGGAGATCGCCAAGCCCGCGGAGTGGGTCACCCGCGTGCACCGCAAACCCGAGGCGTGAATCGAGCGTGCGCCGCGTGTGCACCCGAACGCCGGGCGTACGCCGCGCGGGTACGGGACGGCACGACACCCGGTAACAGGGTTGCAAACGGGGCCAGATGGGACGGAATGAAGCTAATCCGGCGGACGGGCCCTCAATCACCCTTCCGAGGGACCGTGAGCGAAGAGTAGGCGTGCAATGCTCGGGGAACGTCCCGACTCTGTCACCATCTACACACTCTGAGTGACCGATCCGGGGCGCTCACCCCCGAAGAACTTCATGAAGGGAACCGGACATGGGTCCCCATCCTGCGGTCGCGGCGATACGCCTGGCGGTCCGCCGCGTACTCCACGACATCCTCGACGAACACACCCGAAACCCCGGCGAACACCACCGGACCCCCGCCGGGCCCGCCGGGCCCGGACGCATCCCCGAGGCTCCGCGCGAGCGTGAACCGTCCCCGCTCGTACTCGTGGCCTGCTCCGGCGGCGCCGACTCCATGGCACTCGCCTCCGCCCTCGCCTTCGAGACACCCCGCCTCGGCGTGCGCGCCGGCGCTGTCACCGTCGACCACGGCCTCCAGGCCGGCTCCGACCTGCGGGCCACCGAAGTGACCCTGCGCCTGCGCGGACTGGGCCTCGACCCCGTCGAGTCCATCGCCGTCACCGTCGGCCGTGACGGCGGACCCGAGGCTGCCGCCCGCGACGCCCGCTATGTCGCCCTCGACGCCGCCGCCGAACGGCACGGGGCCGTCGCCGTCCTGCTCGGCCACACCCGCGACGACCAGGCCGAGACCGTCCTGCTGGGACTCGCCCGCGGCTCCGGCATCCGCTCCCTGTCCGGAATGGCCGCGGTCTCGGGAGTCGCCGGCCGTTATCGCAGGCCCTTCCTGCGGCTCGACCGGCAGACGGCCCGCAAGGCGTGCATGGCCCAGTCCCTCCCCGTCTGGGACGACCCGCACAACACCGACCCCGCCTATACCCGGTCCCGGCTGCGCCACGAGGGCCTGCCGGCCCTGGAGAAGGCCCTCGGCAAGGGCGTCGTCGAGGCGCTCGCCCGGACGGCCCAGCTCTCCCGCGACGACGCCGACGCCCTCGACGCCTGGGCCGGCCGGGCCGAGGCCGGCGTCCGCGACGCCGACGGCCGGCTGGAGTGCGCGGGGCTGCACGCCCTCCCGCCCGCCGTGCGCCGCCGTGTGCTGCGCCGTGCGGCCATCGATGCGGGAGCCCCGGCCGGTTCGCTGTTCGCCCGGCACATCGAGGAGGTCGACCGGCTGATCACCGGTTGGCGCGGCCAGGGGGCCATCAATCTCCCCGGCCGAGTCGTGGCCCGTCGCCAGGGTGGCAGACTGGTGATTCGGCAAGGCTGAAAAACGTATCCTCGGCAGAGCCGCGGACAGTACGGGACAGCCGCTGGGACGACCGAAAGTGATGCGGGTGGACGCGAAAGACATGGGTGCCGACCTCGAGAAGGTGCTCATCACCAAGGAAGAGATCGACGCCAAGCTGGCTGAGCTGGCCGCGAAGATCGACGCGGAGTACGCGGACAAGGAACTGCTGATCGTCGGCGTCCTCAAGGGCGCGGTGATGGTCATGGCCGACCTCGCCCGAGCGCTGTCCACTCCGGTCACGATGGACTGGATGGCCGTATCCTCGTACGGGGCGGGCACCCAGTCCTCCGGTGTGGTGCGGATCCTCAAGGACCTCGACACCGACATCAAGGGGAAGCATGTCCTGATCGTCGAGGACATCATCGACTCCGGCCTGACCCTGTCATGGCTGATCTCCAACCTCGGCTCGCGCGAGCCCGCCTCCCTCAAGGTGTGCACGCTCCTGCGCAAGCCCGAGGCCGCCAAGGTCAACATCGCCGTGGAATGGGTCGGTTTCGACATCCCCAACGAGTTCGTCGTCGGCTACGGCCTGGACTACGCCGAGAAGTACCGCAACGTCCCATTCGTGGGTACGCTCGCGCCTCACGTCTACGGCGGCTGAGCAACCGCGGCCGCGGCGCCGTATGTGATCGGGAACCCCGGCGGCGTCCGCGCCGTTGGAGCATGCGTGGACGCGAATGCCGGCAGTCCCACGCAGCTTCGGTGGACAATGCTGGGGTACCGTCCGAAGAACAGTCTTTATCAAACTCACTATGGCAGGAGGGACGGGGCGACACCGCTCCGTATGGATGGACGTGAAGCGATACTTCCGTGGGCCGGTCATGTGGATTGTGCTGGCCGTCCTCGCCGTGGTCGTGTTGATGAATGTCGTCGGCTCGTCCGGCGGCTACAAGACGGTGGACACCGGCCAGGTCGTCCAGGCGATCAACGAGAACAAAGTCAAGTCGGCCAAGCTGACCACCGGCGACGAGCAGATCATCAAGGTCGAGCTCAAGAACGGCCAAAAGGTCAAGGACAGCTCGAAGATCCAGGCGAGCTACATCGGTGACCAGGGCGTCACCATCGCCAGCACGCTGCAGGACAAGTTCCAGAACAAGCAGATCCCGGACGGCTACACGGTTTCGCCGTCGAAGCAGAACCCGTTCGTGAGCATTCTGCTGTCGCTGCTGCCCTTCGTCCTCATCGTCGTGGTCTTCCTGTTCCTGATGAACCAGATGCAGGGCGGCGGCTCCCGCGTCATGCAGTTCGGCAAGTCCAAGGCGAAGCTCATCACCAAGGACACGCCGAAGACGACGTTCTCCGACGTCGCCGGATCGGACGAGGCGGTCGAGGAACTCCACGAGATCAAGGAGTTCCTGCAGGAGCCCGCCAAGTTCCAGGCCGTCGGGGCGAAGATCCCCAAGGGCGTGCTGCTGTACGGTCCGCCCGGCACCGGCAAGACCCTGCTCGCGCGCGCCGTCGCGGGCGAAGCCGGCGTTCCCTTCTACTCGATCTCCGGTTCCGACTTCGTCGAGATGTTCGTCGGTGTCGGTGCCTCCCGGGTCCGTGACCTGTTCGAGCAGGCCAAGGCCAATGCTCCGGCGATCGTCTTCGTCGACGAGATCGACGCGGTCGGCCGCCATCGCGGTGCCGGCCTCGGCGGTGGTCACGACGAGCGGGAGCAGACCCTGAACCAGCTCCTCGTCGAGATGGACGGCTTCGACGTGAAGGGCGGCGTGATCCTCATCGCCGCCACGAACCGGCCCGACATCCTCGACCCGGCTCTGCTGCGTCCCGGCCGCTTCGACCGTCAGATCGCGGTCGACCGCCCGGACATGCAGGGCAGGCTGGAGATCCTCAAGGTCCACCAGAAGGGCAAGCCGGTCGCTCCGGACGTCGACCTGTCGGCCGTCGCCCGCCGCACCCCCGGCATGACGGGTGCCGACCTGGCCAACGTGCTGAACGAGGCCGCGCTCCTGACCGCGCGCAGCGATCAGAAGCTGATCGACAACCACATGCTGGACGAGGCGATCGACCGAGTGGTCGCGGGCCCGCAGAAGCGGAGCCGGATCATGTCGGACAAGGAGAAGAAGATCACCGCGTACCACGAGGGCGGACACGCCCTGGTCGCGGCGGCCTCACCGAACGCCGACCCCGTCCACAAGATCACGATCCTGTCGAGAGGCCGTGCCCTCGGCTACACGATGGTGCTGCCGGACGAGGACAGGTACTCCACCACGCGCAACGAGATGCTGGACCAGCTGGCCTACATGCTGGGCGGCCGCGCGGCCGAGGAGCTCGTCTTCCACGACCCGACCACCGGTGCGGCCAACGACATCGAGAAGGCCACCGGCCTGGCCCGCGCGATGGTCACGCAGTACGGAATGACCGAGCGTCTCGGCGCGATCAAGTTCGGCGGCGACAACTCGGAGCCGTTCCTCGGGCGTGAGATGGGTCACCAGCGCGACTACTCGGAAGAGATCGCCGCGCTGGTCGACGAAGAGGTCAAGAAGCTCATCGAGACCGCGCACAACGAGGCGTGGGAGATCCTGGTCGAGAACCGGGACGTCCTCGACAACCTGGTCCTCGCGCTCCTCGAGCGGGAGACGCTGGGCAAGGAGGAGATCGCCGAGGTCTTCGCGTCGATCGTCAAGCGCCCGGCCAGGCCCGCCTGGACCGGATCCTCCCGCCGTACGCCGTCCACCCGCCCGCCGGTGCTCTCCCCCAAGGAGCTGGCACTGACGAACGGGACGAACGGCGCGACGCCGGCCATCTCGACCGTGAAGAGCACCATCGCGGAGCCCGAGCCGGTGCCCGAGCCGGCTCCGGAGGACCGTCCCGAGAGCTGACCGGTTCTCCCGGCGGCCCCACCGGGCCCGGAATGGATGCCGCGCCCCCCTGGTTCTAGCCTGGGGGGCGCGGCATTTTTTGTGTATCCGCAGTTGAGGACGCGTCCTCCCGACGCGCGCAGGCACAGGAACGAGGCACTACATGACCGACCCCGTGACGCTGGACGGCGAGGCCACCTTCGGCGAGTTCGACGAGAAGCGGGCCGAGAACGCCGTACGTGAACTGCTGATCGCGGTCGGCGAGGACCCCGACCGGGAAGGCCTGCAGGAGACGCCGGCCCGGGTGGCGAGGGCGTACAAGGAGATATTCGCGGGCCTGTGGCAGAAGCCCGAGGACGTGCTGACCACGACGTTCGACATCGGCCACGACGAGATGGTGCTCGTGAAGGACATCGAGGTGTACTCGACCTGCGAGCACCACCTGGTGCCGTTCCGCGGTGTGGCCCATGTCGGGTACATCCCGGCCACCAGCGGAAAGATCACGGGGCTGTCCAAGCTGGCCCGGCTCGTGGACGTCTACGCCCGGCGTCCGCAGGTGCAGGAACGACTCACCACCCAGATCGCGGACTCCCTGATGGAGATCCTGGAGCCGCGCGGGGTGATCGTGGTGGTCGAGTGCGAGCACATGTGCATGTCGATGCGGGGCATCCGCAAGCCCGGCGCGAAGACCCTCACCTCGGCCGTGCGCGGGCAACTGCGGGACGCGACGACGCGCAACGAGGCGATGAGCCTGATCATGGCGCGCTGAGCGGACGTCAGGCGGCCGGGGCCGTGCCTCTGCCGTTGTGGTCGTCGTCCTCCTCCGGGAGCTTGCAGACGCGCTCCAGGAAGATGGCCGCCGCTATGACGGCGATCCCCGCCACGACCGAGGCCCCCGCGTAGATGGCCTGGTCGCGGCGGGCGGGGATGTCGAGGGACTCCAGGAGGAAGACGCCGGTGCCGCCGTACATCCCGGCGACGAGGGCGGCGACCAGGGCACTGGCCTGGCCGAAGACGACCGCGCGGGCCGCCATCATCGGGTCGACGCCCTTGGCGCCGGGGCGGCGCTCGCGCTGGTCCCTGAGGCGGGCGCGCAGGGACAGCGCCGTGGCCGTGAGGACCACGGCGATCAGGGCGAGGACGACGGGCGCCGCCAGCGGAACGCTCGGCAGGGTGCCGAGCGAGTTCCAGAGGCGGGCGCCGGCCCAGGACAGGATCCCGGCAACGACGAAGACGCCGGCCAGCACCCGGATGCGCAGCTCTCTCACGGTGTCCCTTCGGTTCCCCCGGTACCCCGGTATGCGGTCCTGTCGACCTTAACGGCTACTCGGGCAGCCGGAGTTCCAGGTCGTCGCGGGGCGTGACGCCCTCCCGGGCGACCGTGTCCAGCAGGGCGGCGACGGGTCCGCGTCCGGGGAGTTCGGCCTCGGGGTCGACGTCGTGCCAGGGGATCAGCACGAAGGCGCGTTCGTGGGCGCGGGGGTGGGGGAGGGTCAGCTGCGGGTCGTCGGAGAGGAGGTCCGCGTAGGAGACGATGTCCACGTCCAGGGTGCGCGGGCCCCAGCGCTCGTCGCGCACCCGGTGAAAGGCCTCCTCGACCGCGTGGGCCCGCTCCAGCAGGGAGGACGGGGGCAGGGTGGTCCTCAGGACCACGACCGCGTTGAAGTACGAGGGCTGGCTGCCGGGCTCGACGCCCCACGGCTCCGTCTCGTACACGGGCGAAACCGCCTTGACCCGGATGCCGGGGGTGTCCTCCAGGGCGTCGACGGCCCCCTGGAGGGTCTCCAGCCGGTTGCCGAGGTTGGCGCCCAGGGAGACGACGGCCCGCTTCGGGTTGTGCAGGGTGGTGTCGGCGGCGTCCACCCGCTCGACCACGGAGGCGGGGACGGGCTGGACGGTCGGGTCGGTATGGCCCTGGGTGGACGGCCTGGTCATGCGCGGCTCCGGATGATGGTGACGGTCACGTCGTCGAAGGGCACGGTGATCGGTGCGTCCGGCTTGTGGACGCGGACCTCGACCTCCTGGACCACGTCGTGTTTGAGGCAGACCTGTGCGATGCGCTCGGCGAGCGTCTCGATGAGGTTGACGGGCTCGCCCTGGACGACCGCCACGACCTCCTCCGCCACGATGCCGTAGTGCACGGTCCTGGTCAGATCGTCGTGGGCCGCGGCCGGCCGGATGTCCAGGCCGAGGACCAGGTCCACGATGAAGGTCTGGCCCTCCTCGCGTTCCTTGGGGAACACACCGTGGTGCCCACGGGCCCTCAGGCCGTGCAACGCGACACGATCCACACGAATCCACTCCTGCAAGTCGTCGGTGCGGCCGGTCGGTGCCGTGTGGGGACGGCGCCCCTGCCTCGGTCGAATTTACCCGCGGGTACCGACAGGGCGAACCCCGAGGTGGGCGGGTCCGGTCCGTGCCGGGAGATTTCACCGTGCGTTTTCCCCGGGAAGACCGGGGGCTCACGGACAGGTAGCGGCCCCTACCCGCACGGGGGCGATGTCAATCCCTTCCCGGGCGGGGAGGGGAATGACGGGCTCCGGCCGGGTCCTGTGATCAGCCGGGTCCGGCCGGTCCCGTGGTCGGTCCGGGCCGGCCCGGTGGTCCGGTCCGGTGGTCGATCCGGTCCGGTGGCCGGTCTGTTCGCTCAGGAGGGGGGTTCGGTGTCGTCGGGGGCCTCGGAGTCCTCGCTCTCGTCGTCCTCGGCGAGGACGGGGGAGGCGTGGTGGGACCAGAGCTTCCAGCCCGCGGGGGTGCGCCGGTACACGTTGGTGGCGACGACCAGCTGCCCGAGCAGGGGGCCGAGTTCCTCGCCGGCCTCCGGGGCGGGGCCGCCGCTGAGGATGTTCTCGGTGCAGGTCACGACGGCGGTGTCGCCGGTGACGGAGACATGCACGTCGGTGAGGAAGAACTGGATGTAGTCGGTGTTCGCCATGATCAGGGCGTACGACCGGAGCACCTCGCCGCGGCCCGTGAGTACCGGCCACCCGGGGTGCACGCAGGAGATCACGCCGGCGTCCGCCGGGTCGTGGTAGGTCTCGTCGACGCCCAGGTCGGCCGGGGCCAGCCAGAGCGACGCGACCTCTTCGAAATCGCCCTGCTCGAGGGCCTCGTAGAAGGCGGCGTTGCTGGCTTCGACCTGCTCGACATCGGTGTGCGGGGCGCTCACCGGGCTCCCTCGGCACCGTGCGCGCCGGGTACGGGAGGCGTGCCGTCCGGGGTGCGTGCCCGCTCGATGGCGTGGGCGACCCGTACGGCGTCCGCGGTGGCGCGCACCTCGTGCACGCGGACCGCCCAGGCGCCGCCCTGAGCGGCGAGGGCGGAGACGGCGGCGGTGGCCGCGTCGCGCTCCCGGGCGGGCGGGGGCGCGCCGTCGGGGCCGGCCAGGACGTGGCCGAGGAACCTCTTGCGGGACGCGGCCACGAGCAGCGGGTGGCCGAGCCCCCGGAGGCGGTCGAGACGGGCGAGGAGGGCGAGGTCGTGGTCGGCTCCCTTGGAGAAGCCGAGCCCGGGGTCGACGATCACGCGGTCGGCGGCGATACCGCCCTCCAGTACGGCGTCCACGCGCGCGCGGAGTTCGTCGACGACCTCGGTGACGACGTCGTCGTACGTGCCTTTCACGTTGTCGCCCTCCAGCAGGCCGCGCCAGTGCATGACGACGAAGGGGGCACCGGCCTCGGCGACCACGGGGATCATGCCGGGGTCGGAGAGACCGCCGCTCACGTCGTTGACGAGTGCGGCGCCCGCCGTGAGGGACTGCCCGGCGACGGAGGCGCGCATGGTGTCGACGGAGACCGTGACGCCCTCGGAGGCGAGCCCACGGACCACGGGGATGACGCGCTTGAGTTCCTCGGCCTCGTCGACACGCGTGGCGCCGGGGCGGGTGGACTCGCCGCCGACGTCGATCAGGTCGGCGCCCTGGGCGACCAGGTCGAGGCCGTGCTTGACGGCGGTCGTCGTGTCGAACCAGCGGCCACCGTCGGAGAAGGAGTCGGGCGTCACGTTCACGACGCCCATGACCGCGCAGCGGCCCCAATGGGGAAGGCCCGAGACGTGAAGGTGTCCGCTCCTGTTGCTCATATGTTCAGCGTAGGCCCAGGACGGGGCCGGGAAGCACCTGGATCAGGGGGACGCGGCCGGAAGCCGGCTCCGCGGAGCTCGTGACCCGGGTCCAGGAGCCCGAAGCGCCGGAGCCGGACTGCGGCCCGGTATTCCGGCGGGCGTGAGACGGCCGGTGGGCGTATCCGGATCTCGTCGGTCGTCCCGGAAAGCGGCGGGGTCGGGATGGGGGTGCCTTGGGACGTGACTCGGGTGCGCCTCGGGTACGCCTTCCTTACCCGGGAGTAGGTTTTTCGGGCGGAAGCCCGAATGGACCCGCGGATGCCGGAGGGGCGGTGCGGGACGGGCCCGGGCCGGGTGCGGGGCGGGCCCAGTGCCGGCACGGGAGTCGATCCGGTGCGGGGCGGGGCGTAACGAAACCGGCTTTCCGCCCGGAAAACGATCTTGATAATTGCGGCGCGGGCCTATTCACGGTTCGGCGGAGTTCCCCGATGCCCTGTGAAAGCCTCGGTATGGCTTTGTTTTTACGGGGCGGGGCTCCAACATTCGCCTACGCGCGGTAAGTTTCTGGCCATGCCACGTGGACGTCACCGTCATTCCCCGCCCCTGCACAGGATGTTTCCCCCGTCGGCGATCGCAGGCGTCTCGCTCGTCTGCGCCCTGGGGCCCTGGGTGTTCACACAACCGATGACGCTTCGCCTCCTGGCCGCTGCCGCGGCGGCCGTGGCGATCCTCGGTGCGGTCGTCATGCGGCACTGGGACGCCCAGGCCGGCAAGCAGGTCGCCGACCTCACACGCGCGCGCGCCAGTGACGAGTGGCGTTTCGAGGAACGGGTCGCCGAACTGGAGTCCGACCTCGAGGAGTCGCGCGAGCTGCGCCTCAAGCTGGAGCACCGGCTGCGCGCCAAGCGCACGGAGCTGGCCGGGCTGCGCAATGAGCACGCGGCACTGCTCAGGCGGTACGCCGCGGCGGAGACCGGCCGGGCGACGGTCCTGGAGGAGCGCCGGGTGCTCGAGATCGAGGCGACGGTTCCGGCCCGCGCGTTGACGGCGGGACCGTCGGTCGCCGAGTCCGGTGCCGCCCCCGACGACAAGGCGACCGTTCCGACGGCCAGGACCGAGGGCGGGACGACGACCGTGCCCGAGCCCGAGGTCCCCGAGTCCGGGGCAACCGAGTCCGGGGCAACCGCGGACGGTGGGGAGGAGGCCGGGCAGCCGGAGGCTCCCCAGGTCTTCTCGCCGGCGGGGTCCACGCTGTTCCTGCGGGCCGACGCGGCACTGGCACGGCTCGCCGACAACGACGAGGGGGACGACCGCCCCGCGCGGGACGTCACCGATGCCACCGATGCCACCGATGCCACCGATGCCACCGACGTGACCGACGTGGAGGCCGTGGAGACGCCGGCCGACGACGCGCCGGCCGACGCCGGCACCCCTCAGGTCGGCCACCCGGCGAAGGGCGGTGACTCCGCGTCCACGAGGGAGGACACCGGGCCCGAGGACACCGCCGGGTCCACCCGGAGCGCCGGCGCCCCCGAGGACGACGACCCCGAGCCCTTCAGGGCGAGGAAGCCGCAGCAGCCGCAGGGGGGCGAGGCGGAGGGGCGGTCCGAGGCGATGGCCGAGCGCGGACGCGCGACCGCCTCCTCCGGCTCGGACACCGGCACCACGCCCGAGCAGCCGACCCAGTCCGCACAGCCTGTCCTGCCTGCCCCGCCCGGCAGTTCCGTGCGGCGGCCCGCCGGGCACTTCACCGTGCCGACCGCGGTCGCGGTGGCACCGCCGACCGAGCCCGTGCGGCGCCCGGTGTCCGACGGCACCTTCGACTTCTTCGGTACGCAGAACGAGGCGGAGGGCGCCGACGTGGCCGAGGCGGAGACGCCGGCCCCGCACACGGCAGAGGCCGATCCGGAGTTCGAGCCGGCCGACCACGCGCGGGGCGTCGGCCAGGTCATCGACCTGACGGCGCACGACGAGCCGGAGCCGGCGGACGAAGAGGCAGAGGCCGGGACCGAGGCCGGGACCGGGATCGGTACGAAGGGACTGCGCAGCGCGGTCTCCTGACGGCAGAGAGAGCACACGGCAGACCCGCCCCACGGCGAACGGGGCGACGCGAACGGGGTCCCGCACCGGAGACGTGCGGGACCCCGTTCGCGTGTCCGGCCCGGCGCCGGGTGCCGGGCGGCCGGGTCAGGCCATCCACCGGTCCGGGCGGGCGTCCCGGCGACCGGTCCGGGACCGTTCCGCCTGGGCCCGCAGCAGCTCCGCCGCCTCCTGGGCGTCCCGGAGCCGGGCCACCACGGACTTGTTGGCCCCGGTGTCCACATGGACGTCCGCGACGCCCCGGGCGCGCTGCCAGGGGCCCTGGACCAGCCGTACGCTCTGCACCTTGGCGTGCGGCACCAGCGCGACGGTCCGGGTCAGCCGGCCGTGCCGCGCGGCGAACACGGTGCCGGTGACGGCGAGTCCGTAGCCGCTCCACCACACCGGGACGCACCACCGCGCGCGCCGCGGCGGCCGGGAGAGCTCCGCGTGCGACGGCACTCCGACGCCGGGCAGCACCCGCGCGACGACGGATTCGGCGATCTCGCGCGGAGCGACCGGCAGCAGCAGGGAGTTGGACGAGCCCGCCACGTCGAGCTCCACCCGCACCCAGCCCCGGCTCCGCCACAGCAGCGGCTCCACGATCCGCACGGTCTGCACCCGCCCCGGCGGCACCGTCTCGTGCACCCGGTCGAGGAGACCGTGGTCGATCCGCAGTCCGTCGGGCGACTCGCCCAGGGTCCAGTCGTACTCGGTGACGAACCGGCCGACGCTGCTCGCGCCCACCGCGCCGGCCATCGGGACGGCGGCGGCGAGGAGCGTCCACAGGCTGTGGGTGGCCATCCACAGCAGCGGCAGCGCGACGACGGCGACGATCAGCCAGACCCAGGCCGCACCGGTCAGTACGAGGGAGAGGGCGAGGACGCCGGGCGGCACGCGCAGCAGCTGCCGGGACGGAGCCTCGCCCACCTCGTGTGCCGTCTCGGGTGCGAAACCGGCCGCCCGCGCGAGCAGTTCGGCGCGCAGCGCGCGGGCGTCGTCGGCGCCCAGGAAGGCCAGCTCGTCCTTCTTGTCCGTTCCGATGACGTCGAGTTTGAGCTTGGACACGCCCGCGACCCGCGCGAGCAGCGGCTGGGTGACGTCGATGGCCTGGATCCGCTCCAGCCGGATGTGCGCGGTACGCCGGAACAACAGTCCGGTGCGGATGCGCAGTTCACTGTCGGTCACCGCGAAGTGGGTGAACCACCAGGTCAGGAAGCCGTAGAGGGCGGCGGCCGGGATGAGGACACCGAGCCCGATCAGCAGGGTGGTCGTCGTCAGCCGGGTCAGCTGGCGCTGTGCCTGGTCCGGGTCGTGCAGCGCCCACCCGATGATGACCGCGACGGGCGCCCACGCCCGCCTGAGCGGTGTGACGGGGTGCAGCCGGCGCTCGAGCACGGGCCGCCGCTCGCGTACGGTCTCGGGGGCCTGTGGGGCGGTCACAGCCCCGCCGATCGGGCCTCGCCCAGCTCGGTGAGCCGGTCGCGCAGTCGTTCCGCCTCGGCCGGGACGAGACCGGGGATGGTGGCGTCGGTCGCCGCGGCCGCCGTGTGCAGTTGCACGCTGGCCAGCCCGAAGTGCCGTTCGAGGGGCCCCGACGTCACCTCGACCAACTGCATCCGCCCGTACGGCACGACCGTCTCCCGACGCCACAGGACGCCCCGGCTGATCAGCAGGTCGTCGGAGCGCTCGGCGTACCGCCAGGAGCGCCAGTTGCGCTCCAGCATCACCCAGCCCCAGACCAGCAGGGCCAGCGGCGGCAGGGCGAACGCGGCCCAGCCGGGGCCGGCCAGCAGGCCCGGGACCAGCCCGGCGGCCAGAGTGAGCAGTCCCAGCCACACCACCAGCATCAGTCGGCGCACCTTCAGCAGCCCCGGTGGCAGTGCGATCCACTTCGGCTCGTCGCCGGGGACCGACGGCGCGCCGGAAGGGACCTCTGGCCCCACCGGCTCCACCGCCTCCGTCGGCGCGGCCGGTTTCGCCGTCGGTCCCGTCGTCGTCCCGGTGGTCTCCGTGGTCGCCGTCGCCTCAGCGGGCTGTTCCGGTCCCGCTGTACCCGTGTCGTGCGGGTTCCCCGTCTCCATGGCCACAGCGTACGTAGGGGAGACTGTGTTCATGACTCCTACGACGGAGACCATGGTCGGTATCGGCAGCGCCGCGGAGAGCACCGACATGGTGCTCAACATCGGGCCCCAGCATCCGTCCACGCACGGCGTGCTGCGGCTGAAGCTCGTCCTGGACGGCGAGCTCATCACCAGCGCGGAGCCCGTGATCGGCTATATGCACCGGGGCGCGGAGAAGCTGTTCGAGGCGCGGGACTACCGGCAGATCATCATGCTGGCCAACCGCCACGACTGGCTGTCGGCGTTCTCCAACGAACTGGGCGTGGTCCTCGCCGTGGAGCGGATGCTCGGCATGGAGGTCCCCGAGCGCGCGGTGTGGCTGCGCACGCTGCTCGCGGAGCTGAACCGGGTGCTCAACCACCTGATGTTCCTCGGTTCCTATCCGCTGGAACTCGGCGGCATCACACCGGTGTTCTACGCCTTCACCGAACGCGAGGAGCTCCAGCACGTCATGGAGGAGGTCTCCGGCGGGCGCATGCACTACATGTTCAACCGCGTGGGCGGCCTCAAGGAGGACCTTCCGGCGGGCTGGACCACGCGCGCGCGCGGCGCCGTCGCCGACGTGCGCTCCCGCATGGACCGCTTCGACGACCTGGTGCTCGGCAACGAGATCTTCCGCGGCCGCACGCGCGGTGTCGGTGTCCTCTCCCCGGCGGCCGTGCACGCGTACGGGGTGAGCGGGCCGATCGCCCGAGCCTCGGGCGTCGATCTCGACCTGCGCCGCGACGAGCCGTATCTCGCGTACGGCGAGCTGGCGGACGTCCTGAAGGTCGTGACCCGCGAGGAGGGCGACTGCCTCGCCCGCTTCGAATGCCTCCTGGAGCAGACGTACCACTCTCTCGACCTCGCCGAGGCCTGCCTCGACCGGCTCGCCGACCTGCCCCCGGGCCCCGTCAACCAGCGGCTCCCGAAGGTACTCAAGGCGCCCGAGGGGCACACGTACGCGTGGACCGAGAACCCGCTCGGCATCAACGGGTACTACCTGGTCAGCAAGGGCGAGAAGACGCCGTACCGGCTGAAGCTGCGTTCGGCGTCGTACAACAACATCCAGGCGCTCACCGAGCTGCTGCCGGGGACACTGGTCTCGGACATGGTGGCGATCCTGGGGTCGATGTTCTTCGTGGTGGGGGACATCGACAAGTAGAGCGGCAGGGCGGCAGGACAGCAGGGGAGCAGGACGGCAGGGAAGCGGGACGCGGAAGCGGGGAGCCGCCTCAGGCGGCGCCCGCGAGCACGTCCGGGATCCCCACCGGCTGCAGCAGCCACCCGAAGCCGCCGAGCCCGCCCGGCGCGACGAGTTCGGCGGCCTCCGAGGCGGCCGCCAGGGCCCGTACGTAGCCGGCGGGGTCGGTGGACGCGAGGGTGAGCGGGGGGCGCGAGCCGGTGAGGCCCAGGGCGCGCAGGGCGGCACGCTGGGGGAGCAGGCGGGCGCCGGGGAGTGCGCAGGCCGCCGCGCAGGCGTCCAGGGCGACGTGCGCGGTGATGTCGCACGACCCGTCCGGTACGGGTGTCGTCTCCCTCCCCTTCCGGAAGCCCGTGAGCGTCCCGAACGGCGGGCGCGCGGTCGCCGTGTGCGCGTAGTCCACGGCGACCGCGAGCCCTCGCGCGAGTGTCCCGACCGCCGACGCCCAGGCCAGGTCCCGGGGCAGCCCGATCTCCGCCCGCAGTCCCGCTCCGCTCGCGGCTCCCGCAGTGGCCTCCCCCTCCGTGGTCTCTCCGCCGTCGGTCACGGGCCGCTCGCCCGTGAGGGGCTGCTCGTCCATGAGGGGCCACCACCGTGCCAGCCACTCCGCCTCCGGGCCGGTGACCGGCGGTCCGAGCCGTTCCGTTCCGTCGTCGTCCACCAGGACCAGCCGAGGGACGCCCTCCGGGTCGGCCTCGGCGACCTCCAGGGGCACGTTGTCCAGCCACTCGTTGGCGAACAGCAGCCCCGTGGCCCGCTCCGGGGGCTCGGCCCGCCACTCGACCCGTCGGTCGAGACCGCCGGGACGGCCGGCGAGTTCGACGGCGTACGCACGCGTGCGTACCGCCACGTCGGCGGGCAGCGCGGCGAGCACACCGGCGGCCAGTTCCCCCCGGCCCGCCGCCATGTCCACGAAGTCGAGCACCGCGGGCCGGCCCAGCGTCTCGTCGACCCGGCACAGCAGACGCGCCACGGCCCCCGCGAACAGCGGGGAGGCGTGCACCGACGTACGGAAGTGTCCGGCGGGGCCCTCCGGCCCGCGGTAGAACCCGTCCGGCCCGTACAGAGCCGCCCGGGTCGCCGCCCGCCACCCGCGCGGGTGGCCTTCCGCCCCCGCCGTCACCGGTGCCACCCGCTCGCCGCCGCCGTCACCGGTGTCACCGGCTCGCCGCCGCCACTGCCGCCGTCGTCATCGGCCCAGGTTACGTCCGGGGAGGTGCCGGGCCTCCACCTTGCGGAGTACACGTGCGGACCGGGGATCGGCCCTCCGGTTGACCCCTGCACGCATTTCGCTTCCCTACGCTGGGTCACGTGCAGCGCCTCTACGATTTTCTCCGCAGGCACCCGGCATGGGTCGACGGCTTCTGGGCCGTGGTCCTGTTCGGGATTTCGTTGATCAGCGGAGCGCCCGTCGAGGAGGGCCACGGGACCCCGCCGACGGCCCTGGCCGTACCGGTCATGCTGCTGCTGTCGCTGGTCGTCGCGCTGCGCCGCCGGATGCCGGAGCGGATGCTGGTCCTGGCCGTCGTGGTGGGCCTGCTCCAGGTGGTCCTCGACGTGACGGTCCTGCCCGCGGACTTCGCCATGCTGGTGATCGTCTACACGGTCGCCACCATCGGCGCCCGCTGGGCCTCCCGGCTCGCGCTCGGCGCCGGCCTGTGCGCGGCACCGGTGGCGCAGGCGCGCTGGCCGATCGAGGACGTGAGCGCGGCGGGCAACATCGCCATGGTGATATTCCTGACCGTGCCCTTCGTCCTCGCCTGGGTGCTCGGCGACTCCATGCGCACCCGGCGTGCCTACTTCGCCCAGCTCGAGGAGCGTGCCGCGCGGCTCGAGAAGGAGCGCGAGGCACAGTCGAAGGTCGCGGTCGCCGCCGAGCGCGCCCGCATCGCGCGCGAACTGCACGACGTCGTCGCGCACAACGTGTCGGTGATGGTGGTGCAGGCGGACGGCGCCGCCTACGTCCTCGACGTGGCGCCCGACCAGGCGAAGAACGCCCTGGAGACGATCTCCTCCACCGGCCGGCAGGCGCTCGCCGAGATGCGCCGCCTGCTCGGCGTGCTGCGTACCGGCGAGCATCAGGAGGCCGGGGAGTACGTGCCGCAGCCCGACGTACGGCAGATCGAGGATCTCGTCGAGCAGTGCCGGGAATCCGGGCTGCCGGTGGACTTCAAGATCGAGGGCACCCCGCGTCCCCTGCCCAGCGGCCTCGAACTCACCGCGTACCGCATCGTGCAGGAGGCGCTCACCAACACCCGCAAGCACGGTGGGCCCAACACGGGCGCCAGCGTGCGCCTGGTGTACTTCGACGACGGTCTCGGCCTGCTCATCGAGGACGACGGCAAGGGCGCCCCGCACGAGCTGTACGAGGAGGGCGGGTTCGACGGCCAGGGGCACGGTCTGATCGGGATGCGCGAGCGGGTCGGTATGGTCGGCGGCACCCTGGACGCGGGTCCGAGGCCGGGCGGAGGGTTCCGTATCAGTGTCCTGTTGCCCCTCAAACCCGCTTGACGTCCCCATGCTTGCGCACGCCCTTTATTGACACCTGTAACACCTTCTGGATGAGGGAAGAGGCCCCGATGGCGATCCGCGTGATGCTCGTCGACGACCAAGTACTGCTGCGCACCGGATTCCGGATGGTGCTCGCCGCCCAGCCGGACATGGAGGTCGTGGCGGAGGCGGGCGACGGCGTGGAGGCCCTCCAGGTGCTGCGGTCCACCGCCGTCGACGTGGTGCTCATGGACGTCCGGATGCCGAAGCTGGACGGGGTGGAGACGACCCGCCGGATCTGCGCGGACACCGACCCGCCGAAGGTGCTGATCCTGACCACGTTCGACCTCGACGAGTACGCCTTCTCCGGGCTGAAGGCGGGCGCCTCCGGCTTCATGCTCAAGGACGTGCCGCCCGGCGAACTGCTCGCCGCGATCCGCGCGGTGCACAGCGGCGACGCCGTGGTCGCCCCGTCCACCACCCGCCGGCTCCTGGACCGCTTCGCACCCATGCTGCCGAGCACCACCGCGCAGCCCCAGCACAAGGAACTGGAGCGGCTCACAGGGCGGGAGCGGGAGGTCATGGTGCTGGTCGCGCAGGGCCTGTCCAACGGCGAGATCGCGGCCCGTCTGGTGCTGTCGGAGGCGACCGTGAAGACGCACGTGGGCCGCATCCTGACCAAACTGGGGCTGCGGGACCGGGTGCAGGTGGTGGTCCTCGCCTACGAGACGGGACTGGTACGGGCCGGCGGACAGGGCTGACCTTGCGCACGGGGCTGACCGGGCGTCCCCGCGTCGGTAGGGTCTGCGCATGCTGCTCTGGATCAACGGTCCCTTCGGGGGCGGCAAGACGCAGACCGCACACGAGATACGGCGCCGGTTGCCCGGCAGCGTCATCTGCGACCCCGAGCACGTCGGCTTCGGCCTGCACCGGATGCTCCCGCCGGAACTCCGGGGGGCCCGCGGCCGGAGGCCGCTGATAGATGACTTCCAGGACCTGGTCTCCTGGCGGCAGGGTGTCGTCGAGGTCCTCGACCTCGTGCTGACCCGGCACGACGGCGTCGTGATCGCGCCCATGACGGTCACCGACCCGGGCTGCTTCGCCGAGACCGTCGGCCGCCTGCGCGAACTCGGCCACGAAGTAAGCCACTTCACCCTCCTCGCCGAACGCGAGACGGTGCTGCGGCGGTTGCGCGAACGCGGCTTCGGGCGTCTCCTGAAGTACGTCGGCGGGAAGAACACGGGCCTGCGCCGGGAGAGCTGGGCCGTGCGGCGGCTCGACCACTGCCTGGAGCGCCTGGGCGAGCCGGAGTTCGCCGAGCACCTGTGGACCGACCACACGACCGTCCCGAAGACGGCGGACCGCATCGCCGTCCTGGCCGGCCTGACCCTGCGCCCCAACCACGAGGGCCCGCTGCGGACCCGGCTGCGGCAGGCAGGCGTCGGCATCCGCCACATCCGCTTCGACTGATCCTCTTCGCCCTGTCTCCTTCGCCCGCTCCCCTCCGCTCCCCTCCCCTCCGCAACATCGGCTTCGGCCGATCCGCACCGGTCGGCCGGTGTACGGGGCCGCCGTCAGCGCAGGATGCCCTCCAGGAAGTCGCTGCCGAGCCGAGCCACGACCGTCACGTCCAGCTGGTGCAGTACGTACCGGCCGCGGCGACGTGTGGTGAGCAGCCCCGCCTTCTTCAGCACGCCCAGGTGCCGGGATATCTCCGGGGCTGTCATGCCGTGCACCTGGGCCAGCTCACCGGTGGTGTACGCGCTGCGCGCGAGGTGACGGCACAACCGCATGCGGACGGGATGGGACAGCGCCGTCATCCGCAGGGCCAGCTGCTCGACCGTCGGCGGCGCGGCGAGCTCGGGGGAGCCGACCGGGTAGTGCAGCACCGGCCGCCAGCCGTAGCGGTGCAGAACCATCAGGTGCGGCCGGCCCAGGCTCGTCGGGATCAGCAACAGACCGCCGTCGGCCGTGGCCGTACGGGTGTCACCGAGTTTGTCGACCGTGATCAGGCCGGCCTCCAGGTCGACGGTGACCGCCGGGGACACCGCGGCCAGTGCCTCGGCCGGCCCTTTGTGCCGCAGCAGGTCCGTCTTGAGCCGGGTGTCGGCGGCGAGCTGATGACGCAGCCGGGCCCAGGTCTCGGCGAAGAACGCCGCGTCGCAGTCCTGGAGGAACTCCCGAAGCCAGGCCCGGATCCGGGGAGGATCGGCCAGCAGCCCTTGCGCGAACCGCACCTGCCTGGGCCCTCGTGCAGCCGCCAGTTCCAGGGCCCGGTGGCGCATCCTCGCGTCGGTGAGCGGCCCGGGGCCCGGCTTGTCGTAGGGGAACGCGCAGGTGAACTCCAGCGCGGCGGCCACGAACTGCTCGTCCGACAGTTTGTCCAGCAGTTCCAGTTCTTCGGCGAGGTCCGTGCCGGGAAGCACGCCGCCGGGGACGCCCGCGCACGCCAGGAACAGGTCCGAGAACGTCATACGCCACAGGAAGTCCGCCTCGCACATCCGGTCCGCCAGGTGCGGGTCCAGGCGCGCGGTCACGCCCGTCACCCAGCTCTGGAGTTCTGGGTGGTGGGCCGGCTCGGACAGGGCGTGCAGCGCCATGCCGAGCTCGGCCAGCGGGGACGGTACGGCGGCGATCCTCCTCCAGGCTCCCGGTTCCGCCCGGGCAGGGGGCACCCCCGTCGCCCGCAGCCCCGAGATGTCGATGCGCACACTCATGCCCTCATCGTGCACCCCGCCGCCGACAGCGCCCCCCGATTGACGGCTGTCGTCAATCGGGAGCCGCTGCGCCCGCGACATCCCGAGCCTCTGCGGGCCTTCGCCTGTTCCTTCGGCTACGCCTTCGCTTCCGGCAGCCGTCGTACGAAGTCCGCGGCCGCGGCCCGTACGTCGTCGGCCGTCCACTCCAGGCCCGCCGCACGCACGTACACCTCGGTGAAGGCCAGACCCGGCCCCTTGGGGTCCCAGTGGTTGGCGAACAGCGCGGCCCCCGTCTCCTCGGCCGCCCGGACGGCCGTCTCGGCCAGGACATCGGCCTCGTACGGCAACCACACCTGGAAGTCGTGGGTGTGCGGCACCTCGGGGTGGACGCGCGCCCACGGCACCCCGGCTTCCGCCAGCCCCTCGCGCAGGGCGGCGGCCACCACGCGCGCGTGGGTGACGTACTCGGGCAGCCGGGGCAGCTCGTGCTCCAGGCCGATCAGCGCCGCCAGGGCGGTCGGGAACTGCTGGAAGACATTGCCTCCGTACCGGTGCCGCCAGGCCTTGGCCTCCTCCACCAACGTCGCCGGACCGGCGAGCGCCGCGCCGCCGAAGCCGTCGAGGGACTTGTAGAACGACACGTAGACGCTGTCCGCCAGGGAGGCGATCTCCTCCAGCGGACGGCCGAAGTGCACCGTGCACTCCCACAGCCGGGCCCCGTCGAAGTGGACCACGGCCTCGCGTTCCCGCGCGGCGTCCACCACCTCGGTCAGCTCCTCCCAGGTGGGCAGCACGAAACCGGCGTCCCGGAGGGGGAGCTCCAGCATCAGCGCGCCGAAGGGCTCGTCGAAGTCCCGCACCTCGGCGGCGGTCGGCATCCGGGGTTCGTCGGTCACCCGCACCGGACGCAGGCCGCTGACCCGGCTGAACGCGTTCCGTTCGTGCACCTCGGGGTGGCTGAGCCCGTGCAGCGCGACCACCGGGCTGCCGGTACGGCCCGCCCAGCAGCGCAGGGCCACCTGCTGGGCCATCGTCCCGGTCGGGAAGAACGCGGCGGCCTCGGTGCCCAGGAGTCCGGCGACCCGTTCCTCCAGCGCCTCGACGACGCCGTTGCCGTAGAGGTCGGCCGTCTCGTCCAGGTCGTACACGCTCGCCGCCGCGTCCAGCAGGGCCAGCCGCTCCCGAAGAGGGCCGAGGAAGCCGAGGCGCGCGAGCGCGCGCGGGGCGCTGCGCCAGGCGGCGATCCGCCGCGCGCGGAGCTTTTGGCCCTGTTCCTGATCCGCCTCCTGTTCCTGATCCGCCTCCTGGTCCGGCCCCTGGTCCTGGTCCGGCCCCTGGTCCGGGTCCGGTTCCGCCCCGTTCTGCCGCCCGTCCCCGTCCTGTGTCCCCGTGCCGTTCTCCGCCGTATCACCCATGCCGGGATCATCCCGCGTACGGACGCGCGCGGGCACCGGGTTTTCCCCGCGGAACCCACACCCCGCGGAACCCACACCCTGCGGACCACTGTGCGCCGGGGAACCGGCCGCGTTTCGCGTTAACATGACGAAAAATCGTCCGGTACCCCGAGCGGACTGGAACGGGAAGGCCGTCGTCGCGTGAACACAAGCCCACAGCCGGATCCCAGGGACCGCCCCGCGCGGCTCAGCGTCGGTGTGGTCGGCGCCGGGCGCGTCGGACCGGCCCTGGCCGCGTCCCTGCAGCTCGCCGGACACCGTCCGGTGGCCGTGTCCGCCGTCTCGGCCGCCTCCCGGAGGCGTGCCGAGCAGCTGCTGCCCGACGTGCCGGTGGTCGCGCCCGCCGAGGTGCTGGAGCGGGCCGAACTGGTGCTGCTGACCGTTCCGGACGACGCGCTGCCCGAACTGGTGGCCGGGCTCGCCGAGACGGGTGCGGTACGGCCGGGACAGCTCCTCGTGCACACCTCCGGGCGGTACGGCGCGAAGGTGCTGGACCCCGCTCTGCGGGCCGGTGCGCTGCCGCTGGCCCTGCACCCGGCGATGACGTTCACCGGCACGCCCGTGGACGTGCAGCGGCTCGCCGGATGCTCCTTCGGCGTCACCGCGCCCGAGGAGCTGCGGCTGGCCGCCGAGGCCCTCGTGATCGAGATGGGCGGCGAACCGGAGTGGATCGCCGAGGAGAACCGCCCGCTCTACCACGCGGCCCTCGCCCTGGGCGCCAACCATCTGGTCACCCTGGTCGCCCAGTCCCTGGAGCTGCTGCGCACCGCCGGGGTCGAGGCCCCTGACCGGATGCTCGGTCCCCTGCTCGGCGCAGCCCTGGACAACGCCCTGCGCTCCGGCGACGCGGCCCTCACCGGCCCCGTCGCGCGCGGTGACGCCGGCACCGTCTCCGCCCATGTCGCCGAGCTGCGCCGGCACGCCCCGCAGACTGTCGCCGGCTATCTGGCGATGGCGCGCGCGACCGCCGACCGCGCCCTCGCCCATGGCCTGCTGAAGCCGGAGCTCGCCGAGGACCTCCTCGGGGTACTCGCCGACGGGACGACGAGCCCGGGTGGTCAAGGAAACCAGGGCGACCAGGGCGACCGGGGAGCCCGGGGAAACCCCGGCGATCCCGGTGACCAGGGCGATCAAGGCGGCGAAGACGAAGGGGACCCCCGATGACCACCACCCTGCTGCGCACCGCGGCCGACCTGCACGCACGCGCGCGGGCGGGCCGCCGAGCCACGGTGATGACCATGGGTGCCCTGCACGAGGGCCACGCCACCCTGATCCGCGCCGCGCGCGACCTCGCGGGCGCCGGGGGCGAGGTCGTGGTCACCGTCTTCGTCAACCCGCTGCAGTTCGGCGAGGGCGAGGACCTCGACCGGTATCCGCGCACCCTGGACGCCGACCTCGAGCTCGCCGGGCGGGCTGGTGCCGACGTGGTCCTCGCCCCGTCGGTCGACGAGGTCTACCCGGGCGGCGAGCCCCAGGTCCGCATCAGCGCCGGACCCATGGGCGAACGCCTGGAGGGTGCCGCCCGCCCCGGCCACTTCGACGGTGTGCTCACCGTCGTCGCCAAGCTGCTGCACCTCACCCGCCCCGACATCGCCCTGTACGGCCAGAAGGACGCCCAGCAGCTCGCGCTGATCCGCCGTATGGTCCGCGACCTGAACTTCGGCGTCGACATCGTCGGCGTCCCCACCGTCCGCGAGCCCGACGGACTGGCCCTCTCCAGCCGCAACCGCTATCTCTCCGCCGCTGAGCGGCGCACCGCCCTCGCCCTGTCCGGCGCCCTGTTCGCCGGCCGGGACCGGCACGCCGCGCAGGAGGCGCTGCGCGCGCGGGCCCGCGAAGTGCCCGCCACGCACGCACGCGTCGAGGCGCTGAACGCGCTCGGGGAGTCCCGCGCGGCGGCCGACGCGCACGCCGTCGCCACGGCGGGCGGGCCCGAGGCCGTCCGCGCCGCCGCCCGCCAGGTCCTCGACGGGGCCGCCCGCCTCACCCCGCCGCTCACGCCGGACTACCTGGCCCTGGTCGACCCCTCGGACTTCACCGAGATCGGCGACGACTTCACCGGCGAGGCCGTGCTCGTCGTGGCCGCCCGGGTCGGCACGACCCGCCTGATCGACAACCTCCCCCTGACCTTCGGCACCCTCGGAGCCGCCTCGTGACCAGCACCGGCATACGACTGCACGCTCCCGCGCCAGGATGGTCCATCAAGGCGGACGTCGTGGTCGTCGGCTCCGGCGTGGCCGGGCTGACAGCCGCGCTGCGCTGCGAGGCCGCCGGACTGGCCACCGTCGTCGTCACCAAGGCCCGGCTCGACGACGGCTCCACCCGATGGGCCCAGGGCGGCATCGCCGCGGCCCTCGGCGACGGAGACACCCCCGAGCAGCACCGGGACGACACCCTGGTCGCCGGCGCGGGGCTGTGCGACGAGGAGGCGGTCCGCATCCTCGTCACCGAGGGCCCCGACGCGGTACGCCGTCTCATCGCCACCGGCGCCCACTTCGACGAGTCCGAGGAGGGCAGCCTGGAACTCACCCGCGAGGGCGGCCACCACCGCCGGCGCATCGCGCACGCGGGCGGGGACGCCACCGGCGCTGAGATCTCCCGCGCGCTGGTGGAAGCCGTACGCGCGGTCAGGAGGGGCGAGCGCGAAGCGTTCCCGGGCAAGGGCGGTGGCGGGCGACGGGCGGGACTGCGCACGATCGAGAACGCGCTCGTCCTGGATCTGCTGACGGACGCCGAGGGGCGCAGCGCGGGTGTGACCCTGCACGTCATGGGGGAGGGCCAGCACGACGGCGTGGGGGCCGTGCACGCCCCTGCGGTGGTGCTGGCGACCGGTGGCATGGGCCAGGTCTTCAGCGCGACCACGAACCCCTCCGTCTCGACCGGCGACGGGGTGGCACTGGCCCTGCGCGCGGGTGCCGAGGTCAGCGACCTCGAGTTCGTGCAGTTCCACCCGACCGTCCTGTTCCTCGGCCCGGACGCGGAGGGCCAGCAGCCCCTGGTCTCCGAGGCGGTCCGAGGCGAGGGCGCCCACCTGGTCGACGCCGACGGCGTGCGCTTCATGGTGGGGCAGCACGAGCTCGCCGAGCTGGCCCCGCGGGACATCGTCGCCAAGGGCATCATGCGCCGGATGCGGGAGCTGGACGCCCAGCACATGTACCTCGACGCCCGGCACTTCGGCGCCGACATGTGGGAACACCGCTTCCCGACGATCCTCGCCGCCTGCCGTACCCACGGCATCGACCCGGTCACCGAGCCCGTCCCGGTCGCCCCCGCCGCCCACTACGCCTCCGGCGGCGTCCGTACCGACTTCCACGGCCGCACCACCGTCCCCGGGCTCTACGCCTGCGGGGAGGTCGCCTGCACCGGCGTGCACGGAGCCAACCGGCTCGCCTCCAACTCGCTCCTGGAAGGCCTGGTCTACGCCGAGCGCATCGCCGCCGACATCGCCGGGAGCCGGACCGGGAATGTCCTCCACACGCGTACGCCGCAGCCCCTCCCGCCCGCCGAGCGCCCCGGGCACCCCCTCCTCCCCGCGGAGGCCCGTTTCACCATCCAGCGGATCATGACGGGGGGAGCCGGTGTCCTGCGTTCCGCCGCCTCCCTCGAGCGGGCCGCCGAGGCGCTCCAGCGGCTGCACGCCGATGCCCGCGACGCCCTCGACGAGCAGGGCAAGACAGCCGAGCCCGGAGTCGACACCTGGGAGGCGACCAACCTCCTGTGCGTCGCCCGCGTCCTGGTCGCCGCCGCGCTGCGTCGCGAGGAGACCCGGGGCTGCCACTGGCGCGAGGACCGGCCCGAGCGCGACGACACCGCCTGGCGCCGCCACATCGTCGTACGGCTGAATCCGGACCGCACGCTGGCGACGCACACCACCGGCACCACAGACTTCCCCCCGACCCTCCCCGATGTCCCGGCCTCCCCGATGTCGGACTTCCCTGACGTCCAGGCCCCCCGACCCTCCCGCACCAGGCCCCAGGAGCAGTGACAGCAGTGACCACCCCAGACCTTCCCCTCGCCCCGTCCGGTGGCTGCGGCGACGGCTGCGCCTGCGGCGCGGACAGCGACGAGAACTACGACGAGACCTACCTGGAGTGCGGCCTCGACCCCGCGCTCGCGCAGCTCCTGACCGATGCCGGTCTGGACCCGGTGGAGGTCGAGGACATCGCCAACGTCGCCATCCAGGAGGACCTCGCCCACGGCGTGGACGTGACGACGGTCGCGACCATCCCCGAGGACGCCGTCGCCACCGCCGACTTCACCGCGCGGGAAGCGGGTGTCGTGGCGGGCCTCAGGATCGCCGAGGCGGTCGTCTCGGTGGTCTGCACGGCGGAGTTCGAGGTCGAACGGCACGTGGAGGACGGCGACCGGGTGGAAGCCGGCGACAAGCTCCTCTCCGTCACCACCCGCACCCGCGACCTCCTCACGGCGGAACGCAGCGCCCTGAACATCCTGTGCCGCCTCTCGGGCATCGCGACGGCCACGCGCGCGTGGGCCGACGTCCTGGACGGCACGAAGGCCAAGGTCCGCGACACCCGCAAGACCACCCCGGGCCTGCGCTCCCTGGAGAAGTTCGCCGTGCGCTGCGGCGGCGGCGTCAACCACCGCATGTCGCTCTCCGACGCCGCCCTGGTCAAGGACAACCACGTCGTCGCCGCGGGTGGTGTCGCCCAGGCCTTCCGGGCCGTCCGGGAACACTTCCCCGACGTACCGATCGAGGTCGAGGTCGACACCCTGCACCAGCTCCGCGAGGTCGTGGACGCGGGCGCCGACCTGATCCTGCTGGACAACTTCACCCCCGGCGAGTGCGAGGAGGCGGTGGCCCTCGTCGCCGGCCGCGCCACCCTGGAGGCGTCCGGCCGGCTCACCCTCGAAAACGCCAAGGCGTACGCCGACACGGGGGTCGACTACCTCGCCGTGGGCGCACTCACCCACTCCTCGCCGGTCCTGGACATCGGCCTGGACCTGCGAGCGGCTGAATAGGGGCCTGCCATGCTGCTGACGATCGACGTGGGCAACACGCACACCACCCTGGGCCTGTTCGACGGCCAGGACATCGTCGAACACTGGCGGATCTCCACGGACGCGCGCCGCACCGCCGACGAGCTCGCCGTTCTCCTCCAGGGCCTGATGGGCATGCACCCCCTGCTCGGCGACGAACTGGGCGACGGCATCGACGGCATCGCCATCTGCGCGACCGTTCCCTCCGTCCTGCACGAACTCCGTGAGGTGACCCGCCGCTACTACGGTGACGTCCCCGCGGTCCTGGTCGAGCCGGGCGTCAAGACCGGCGTGCCGATCCTCACCGACAACCCCAAGGAGGTCGGCGCGGACCGCATCATCAACGCGGTCGCCGCCGTCGATCTCTACGGCGGGCCGGCCATCGTCGTCGACTTCGGCACCGCCACCACCTTCGACGCGGTCAGCGCGCGCGGGGAGTACGTCGGCGGCGTCATCGCCCCCGGCATCGAGATCTCCGTCGAGGCGCTCGGCGTCCGCGGCGCACAGCTCCGCAAGATCGAGGTGGCCCGGCCCCGGAGCGTGATCGGCAAGAACACGGTCGAGGCGATGCAGTCCGGCATCGTCTACGGCTTCGCCGGCCAGGTCGACGGCGTCGTCCGCCGGATGGCCCGCGAGCTCTCCGACGATCCCGAGGAGGTGACCGTCATCGCGACCGGCGGACTCGCGCCGACGGTTCTGGGCGAGAGCGCGGTCATCGACGAGCACGAGCCGTGGCTGACCCTGATCGGCCTGCGCCTGGTCTACGAACGGAACGTGTCGCGGATGTAGCGCATCCCGGATGCGGCGCTCCCGTGGCCCGCCCCGGACGCGGCGCTCCGGGACCTGCCCGCGGGCCACGGGCAGGTCCCGGAGCCGTACGGGAGCTGCCCGGCCCGTACGCTTCGTGGAGCGGGCCGGGCCCCTCGCGGATCGGATGCCGTCGGTCGGTTCCCCCGGCCGTTTTGGGCTCCGTGAGCCCGCACCCTGCGGCACCGGGCGGCCCTCGTCGAGCGGCACCCGCTCCTCGCCGGGACGCCCGCCGGGCCGGCCCTCCGCCGGGCCGGCCCCCACCCGGGTGGACCCGGGCACCGTACCCGCACGCCACACCCGTGCGCTATGCGCTATTTGTCCGATTAGCGCGTATCGTCGCCGCATGCCCACGCCCTACGGATCCCGCGGCGGCATGGCGTTCGGCACGGAGGAGCTACGTGTGCTCCGCCTCGCCCTCGCCCTCGCCCTGCACCCCACGTCCGCCTCGGCCGAAGACGTCCAGGACTGCCTTCGCCTCGCCGATTCCCTCGACGAGGCGACGCGGGAGAGTTCCCGCCTGCGCGCCTTCCTGGTGGCCGACCTCGGTCGCTACCGCGCCGCCCTCCCCGGCACCGTCGCCGGCTACCTCACGCTCCTGGAGGAGGCGCTGGGGGCCGGCTACCGCCCCGACGCCGACGACCTCGCCGCCCTCCGGGCGCTGCGCGGCAACCCCACCGCCGCCGCCCTCCTGGACCGCTGCCGGCTACTGGCCGAACAGGACGTACGGGCCCGCCTCGCAGGCCGCACGGTCCGCGCGGCCGCCACCGGCTCCCCGCCCGGCGTCCCGTCCGCCGCTCCGCTGTCCAAGGGCCCCCTGTCCGTCGTCCCCGCCTCCCGTCCCCGCCTCCTCGCCCTGCCGGGCGGCCAGGCCGCCGAGGACTCCGAGAAGGAGCCGGAGCACAAGCCGTCCGCCCCCCGGCCCGAACCCGCCGCCCCTGCTCCCGGCGCACCGAAACCCGGCCGCCCCGTTCCCACCCCGGGAGAGGTCTTCCCCCGCCGCAAGCCCGCCCGGCCCCCGCAGGGCCGGCGACTCGCCGCGGGCTGAATCGTCGCCGCGCCCCCCACCGCGCCCGCGCAGCCGCCGCACATTCGCCCCCGCTCGGCCGTCCGCCGGGCCGCTCTCGCTACCCTGGACCCATGGACTACGTCTCCGCGCTCCTGCCCCCGGTCGTCATGGCCGTCCTCTTCATCGGTGTGATCCGGGTGATCGTGAAGACCCAGGGTGGCGCCAACAAGACCAAGGAGGACGCCGCCGTGGACGCGGCCCTCGCCCGCGCGGAGGCCACCCGCCAGGCCACCGCCAAGACCGACGTCTGATCCGCCCCGCCGCCCCGCCGGCCGCGAGCGGCACGGGAGACGGCCCCGGCGTACGACTCGAGTGCGAGTCGTACGCCGTTTTTGTTCACGATCGAAGATCCTTCTATATGTTCGGGACGCCGTGGGGGTGATTGCGCACTATTGTCTGATGTGTGCCTCGCCCCCTGGGAGAACTCGAAGACACGGTCATGACGCGGGTGTGGAAGTGGAACCGCCCGGTGACCGTCAGGGAAGTCCTTGAAGATCTACAGAAGGAACGGTCCATCGCGTACACCACGGTGATGACCGTTCTGGACAATCTCCATCAGAAGGGCTGGGTGCGTCGTCAGGCGGAAGGCCGGGCCTATCGATATGAAGCGGTCTCCACCCGCGCCGCGTACGCTGCCGCGCTGATGAACGAGGCATGGTCGCAGAGCGACAACGCCGCCGCCGCACTCGTCGCCTTCTTCGGCATGATGAGCGAGGAACAGCGTCAGGCCCTCACGGATGCCGTACGGGTTGCACAGCTTCCGGAAACCGGGGAACAACGCCGGCCGGCGGAACAAGCCGGTTCGGCCGAAGAAGCAGGATCGCCCGAACAGACCCCGCCCGCGGAACCCTCTGTCGAGAACCCCGCCGCGGGCGAGGGTCCGCGCAGGCGATAGCGTCCGCTCATGTCAGCAGACAGCCCGGATGTCACCGCAAAAGCCATCACCGTCCGGCGGGCCCGCACCAGCGATGTCTCCGCCGTGCGCCACCTCCTCGACGCCTACGTCCGCAAGGGCATCCTGCTCGACAAAGCAACGGTGACTCTTTACGAGGCGATCCAGGAGTTCTGGATCGCGGAACGGAGCGACGACGGGGAGGTCGTCGGCTGCGGCGCACTGCACGTGATGTGGGAAGACCTCGCGGAAGTCCGTACTCTCGCTGTGAAGCCCGGACTGAAGGGCGCCGGTGTGGGGCATCACTTGATGGAGAAGTTGCTGCAGACTGCCCGCTGGCTCGGTGTTCGCCGTGTTTTCTGTCTGACCTTCGAAGTCGAGTTCTTCGGCAAGCACGGCTTCGTGGAGATCGGTGAGACGCCCGTCGACACCGATGTGTACGCCGAGCTGCTGCGTTCCTATGACGAAGGTGTCGCGGAGTTCCTCGGTCTCGAACGCGTGAAACCGAACACTCTGGGCAACAGCCGGATGCTTCTGCATCTGTGATCGTCGGCGTTCCGCACCCGACGCCTTGCGGCGGAGGTCTCGGTGTGCCACGTCAAGGCATATTCCGTACTGCTTCCGTGTCGTGGGCCTTGCCGGTTCCCTATGTCCGAAACGCGCACGTTTCCGGGCTGTGTGCGCCAGTGGGTCCGTCCCCGGGGTTTGTGTTTTTCCGGCAAAAGCGGTTTGCTTTCCGACGTACTGCAGTAGTGCATATAACAGGGGACGGCGATACGGCGGAAGCCGGTACACCCGGGCCCTGACGTTATCGATGAAAGGAAATCCGGTGGCACAGAAGGTTCAGGTCCTTCTTGTCGACGACCTCGACGGCGTCGAAGCGGACGAGACCGTGACGTTCGCGTTGGACGGCAAGACATACGAGATCGATCTCACCACTGCCAATGCGGACAAGCTCCGTGGCCTTCTCGAGCCTTACGTGAAGGGCGGCCGTCGCACGGGAGGCCGTGCTTCGGGAGGGCGTGGAAAGGCGCGTGCCGGTTCCGGCGGCAACCAGGACACCGCGGCGATCCGCGCCTGGGCGAAGGCGAACGGCCACGAGGTCAATGACCGCGGCCGTGTCCCCGCGGCCATCCGCGAGGCCTACGAGCAGGCCAACGGCTGACCGTCGGCCCGCCCCGCCACGCGCATCCCGACCTGCGGCCGGCCGCAGGCGCGCAGGATCCGGACCCGGTGGCACTGCGTGGCCACCGTGTTCACCAGCCGTACGAGATCGGGGGCGTCCCCACGGGTCCCCGTCGCCGACAGCGTCGGCAGCGAGACCTCGACCTCGCGCCCCGGCTCGGGGGGCCGCAGCCATACGGCGGCCCCCTGCGAACCGGCGCTTCCCGGGGAGAACGGCCGGACAGCATCATGGCCGGCGGCCCCAGGGGGCGGCGGAGCGTCGATGAGGCCGCCCGTGCCGATCGCGGCCAGATCGAGGGTCAGCGTGCCCCACTCCAGCCAGGCGAGCAGCCCCGGCAGTTCCTCCGCGCTGCCCGCGGCCACCAGCAGCCGCATCCGGCCGCCCTGCAGGGCCACCGGAAACCACCCGGCAGCGTGTCCGGCCCGCCGGGAGCCCCCAGAACGTTCCGGAGGCTCCGGGCGCCCCAGGCGCTCCAACGCCGCACGGCCCGCCTCGGCGGGGACGTCCAGGACGTCGAAGCGCATCCCCACCGACAGGCGTACCGGAGAGCCGGGCACCGTCGGCCACCCTTGTTCGTTCTCGTACCAGTGCCGGACCGGATCATCCGGGCTGCCCGGAGCACTCGGCTCGTCCGCCCCGGCCGGATCGGGTGGACCGAGGGGTCTGCGAGAGCCCGGGGCCCCGTCGGCCGCGCTGACGGAACGGTGCGCAGGGACCGAGGGGCCCGCGATGACGGATGGGACGGTGCCGGCCATGCAAGCGCAACTGCCGGAAGGCCGTTCGGGTTACGCTGGGTGCTCCTGCATATGCACAGTGTGTCGAACAGGGGGGCGTGAGGGAGCCCGGGGAGGCGCAAGGCTGTTCGCCCGTAGCGGAGGGGACCCCCGCCCTTGGCATGGACTGTCGGTGGCAGCGGGTAAGACATCCCTAGTGGGAGAGGGCGACACGCAGGGCGGCACATCTCGCGTTCGCCATCGGCGTACTGGAGATGGGGGTAACTGCCTGGCCTGCGGGAACATCGTCTCGCACCATCGGGTTGAAGCAGATGTCGGCGTTCGGGGTCAGGAGGCCATCGACGGTGTCGGCAGTTGGAATGAGCGGTCCCCGCTTGCGGGACTAAGCTGCGGAAGGACAGGGAGGGGAAGTTCCCCCCACTGCCTGACCGCTCTGAGGAGCGATTAACGATGTTCGAGAGGTTCACCGACCGCGCGCGGCGGGTTGTCGTCCTGGCTCAGGAAGAAGCCCGGATGCTCAACCACAACTACATCGGCACCGAGCACATTCTCCTGGGCCTGATCCATGAGGGTGAGGGTGTCGCCGCCAAGGCCCTTGAGAGCCTCGGGATTTCGCTCGAGGCGGTCCGTCAGCAGGTGGAGGAGATCATCGGGCAGGGCCAGCAGGCCCCGTCGGGTCACATCCCCTTCACTCCCCGTGCCAAGAAGGTCCTCGAGCTGTCGCTCCGCGAGGCGCTGCAGCTGGGTCACAACTACATCGGCACGGAGCACATCCTGCTCGGCCTGATCCGTGAGGGCGAGGGCGTCGCCGCCCAGGTCCTGGTCAAGCTGGGCGCAGATCTGAACCGGGTGCGGCAGCAGGTCATCCAGCTGCTCTCCGGTTACCAGGGCAAGGAGACCGCCACCGCCGGCGGTCCTGCCGAGGGCACCCCCTCCACGTCCCTGGTCCTCGACCAGTTCGGCCGGAACCTCACCCAGGCCGCTCGTGAGTCCAAGCTCGACCCGGTCATCGGGCGCGAGAAGGAGATCGAGCGGGTCATGCAGGTGCTGTCCCGCCGCACCAAGAACAACCCGGTGCTGATCGGTGAGCCCGGCGTCGGCAAGACCGCCGTCGTCGAGGGCCTCGCTCAGGCCATCGTCAAGGGCGAGGTGCCCGAGACCCTCAAGGACAAGCACCTCTACACCCTGGACCTCGGTGCCCTGGTCGCCGGCTCCCGCTACCGCGGTGACTTCGAGGAGCGCCTGAAGAAGGTGCTCAAGGAGATCCGCACCCGCGGCGACATCATCCTGTTCATCGACGAGCTGCACACGCTGGTCGGTGCGGGTGCCGCCGAGGGCGCCATCGACGCGGCCTCCATCCTGAAGCCGATGCTGGCCCGCGGTGAGCTGCAGACGATCGGCGCGACCACGCTGGACGAGTACCGCAAGCACCTGGAGAAGGACGCGGCCCTCGAGCGCCGTTTCCAGCCGATCCAGGTCGCCGAGCCGTCCCTGCCGCACACCATCGAGATCCTCAAGGGTCTGCGCGACCGGTACGAGGCGCACCACCGCGTCTCGATCACCGACGAGGCGCTGGTGCAGGCCGCCACCCTGGCCGACCGGTACATCTCGGACCGCTTCCTCCCGGACAAGGCGATCGACCTGATCGACGAGGCCGGCTCGAGGATGCGCATCCGCCGGATGACCGCGCCGCCGGACCTGCGCGAGTTCGACGAGAAGATCGCCGGCGTCCGCCGGGACAAGGAGTCCGCGATCGACTCGCAGGACTTCGAGAAGGCCGCCTCCCTGCGCGACAAGGAGAAGCAGCTCCTCTCTGCCAAGGCCAAGCGCGAGAAGGAGTGGAAGGCCGGCGACATGGACGTCGTCGCCGAGGTCGACGGCGACCTGATCGCCGAGGTCCTCGCGACGGCCACCGGCATCCCGGTCTTCAAGCTGACCGAGGAGGAGTCCTCGCGTCTGCTGCGCATGGAGGACGAGCTCCACAAGCGGGTCATCGGCCAGAAGGACGCCGTCAAGGCGCTGTCGAAGGCCATCCGCCGTACGCGTGCCGGTCTGAAGGACCCGAAGCGTCCCGGTGGTTCGTTCATCTTCGCCGGTCCGTCCGGTGTGGGTAAGACCGAGCTGTCCAAGGCCCTCGCCGAGTTCCTGTTCGGTGACGAGGACGCACTGATCTCCCTCGACATGTCGGAGTTCAGCGAGAAGCACACGGTCTCGCGTCTCTTCGGTTCGCCCCCCGGTTACGTGGGCTACGAGGAGGGCGGTCAGCTGACGGAGAAGGTGCGCCGCAAGCCGTTCTCGGTCGTCCTCTTCGACGAGGTCGAGAAGGCCCACCCGGACATCTTCAACTCGCTGTTGCAGATCCTGGAGGACGGTCGCCTGACCGACTCCCAGGGCCGGGTCGTGGACTTCAAGAACACGGTCATCATCATGACGACCAACCTCGGCACCCGGGACATCTCCAAGGGCTTCAACCTGGGCTTCGCCGCCGCGGGCGACAAGAAGACCAACTACGAGCGCATGAAGAACAAGGTCCAGGACGAGCTCAAGCAGCACTTCCGTCCCGAGTTCCTCAACCGTGTCGACGACGTGGTCGTGTTCCCGCAGCTGACCCAGGAGGACATCCTCGAGATCGTCGACCTGATGATCGAGAAGGTGGACGAGCGCCTCAAGGACCGGGACATGGGCATCGAGCTCTCCCAGCCCGCCAAGGAGCTCCTCTCCAAGAGGGGCTACGACCCCGTGCTGGGCGCCCGGCCGCTGCGCCGGACCATCCAGCGCGAGATCGAGGACTCGCTGTCGGAGAAGATCCTCTTCGGCGAGCTGCGCCCCGGCCACATCGTGGTCGTGGACATCGAGGGCGAGGGCGAGAGCACGATCTTCACCTTCCGTGGTGAGGAGAAGTCGGCCCTGCCCGACGTTCCGCCGATCGAGCAGGCGGCCGGCGGAGCCGGTCCGAACCTCAGCAAGGACGCGTAAGCGTCACGGCAGCCGAAAGGGGCCGGTGCCCGGGAAGGGCACCGGCCCCTTTCGGCTGCCCGGGGCCGGGTCAGGAGAGCCGGCCGTCGTAGTCCGGCAGCTTGTAGGTCTTCTCGGCGTGGCCGCCCGACAGGTCGGTGGTGTTGTTGCCGATGTTGGCGATGATCGTGTAGCCCTTCGACTCGATGTCGACGCGCTGGGCCGTCTTGTACTCGGCCACGTTCCGGAACAGGTCGAGGAAGCCGCGGACGTACAGTCCGGCGGACTCGTATCCGGCGTGGTCGAGGTTGTACTCGGTGAAGGCCTCGACGATGCCCGGCCGGGCAGTCACGAAGAACACCGAGACCCCGCGCTCCTGGGCGTACTGCGCGACCTCCAGGACCGGCTCGTTGGCCGGTGCCGGGAACTTGAATCCGAAGTCGGACTCCAGAGCGGTGTTGTCGATGTCGAGGACGATCGCCTGCTTCTCGCCCGGCCGCGGGTTCGCGATCCGCTGCGTCAGCTGCGGCAGGGCCTGGTTCATGACCGCCTGGCAGTCCCGCTGCCAGGTGTCGTAGTCGACGGCCGCGGCGGCTGCCGTAGCCGTCACGTCGGCCGTCGTGGCCGTTGCGGGGGTACCGGGGGCGGTCGCTGCCTGGGCGGGGGCGGCCAGGGCCACCAGGGCCGCGGTGGAGACGGCGGTGACCGATGCGCGGCGCAGCCAGGAGCGTCGGCTTCTCATGTGGTGGGGGTCCTCTCGGGCTCGTCACGCTGCCGATGTGTCGTGTGCATGTTCGTCTTCGAGGGTGACGCGAGGTGAACCGTAGGGTTACCAAGCGGTAGGTGGCCAGAGAGGCGCACGCCACATTTATGGAATGGCTGAACCCGCCTCTTGGTGACATGCTGCACAGCCGTTTTGTCCGTTACGAGCATGAATAGTAGCGAAACGCTGAAATGCGAAACGGATATTTGACGTAAGCCTCTGATCGATCGGCCTTAAATGGGGCTTTCGTCCGGTGCGGGCTTGATGTCAAGAGACGTCCATCTCACTCCAGAAGTACGAACTTGGGTAGTAGATCCACCTTCTTGTGGCTTTGTGGGTGAAGGGGTTACCAAGGAATGGCCACTGCGGCGGGGACCAGTTCGCCCGGTGGCTTTCCCCTGCTCCCTTCCTTACGAGGTTCAGATGTCCCAGCGCGTCACGCCCCGTTCCTTCCTCACGTCCCACCTCCGCACCCGTGCGGCCGTTCTGGCCGCCGGCATGGGAGTCACGGCCGTCGTGGGAGCCGGGATCGCGGCCGCCGCCGACACCACGGCCGCCGCCGGCAACACCGCCAAGGCCGTGCAGGCTCAGGCGAACGCCCAGGCCAAGGCTGCGGAGGCCAAGACCGTCGAGGCGAAGAAGGCCACCGAGGCGAAGAAGACCGCCGAGGCGAAGAAGGCCACCGAGGTGAAGAAGGCCGAGAAGGCCAAGAAGCCGGCTCAGCCCGCCAAGAAGAAGGCGTCCTGGGTCGACCCGGTGGAGCAGTACACGATCTCCGCGACCTACGCCCAGGCCGGCGGCATGTGGCAGTCCGCCCACAGCGGGCAGGACTTCGCGGTGCCGAACGGCACCAAGGTCATGGCCACGCACGGCGGCACGGTCGTCAAGGCGGGCGGCAACGGCGCCGGCGACGGCCCGGCCTACGGCAACGCCGTGGTCATCAACCACGGCAACGGGGCGTACTCCCAGTACGCCCACCTCTCCCAGGTGAACGTGCAGCCCGGCCAGGTCGTCAAGGCCGGCCAGAAGATCGCCCTGTCCGGCAACACCGGCAACTCCAGCGGCCCCCACCTGCACTTCGAGATCCGGACCGGCGCGAACTACGGTTCCGCGATCGACCCGGTCAAGTTCCTGCGCGGCAAGGGCGTGCAGTTCTGAGGACTCCGGTCCGGGGAAACATCCCGGCCCCGGGTCTCCTCGGCCTGCCACCCTACGGAAGCATCGGGTAACTACCCGTGTTCGTCGGTGCGTGCTCCGGCAGCCACAGCACGGCGACCGCCCCCTCGGTCGGCGAGTCCTCGGACACGCCGGCCGGCCGTATGTTGCGGAAGGTCAGCCGCGCGCCCAGGACCCGGGCCTGCCCGGCCGCGATGGTCAGGCCCAGGCCGTGACCGCGGCCGGCCCGGTCCGCGCTGCCGGTGCGAAAACGGCTCGGCCCCTCGGCGAGCAGGACCGCGGGGAAGCCGGGCCCGTGGTCGCGGACCCGGACGACCCGCCCCTCGACGGAGACCTCGATGGGCGGCCTGCCGTGCCGGGCGGCGTTGGCCAGCAGGTTGAACAGCACGCGTTCCAGGCGCCGCGGATCGGTGGTGACCTCCGACTCGCGCACCACGCGCACCGTGACGTCCGGGTCCCCAGGCCCTCCCGTCCGGATCAGGCCGGGCTCGCGGGCCCTGGCCTCGCGCCTCGCCGCGACCCGTCGGGCGACGAACTCACCCAGCAGGATGTCCTGCAGCTCGGCCCGTTCCGAGGCGCCGTCCAGCCGGGCCACCTCCAGGACGTCCTCGACCAGGGTGCGCATGGCCTTCGCCCGGTCCAGCACCAGCTCGGTCGGCCGGCCCGGCGGCAGTAGTTCGGCGGCGGTCAGCAGACCGGTGACCGGGGTGCGCAGTTCGTGCGCGATGTCGGCGGTGACCCGGCGTTCGGCCTCCAGCCGCTGGCGCAGCGCGTCCGCCATCGCGTCCACCGCGCTGGCCAGATCGTCGGTCTCGTCCCGGACGACCCCGCCGATGGCCTCCCGCACCCGGACCTCCGTCTCCCCCTTGGCAACCCGGTTGGCCGCGATCGCCGCCTTGCGCAGTCGGCGGGACAGATGCCCGCCGATCAGCACCCCGAGCGCGCTGCCGCCCAGGACGACGGCGATGGAGCCGATCACCAGGGCCTGGTCGAGGTCCTTGAGGATGTTCGAGCTGCGGTCCGTGAAGCCCGAGTGCAGGGACATGACATGGCCGTTCTTCAGCGGTACGGCCGCCCAGATGTCCGGCGTCCCGTCCGCCCGGTTCGCCACATAGGTCGCCCGCCTGCCCTCCTCGACCTTCGCCCGCAGCTCCGCCGGCAGGTCGGGGTCGTCGACCTTGGTGTTGGGGAAGTTCAGCCGCCCCGACAGCTCGTAGTTGCGCTGGGCGATCACGACGCGTTCGTCGGCGAGGTCGCGCGCGTTGTCCAGCATCGACACCCGGGCCGCGTTGTGCACGACCAGGCTCAGCGCGACCGCCACCAGCGCACCGACCAGGGCGATGGCCGCGCTGAGCTTCCATCTCAGCCCGGTGAGCACACCCGCCCGTTCGAGCCCCGCGCTCACCAGCCGCCCGAACCTGCCCCGCGCGCCGGCGCCCGCAGACGGCCCGAATCCCTCCCGGGCGCCGGCGCTCGCCGGTCTCCCGGCAGCCCCTCTCCCGAAATCCCCCTGTGTTCCCGCGCTCACCAGGCGCCCGACGTACCGCCGCATGTCCGTGCTCAGGCCTTCAGTTTGTAGCCGAAGCCGCGGACCGTCTCGATGCGGTCCTGGCCGATCTTCCCGCGCAACCGCTGCACATGGACGTCGACGACGCGGGTGTCGCCGCCCCACCCGTACTCCCACACACGTTCGAGCAGCCGGTCGCGGGAGAGGACGGTGCCCGGCGCCGAGGAGAACTCCAGCAGCAGCCGCATCTCGGTCGGTGTCAGTGCCACCGGCGTCCCGGCCCGCCGCACCTCCATGCCCACGGTGTCGATCTCCAGTTCACCGAAGGCCAGCGCGCCGGTGGGGGCCACGGCCTCCGCTTCCTCCCGGCCGCCGTTCGCCCGGGCGAAGCGGCGCAGGACCGCGCGGATGCGTGCGACCAGGACGGCTCCGTCGAACGGCTTGGTCACGTAGTCGTCGGCGCCCGCCTCCAGGCCCAGCACCACGTCGATGGCGTCCGCGCGCGCCGACAGCATGATCACCGGCACCATCGACTCGTCTCGGATGCTCCGGCACAGGCTGACGCCGTCGAGGCCGGGCACCATGACGTCGAGGAGGGCGATGTCCGGCCGGTCGGCGCGGAAAGCCTCCAGGCCCGACAGCCCGTCGGGCATCGCGGTGACCGCGAAGCCATCCCGCTCCAGGGCGAGTTGGGTGGCCTCACGGATGACGTCGTCGTCCTCGACGAACAGGACATGGGTCTGGTCTGTCATCCCGGTCTCTCAGCTCTCAGCTCTCGGTTCTCGGCTCTCGGCTTTCGGTTCTCGTACGCTCTCGGGTCGGTGGGAGCGTTCCACCCCGCCCACCGGGCAGACGCGGGAACCGCGCGGAGGGTTCATCCCCTCATCGGACCACGCGGCCCGCCGGTTCACGCCACGCGCCAGGAAACGTGGTGCGGGCCCCACCCTTCAAGGCCCCGGCCCGGGTTCCGGGCCCCTGTGTCCAGGGCCCCGGGTTCCGGATCTCAGCTGTCGGGCATAGGGGTCGGCTCCGTGCCGGACACCTTGCCGTACTCGTTGTGGGTGCGGAACTCCTCGGTGAACCGGCCGGCGGTCCAGCGGTAGGTGATCACGTTCTCGCCCGACGGACTCGACACCGGGTCGCCCCGGTCGTACACCTGCATCGTCACCACCAGGTCCCCGCGGTCGATCTCCGCGTACACGGGGGGCTCCTCGGTCTTGAACACGTTCACGTACGCACCGCCCTGGTCGCGGTACACGTACGAGCCGACGCCCACCGCGTCTCCGCAGGTCAGCACGTTGATGACGATATCGTCCGCGGTCCCGTCGGTAACGTTCCCGTAGCTCACGTCCAGGGGGTACTCGTCGGCGACGCACGGCCTCAGCAGCCGCTTGACCTCGGCCGAGACGATGGGATCGTCCTTGACCAGCCGCACAGCGTCCACCCGGCCGGCAGCCGAGACCGGCGCTTTCGAGCCGGTCTCCGTGGACGTGGGGGGACTCGCCACCGAGTCCGCGTGCGCAGGGCCCTCGTCGCGGGCGCCGGTGCCGCCCCTGCCGCAGGCGGTGAGGAAAAGGGCGAGGGCGACGAGCACGGACGTCGCCGTGGTCGCCGCCCGGGCGTTTCTCCGGACCCGCACGGGTCCCGCGTCGGTCAGGCCGCGCAACGCTCCCGCTCCTCACGCTCCAGCGCGCGTGCGTCCAGCTCGCGGGCCTCCAGCTCCTCGCGGAGCCGGGCGAGGGCCCGGTGCAGCGTGCTCTTGACCGTTCCGGCCGACATGCCGAGTGCGGCGGCCGTCTCCTCCGTGGACATCTGCTCCCAGTGTCGCAGCACCACCACGCTGCGCTGCTTCGGGGCGAGCACCTTCAGTACGTCCATCAGGAGGGCGCGGTCGGCGTGCTGTTCTGTGGCGTCGTTCACACAGGCGTCAGGGAGCTGCTCGGTGGGCACCTCCTCCAGCCTGCGGGCACGCCACCACTCGGTCCGGGTGTTGATCATGACGCGGCGAAGGTAGGCGTCGGCCAGCCGTTTGTCGGCGATCCCGTCCCAGCGGCCGTACGTCCGGGCCAGCGCGGTCTGCAGCAGGTCCTGTGCGTCGACGGGGTCGGGCACCAGACGGCGGGCGCTGCGCAGCAGCGCGTCCTGCCGGGTACGGACGTACTCCTCGAACCCGAGCACCTCGCCCTGCGCCATGGTGAACCGCCTTCCGCTCCCCGTACCGGCCCGCCCGTGCGGTCCGGTCCCCCTGCTGTGATCCGTGGTGATTGCGCCCCTGTGCGCCGTGTGCTGCGTGCGGGGCATGGGAATGAAGGTACGGAGGCGTTGTCACGGCACTGTGCGAAGCAGCCTGCGGCCTGCCCTCGGCTGTCCGTCGGTTGTGTAACGGAAGTAGGAACGAGGTAAAGCGGTAGGAGAGTTGGGGATCCTATGGGGTGATGTGTGCCGCACGGGTGGATGTGCGGGTGTGACGACACGGCCCGTACGCGGGTGAGCCCACCGGCGTCGGACCGGTGACCGGCCGGCCGGGTCGGTCCGGCCGGTCGGGTGGCCGGTCGGTCGGGTCAGGTCAGTGGCAGTCGGTAGAACCCGCCGGGCAGTGGTTCGACCAGACCGTCGGCGACCAGGCCGTCCAGTGCGCGGGCGCGCTGCACCGGCTCGTGCCACACCCGGTCCAGGGTCGCCTGCGGTACGGGACTGTGCGTTTCCCGGAGCACGGCCAGCAGCCGCCCGCGGACCTGGCGGTCCGTGCCCGCGTACGTCTGTCCCCGGCGCGGCGGGCCGTCGTGTGCCGGCTTGTCCGCGAGCCGCCAGGCGCACTGTGCGGCGATCGGGCAGCGATGGCACGACTCGTTCTTCGCCGTGCACACCAGCGCCCCCAGCTCCATGGAGGCGGCGGCCCACCGCGCGGCGGTCCGTTCATCCTCGGGCAGCAGCGCGCGGGCGAGCCGGCGCTCGGCGGCCGTGGTGGCGTTCGGCGGGTACTGGGCACCGGTCACCGCACGGGCGAACACCCGGCGCACGTTGGTGTCCAGCACGGCGTGCCGCTGCCCGTAAGCAAACGACGCCACGGCGGCGGCCGTGTACTCGCCGATGCCGGGCAGCGCCAGCAGCTGCGCGTGGTCGGCGGGTACGTCGCCCCCGTGCCGTTCCGTTATGGCGGCGGCGGCGCCGTGCAGCCGCAGGGCGCGGCGCGGGTAGCCGAGCCGGCCCCAGGCGCGGACGGCCTCACCGGGCGCCTCGGCGGCGAGGTCGGCGGGGCGCGGCCAGCGAGCCAGCCACTGCTCGTAGACCGGCAGGACCCGGTTCACCGGGGTCTGCTGGAGCATGAACTCACTGACCATCACCCCCCACGCGCCGGCCTCCGGGCGTCGCCACGGAAGATCCCGGGCGTGCTCGTCGAACCAGTCGATGACGGGGTAGTGGAGCGACGCTCCGGGAGCGTGCTCGGACGAGGGATCGGCGGTGCCGTCGGGCTGGGGCTTCGTGAGAGCAGTCATGGCCTCTCGATCCTGCCACGACCACCGGCACGAACGGGGACACCGCCACCCCCGTCGTGCCGCAATGGCGGTCGGAGCCGTGGCCAGAGCTGCAAGGGACACGATCGCGAACACGGGGTGTCGGAGTGCGGAGCTCCCGGCGGCGAGGGCCACCTCCGCGCTCCTCGGTCACGGACCGTAGGTGGAGTACCCATGTCATCACACTCCGTGACCGTCGCGTGCCGTGCCTGACCGAGAGCGGCAACAAGCAGCCGTTTCCGGGATGATGATCCGGAAAAGTTGAGTTCTCAGCGGCGGGTGGGATCAGCGAAGGCCCGGATCTCTCGTACAGTTTGCACCGTGGGATCTCTGCGCAATCCGGTCGGGCCGCTTCCCTCCTCCATCTACTGGCGCAGGAGGGCCGTACTGCTGTCCCTGCTGGGCGTGTTGGCGTTGCTGGTCACCTGGGTCGTCGTCTCCCGAGGCGGGGGCGGGGGCGGGCACGACAACGGGGCCAACGGCAAGAATCCCGCACCCTCCACCATCGCTCCGGGACCGTCGAGTTCGGGGCCG
The DNA here is from genome assembly GCF_042871645.1 of Streptomyces sp. NPDC005774. Lineage (NCBI taxonomy): Bacteria > Bacillati > Actinomycetota > Actinomycetes > Kitasatosporales > Streptomycetaceae > Streptomyces > Streptomyces sp. NPDC005774. The sequence goes on along the minus strand of NZ_JBIAIV010000009.1, from coordinate 20,367 downwards.
GCGATCAGTCAGGCACCGGGCGGCCGTGACGAGTCCGGTGACGAGGACTCGGGTGGCTCCTCGACCGGCACCGGCACGGGGGACGACGGGGCGAACGGCGACCCCGGTGACTCCGGCGGCGGATCGGACGGCGGCGGCGAGGGCGGCACGGGCAGCGGCTCCGAGGGCGGTACGACGGCGGGGGTCGGCGCGGGTGACGCGCTGCCGGTCGGGTCCGGGCTCCCCAACTGCACCGCGAGCGCGGTCAAGTTCAGCCTGAGCAGCGTCCGCAACTCATACGAGCCCGACGGGACGCCCACCTTCCGGCTGACCGCGCGGAACATCTCCGGAAGCGACTGCAAGGTCGATCTCGGTCCGAAGAGTGCGGTGTTGACGATCGCCCAGGCGGCCGCCGCCGACGACGACGCGTACTGGGCGTCGGACGACTGCCCCAAGGGCGCGGGGAGCCTGGTGTTCCGGGTGCCCGCGGGCGACAGCATCACGTACACCGTGAAGTGGGACCGCAAGCCGAGCGCCCCGCAGTGCGCGACGCCGCCGGCCGGGTCGGCCAAGGCGGGCACGTACCTGGTCGAGGCGAAGACACCGGGGTTCGCGAAGGTGCAGACGTCCTTCGTGCTGAAGAGCGCCTGACCGTCCCGCGCGCACCGCGTCCCGCGCGTACCGGCCTGGACGTACCGGGGCTCCCGGACGTACCGAGTCCTAGACGTACCGCTCCAGGATCGAACTCTCCGCCAGCCGCGACAGGCCCTCCCGGACGCTGCGGGCGCGGGCCTCGCCGACGCCGTCCACCGTCTGGAGGTCGTCCACGCTGGCGGCCAGCAGCTTCTGCAGGCCGCCGAAGTGCTCCACCAGGCGGTCGATGATCGCGCCGGGCAGCCTCGGCACCTTGGCGAGCAGCCGGAAGCCGCGCGGGGACACGGCCGAGTCCAGTGTCTCGGGGGAGCCGGTGTAGCCCAGGGCCCGGGCCACCGTGGGCAGATCCAGCAGTTCCGCCTGGGGGAGGCCGTTCAGGTCGTGCAGGGCCTGGTCGACCGTGCGGGAACGCTTGGCGGTGGGCTCGGGCACGTAGTCCCGCACGACCAGCTCGCGCTCCGGCTCCACACCCGCGATCAGCTCGTCCAGCTGAAGGGCGAGGAGACGACCGTCGGTGCCCAGTTCGACCACGTACTCGGCGATTTCGGTGGCGATGCGGCGCACCATCTCCAGCCGCTGCGCGACCGCCGAGACGTCCCGCACGGTCACCAGGTCCTCGATCTCCAGCGCCGACAGCGTGCCGGCGACCTCGTCGAGGCGGAGCTTGTAGCGCTCCAGCGTCGCGAGTGCCTGGTTGGCACGGGACAGGATCGCCGCCGAGTCCTCCAGGACGCGGCGGTGGCCGTCGACGTAGAGCGCGATCAGGTGCATCGACTGGGAGACCGAGACGACCGGGAAGCCGACCTGTTTGGAGACCCGGTCGGCGGTGCGGTGCCGGGTGCCGGTCTCCTCGGTCGGGATCGTCGGGTCCGGCACCAGTTGGACGCCCGCGCGCAGGATCTTCGACAGGTCGGACGACAGGACTATGCCGCCGTCGAGCTTGCACAGCTCGCGCAGCCGGGTGGCGGTGAACTCGACGTCCAGGACGAACCCGCCGCTGCACAGCGTCTCGACGGTCTTGTCGGAACCGAGCACGATGAGACCGCCGGTGTTTCCCCTCAGTACGCGCTCCAGGCCGTCACGGAGGGCGGTGCCGGGTGCCACGGCGCTCAGCGAGGCACGCATCAGGCGATCGGAACCGGCGCTCCCGCCGGACTTTCCGGGAGCTGCTGCCCGGTCGTTGGCTGCCACTGCACTCCTCCGGTCGCGATGTCTGGGCGCCCCCGTTCAGGGTGTCCCGTTCGAATCATGCCGGGCTCGCGGGGCCGGGTGCGTGCTCCCCCGAGCTCTTCGAGCTTGGAGGACCCCCAGCGGCGTGGTCGTCGGTCGCCAACGCCCCCAAGCTCTCGACGAGCTCGAGCAGGGGGGACCCCCACCGCGTTGACTTCCTCCTCCGCCTGCAGCTGCACGCACCCGGCCCCGCTCCCTGTCCGGCTGATCCAAACGGGAGATCCCCACGCACTCGGTTCGTACGGACGGGCGAGACCAGGGCAAAGTCTACCGGCGCTCCTCCTCGTCCCGTGGGGCGTCCCGGCGATGCGAACGCGGAAGGGCGCGCAGAGCATCCCCTATGTCCGCGACTTCCAGAACCTTCATCCCTGGCGGGATTTTGCCCGGATCGCCCGGCACGAGCGCGTGGGTGAAGCCCAGGCGGTGCGCTTCGGAAAGCCTGCGCTGCACGCCCGTCACCCGCCTGACCTCGCCCGCGAGCCCGACCTCGCCGATCGCGACCAGGTTCTTGGGCAACGGGGTGTCGCTCGCCGCCGACGCGAGGGCGAGCGCGATCGCCAGATCCGCCGCCGGCTCGGAGAGTTTTACTCCGCCGACCGTCGCGGAGTAGATGTCCCGCTTGCCCAAGGCGCTGATGCGCCCGCGCTGTTCCAGCACCGCGAGCATCATCGAGACACGCGAGGTCTCCAGCCCGGACGTGGTGCGACGGGGGGAGGGGATCTGCGAGTCGACGGTGAGCGCCTGCACTTCGGCGACCAGCGGGCGGCGGCCCTCCAGTGTCACCGTCAGACAGGTGCCCGGCACCGGCTCCGCACGGCGGGTAAGGAACAGCCCGCTGGGGTCGGCCAGGCCCGTGATGCCCTCGTCGTGCAGTTCGAAGCAGCCGACCTCGTCCGTGGTGCCGTAGCGGTTCTTCACGCCGCGCACCAGGCGCAGGCGCGCGTGCCGGTCGCCCTCGAAGCTCAGGACGACGTCCACCAGGTGCTCCAGCAGGCGCGGCCCCGCGATCGAGCCGTCCTTGGTGACATGGCCCACCAGGAGTGTGGCCATCCCGCGCTCCTTGGAGGCGCGGATCAGTGCGCCCGCCACCTCGCGCACCTGGGCCATGCCGCCCGGCGCGCCGTCGAGCTCCGGGGAGGCGATCGTCTGCACCGAGTCGAGGATCAGCAGGGACGGCTTCACCGCGTCCAGATGGCCGAGGACGGCGGACAGATCCGTCTCGGCGGCGAGGTACAGGTGGTCGTCGATGGCGTGGATCCGGTCGGCGCGCAGCCGGACCTGGCTCGCCGACTCCTCGCCCGTGACATAGAGCGTGCGGTGCTCGTCGCTCGCCGCCTTGGCCGCGACGTCCAGCAGGAGCGTGGACTTGCCGACGCCCGGCTCACCCGCGACGAGCACCACCGCGCCGGGGACGAGCCCGCCGCCGAGCACCCGGTCCAGCTCGGGAACACCGGTGGAGCGGGCCGTGGCCTGACGGCCGTCGACCTGGCCGATGGGTACGGCGGAGGTGGTGACCCGCCCCGGCGCTGTCGTACGGACCGCGGGCACGCCGTACTCCTCGACCGTCCCCCAGGCCTGGCACTCGGGGCAGCGGCCGAGCCACTTGGCCGTCTGCCAGCCGCACTCGGTGCAGCGGTAGGACGGTCGGTCCTTGGTGGTCTTGGTGCGGGCAGCCATGGTCGAAACGGTAGCGCCCGGCACTGACAGCCGGGCGCACAGTGCCCGGCCACCGGCCCCGGCGCCGGGCCGATTTCCCCGCCCCACCCGTGGAGCGAAGGGTTCTCCCCCCCGATTGAGGGATCGTTTCACCCGTACGGATTAAAAGTGCGCAGGGCTCCGGGAGGGGCCGACTCCGGCCGCCTACGGTCGCCGAATGATGAGCAGTGGCCCGGAGATCCCGACCCGCACGACCGGCACACACCGGGCGCACCGGGAGGTGCGCGACCGCGGGGCCGCGCACACGCCGGCACACCGGCCGCCCACCTGCCACGAACCGTGTCTGGACGGCCTGTTCACCTACTGCCTGTCAGTGCTGTGCGACCACGACGCGGCGACCGCCGCCCTGGCCGACGTCCTCACCCTCGCGGAGCGCCGTGGCCGGCACCTCCCGGACGCGTCCGGGGACCACAGGGCCTGGCTGTACGCGCTGGCCCGCTGGGCCTGTCTGCGCAAGCTGGCCGAGGCCCGGCAGAAACGCCAGGTCACCCATGCGGCGGGCCGGGCGGCCCGGCAGCGGGCGGCGCGGACCGCCGCTGCCCCGGCCGTCTCAGAGGAGGTGCGGCAGCAGCGCCGCCGTGAGCTGGCCCTGCTCGCCTGGCCGGAGGCCGCGGGCACCACGCCGGAGCAGCGCGAGGCGCTCGAACTCGGCGTCCGGCACCACCTCGGAACCCATGAGGTCGCCGCCGTGCTCGGCATGGAACCGGACGCCGCCCGCGAACTGCTCGCCTCCGCCGCCTGCGAGGTCGAGCGCACCCGCGCGGCGCTCGCCGTCGTCGAGACCGGCGCCTGCCGGGGCGTGGCGCATCTCACCGGCGACAGCCGGCTCGTGCTCAGCAGCGCACTGCGCCGCGAACTCGTCCGGCACGTCGACGACTGCCCGGGCTGCCGCCGAACCGCCGGGCGCGCCCTCCCCGGCCGCTGGCCCGGCACCGGCGTCACCCCCGACGCCCTGCACGTCCTTCCGGCTCCCGAAGCGGCCCTGCGCACCGCCCTGGCGCACCATCCACGCGCGCGTGGCGGCGCGCCCCGCTTCGACCGGCGCGGATTCCCGATGGATCCCAAGGACCGTGTCGCCCGCCGGAACCGGCTGCGCGCGCGTGCGGTCACGACGACCGTCGTCGCCACCGTCGTCGCCGCCCCCGTGCTCGCGCTGTACGCCGCCTACCGGGGCGCCCCCGTCGGCGAGGCCCGGGACGGCCGGACGGCCTCCGCGCGGGAGACCGACATGCCCCTCGACCTCGCCGGCGGGGGCCCGGGCGGCTACGAGAACACCGGCAACGCCGACACCCGGCCCGGGGGCCGCTCCGGCGAGGCCGGCGGGCACGGCAGGGCGGACGTGTCCGTGGAGGTCGTCGAGGTCACCGGTGCAGGCCACAAGGGCGCTGCCGTGCTGGGTGTCACCGCCGGTCACAGCGGCGACACCACGCTGATCACGCTCACCGCGCGGGGCGCGGTGCCGGTCCGCTGGTCCGCGTCGACGGGGGCACCCTGGCTCTACCTGAGCCAGGCGTCGGGGACGCTCCGGCCGGGGCAGTCGCTGACGATCAGGGTGTACGTCGACCAGTTGCGCGAGCCGTCCGGCGGCTGGAGCGCGCGGGTGGCAGTCTCGCCCACCGGCGCCGTGGTGACCATCGACGGCCACGGCAACGCCCCCGGCCCGTCCTCCTCCGGCGCGCCCCTTCCCGGTCGGTCCGGGGGGCCCGGCCGTCCCGGCAGCCCGGGAACCTCGCACCCCGGTTCCCCGTCCACCCCGCCCCCGAGCTCCGGCGACCCGGGCGGGCCCCCGCCGTCGTCCCCCGCCCCGGACGCGACGCCCACACCCACGTCACCGTCCCCGTCGGATCCCGCTCCGAGCGATCCGCCCCGGTCGCCCGACCCGGAGCCCACGGACCCGGAGCCCACGGACCCGGCCCCCGGCGGCCCGGCCGCCCCTGCCCACCCGCCGTCCTCGCCGTCCCCGTCCACCGAGGACGGCGGCGGTGACATCGGCGATGACATCCGCGGCGCCCTGATCCCGTCCGTTTCGTGACTGCCATGACTGCCATGACTGCCGGGACTGCCGGGACTGCCGGGACTGCGGGGGCTGCCGGGACCCGAAACCGGTGACCCGGGCCCCGTGCATGGGGAGGTGGATCAGGCGGGATCCGCCGGATGCGGTGCCAGCAGCGGGAGCTGCGAGGCGAGCCGCTCCTCGCACAGCTCGGCCAGCCGGTCGTAACCGGCCTGGCCCATCAGCTCGGTCAGCTCCGCCCGGTAGGACACGTACACGGGGTCGCCCGCGCCGTGCGCCGAGGTCGCCGACGTGCACCACCAGTGCAGGTCGTGACCGCCCGGGCCCCAGCCCCGGCGGTCGTACTCACCGATCGACACCTGCAGCACGCGCGTGTCGTCGGGCCGGTCGATCCAGTCGTAGGTCCGCCGGACCGGCAGCTGCCAGCACACGTCCGGCTTGGTCTCCAGTGGCTCGCGGCCCTCCCGCACGGCGAGGATGTGCAGCGAGCAGCCCATGCCGCCGGCGAAGCCCGGCCGGTTCTGGAAGATGCACGAGCCCTGGAAGGGGCGGGTCTGGCGGTCACCGTCCTCGTCCTCGGAGACCCAGCCGTCCCGGATGCCCTCGTCGTGGTGCTGCCAGATGTCCGGCGTCAGCCTCGCCACATGCCCCGCGACCCGCTTCTCGTCGTCCTTGTCCGAGAAATGCGCCCCCAGGGTGCAGCATCCGTCGTCCGCGCGGCCCGCCTGGATGCCCTGGCAACCGCTGCCGAAGACACAGTTCCAGCGAGAGGTCAGCCATGTCAGATCGCAGCGGAACACCTGCTCCTCGTCCGCCGGATCGGGGAACTCCACCCACGCCCGAGCGAAGTCGAGGCCCTTCTCGTCGTTCGGCGGCACCCGCGACGGACTATCGACCGGCTTGGCCCTCTTGGCCTGCTTGGTCATTTTGTCCGCCTTCTCAGTCTTCGCCTTTTTCGTCTTTGGCACTCGTCCAGGGTAAGTCGCCCACATCACTGTCCCGTACCGGACCGACTGCTCCAGAGCGGGCTTTTCGCCGCGTCACGCGCAGTAGCGTTCCGTACATGAGACTCGGTGTCCTCGACGTGGGTTCGAACACGGTGCATCTGCTGGTGGTCGACGCGCACCCCGGGGCGTGCCCGCTGCCCGCGCACTCGCACAAGGCGGAGCTGCGCCTGACCGAGCTGCTGGACGCCGACGGAGCGATCGGCCCCGGCGGGACGGACCAGGTGATCCAGGTCGTCCACGAGGCGCTCCAGGCCGCCGAGGACAAGGGCGTCGAGGAGTTGCTGCCGTTCGCGACCTCGGCGGTGCGCGACGCCCGCAACTCGGGCGAGGTCCTCGAGCGTGTGCGTGCGGAGACCGGAGTCGAACTGCAGGTCCTCACCGGTGCCGAGGAGGCCCGGCTGACCTTCCTCGCCGCCCGCCGCTGGTTCGGCTGGTCGGCCGGAAAGCTGCTGGTCGTCGACATCGGAGGCGGCTCCCTGGAGATAGCCTTCGGCATCGACGAGGAGCCCGACGCCGTGGTGTCGCTACCGCTGGGCGCCGGCCGCCTCACCGGCACCCGGCTGCCCGGCGACCCGCCGGCGCCGGACGACGTGCGGGCGCTGCGCCGGCACGTCCGCGCGGAGATCGGCCGTACGGTCGGCGAGTTCAGCCGTCTCGGTCCGCCCGACCACGTGGTGGCCACCTCCAAGACCTTCAAGCAGCTCGCCCGCCTCGCGGGCGCCGCCCGTTCCACCGAGGGTCCGTACGTCCCGCGCGAGCTGAAGTACCAGTCCCTGGAGGGGTGGGTGTCGAGGCTGTCCGTGATGACCACCACAGAGCGCGCCGCGCTGCCCGGGGTCTCCGAGTCGCGCGCCGGCCAGCTGGTCGCCGGGGCGCTGGTCGCGGAGGCCACGATGGACCTCCTCGGGGTGGAGTCCCTGGAGATCTGCCCCTGGGCGCTGCGCGAGGGCGTCATCCTGCGCCGCCTGGACCACATGGGGCCCGCGTAGTCGCGCGCCGCGACCGCCTGCCGCGCGGATGCGACCACCCGTCGCGCGGGGGTCGACGAGCCGGGCCGCGCGGGGGTCGACGAGCCGGGCCGCGCGGGGGTCGATGAGCCGGGCCGCGCGTGCTTCGACGAGCCGGGGCAGCGGAGCAGGCGTCCGGTCGGCTCGATCACACGGCGGCCTTCGGGCCGCGGGACCGCCGGACGGACGAAACGCCCCGTGTCCTGCGCTCATGTGCTCGCGGCCAGGGCGAACACCTCCGGCCGAAGCCCGTCGTCCGCGGCCCACCCGTCGAACACACCCCGTACGCTGTCACTCGTGGCAGATCCAGCGGTGCGCATCCCGGATGCGAAGGTCGCTCTGTCGACGGCCTCCGTCTATCCGGAGTCGACGGCGACGGCCTTCGAGATCGCCGCGCGCCTCGGGTACGACGGTGTAGAGGTCATGGTGTGGACCGATCCGGTCAGCCAGGACATCGAGGCGCTGCGCCGCCTCAGCGACTACCACCGCATCCCTGTCCTGGCCGTGCACGCCCCCTGCCTGCTCATCACGCAACGCGTGTGGTCCACCGACCCCTGGACCAAGCTCCAGCGGGCCCGTGCCGCCGCCGAGAAGCTCGGCGCCGCCACGGTCGTCGTTCATCCGCCGTTCCGCTGGCAGCGCCAGTACGCCCGCGACTTCGTCGACGGAATCTGGCGGATGGCCAACGAGACGGATGTGCGGTTCGCCGTCGAGAACATGTACCCGTGGCGCTACCGCGACCGCGAGATGCTCGCCTACGCCCCCGACTGGGACGTCACCAAGGACGACTACCGCCACTTCACGATCGATCTCAGCCACGCCTCGACCGCCCGCACCGACACCCTGGGGATGCTCGACCGCATGGGTGACCGCCTCGGTCACGTCCACCTCGCCGACGGCCGGGGCTCGGCCAAGGACGAGCATCTCGTGCCCGGCCGCGGCGACCAGCCCTGCGCCGAGGTGCTGGAGCGCCTGGCCCTCAACGGTTTCGGCGGCCATGTCGTCGTCGAGGTCAACACCCGCCGTGCCATGTCCGGTGCCGAGCGCGAGGCCGACCTGGCGGAGGCACTGGCGTTCACCCGTCTGCACCTGGCGTCGGCGACCCCAGGTGCCCCCGGGGCCTCGACGGCGACCTCGGCGCTGCGTGCGCCACGCCGATGACCGGCGTCACCGTGCCCGGCGGACCGGATGCGTCTCCCGGCGGTCCGGACGGGGTGTCCGGCGGTCCGGACGAGTCGGTCCCGGATACGTCCGCCACCGCCCCGGACACGTCCCCCGGCCGCCCCGGCACCACCCCCCGACGCCGTGGCCGGCCCTCGCGCACGGAGTCGGCCGGCACCCGGGACCGCATCCTGGACGCCGCCCGCGAGGAGTTCTCCGAACGCGGGTACGACAAGACATCCGTACGGGGCATCGCCAAGTCGGCAGGGGTCGACTCCGCGCTGGTGCACCACTACTTCGGTACCAAGGAGCAGGTGTTCGAGGCGGCCGTCGAGGTTGCCTTCGCCCCGGTGCTCAAAGGCCGGGAAGCCGTCCTCGACGCTCCGTTGGAGGAGGTCGGCGAGCGGATGACCCGGATGATCCTCGGCCTCTGGGAGAACCCGGTGACCCGGGCCCCGCTGCTCGCGATCGTCCGGTCCGCCGTGAACAACGAGATCGCCGCCGGTGTCTTCCGCCGCCTGGTCGCCGGCCAGCTGTTGCGCCGTATCGCGGGGCGGCTCGACCTGCCGGACGCCGAACTGCGCGCCGAGCTCGCCGCCGCCCAGCTGGTCGGGATCGCGATGATCCGGTACGTGATCAAGGTCGAACCGCTGGCCTCGGCGGACGCCGAGCAGATCGTCGAGCGGGTGGCGCCGGTGGTGCAGGGCCACCTCACCGGCCGCTGAAGCGCCGCGCCCTCCACACGTACCGCGCACGTACCGCGGTCCCCGCACCGCTCCCGCACCGCCCCCGCACTGAGATCCGTATCCCGCATTCCGGACACCCCGTCCCGCCCCCTGGATGACGGGCGTACGCTCGACGACAGTCAGGAATCTCTGACCCCGGCACCCCGAGAAGGTCTGAAGGAGCGAGCGACGATGCCCGAGCTGAGGTCCCGCACAGTCACCCATGGCCGCAACATGGCGGGCGCCCGCGCCCTGATGCGAGCCTCCGGTGTGCCGGGTGCGGACATCGGCCGGAAGCCCATCATCGCCGTCGCCAACAGCTTCACGGAGTTCGTCCCCGGCCACACCCACCTCGCGCCGGTCGGCCGGATCGTCAGCGAGGCGGTCGTCGCGGCCGGCGGCATCCCGCGCGAGTTCAACACCATCGCCGTCGACGACGGCATCGCGATGGGCCACGGCGGCATGCTGTACTCCCTGCCCTCCCGCGACCTGATCGCGGACAGCGTGGAGTACATGGTCGAGGCCCACTGCGCGGACGCCCTGATCTGCATCTCCAACTGCGACAAGATCACCCCGGGCATGCTCAACGCCGCCCTGCGGCTGAACATCCCGACGGTCTTCATCTCCGGCGGTCCCATGGAGGCCGGCCGGGCGACGCTGGTCGACGGTACGGTCCGCACGCTGGACCTGATCGACGCGATGGTGGACGCCGCCAACGACAAGATCTCCGACGCCGACCTCCTCCGTATCGAGGAGAACGCCTGTCCGACCTGCGGCTCCTGTTCCGGCATGTTCACCGCCAACTCGATGAACTGCCTCACCGAGGCCATGGGCCTGTCCCTCCCCGGCAACGGCTCGGTCCTCGCCACCCACACGGCCCGCAAGGCGCTCTACGAGAACGCCGCCCGCACGGTCATGGACATCACCCGCCGCTACTACGAGCAGGACGACGACACGGTCCTGCCCCGCAGCATCGCCACCGTCGCCGCCTTCGAGAACGCGATGGCGCTGGACATCGCCATGGGCGGCTCCACCAACACGATCCTGCACCTGCTGGCCGCCGCCCAAGAGGCGGAGGTCCCCTTCGGCCTGACCGAGATCGACGCACTCTCGCGCCGTGTGCCCTGTCTGGCGAAGGTCGCACCGAACGTCGCCAAGAGCCGCACGTACTACATGGAGGACGTGCACCGCGCGGGCGGCATTCCCGCCCTGCTCGGCGAACTGCACCGCGCGGGCCTGCTGAACGAGGACGTGTACTCCGTCCACAGCCCGACCCTGGCCGACTGGCTGAAGACCTGGGACATCCGCGGCGGCTCCCCGTCCCCGGAGGCCGTGGAGATGTGGCACGCGGCCCCCGGCTGTGTGCGCTCCGCCGAGGCGTTCTCCCAGTCCGAGCGCTGGGACACCCTCGACGAGGACGCCGAGGGCGGCTGCATCCGCTCCGCCGAGCACGCCTACTCCAAGGACGGCGGCCTGGCGGTGCTGCGCGGCAACCTCGCCGTGGACGGCTGCGTCGTCAAAACGGCCGGCGTCGACGAGTCGATCTGGACCTTCGAAGGCCCGGCGGTCGTCTGTGAGTCGCAGGAAGAGGCCGTCGAGAAGATCCTCACCAAGCAGGTCAAGGAGGGCGACGTCGTCGTCATCCGCTACGAGGGCCCCAAGGGCGGCCCCGGCATGCAGGAGATGCTCTACCCGACGTCGTACCTGAAGAGCCGGGGTCTCGGAAAGGCCTGCGCCCTGATCACCGACGGCCGCTTCTCCGGCGGTACGTCCGGCCTCTCCATCGGTCACGCCTCCCCGGAGGCGGCCTCGGGCGGCACCATCGCCCTGGTCGAGGAGGGCGACCGCATCCGCATCGACATCCCGAACCGCTCGGTCGAGCTGCTGGTCGACGACGCCGAACTGGCCCGTCGCGAGGAGGCGCTGGGCGGTGCGTACGCCCCGAAGAACCGTGAGCGCAAGGTCTCGGCGGCGCTGAAGGCGTACGCGGCGATGGCCACGAGCGCCGACAAGGGCGCGGTGCGGGACGTGTCGAAGCTGGGCTGAACCGCCCGACGCCCGACGCCCGAGGGCCCACGGAACCAGGGGGTTCCGTGGGCCCTACCAGTCGGCCGGGGCGTGGCCGTCCACGGCGAAGACCGTGCCGTCGGGGGCGGTGGCGTAGACGTGGCCGTCGGCGATCACCGGATCCGGCAGGGTGGCGGCCACACGGTCGGGGGTGCCGTCCATCCGGGGCGCCGTCTGCCCGGCCAGTCGTCCCTCCCGCGCGTCCACGGCGAGCAGCCGGCCGTCCGGCGCCGTGAAATAGACGTGCCGTCCGTCCGCGACCGGCGTGGACGAGCGGGCGATCCCGCTCTCCAGGCTCCACCGCTGCCGCAGCGCGGTCATGTCGACGGCCACCAGTCTGCCGCCGGTGCCCGTCAGGTAGGCGACGTCCCCGTGCACGGTGCCCCGCGCCTGGGCCAGCGGCACGGGCAGCGTCACCCGGCGCGTCTCCCCGCTGTCCGGTGTGTAGCGGATCAGGGCCTGAGCGGTGTCGTAGACCGGGTCGGCGGAAGCGAGGACGAGCGCCTCGCCCGTGCTGCCGACCGGCGTCAGCATCCCCTCCAGCCGGGCGTCCCACCGCACCGCACCGGACCGCGGATCGACCGCTGTGACCTGTGTGCTGGAACCGTCGTCCGACGTGCTCGCCACGTAGGCCAGCGGGTCCCCCGCGAACGTGCGGAAGTACAGGGCGTCGTGCCCCGGCACCCGCCCGCTCCACAACGCGTCGCCCGAGGCGCTGTCCACGCCGGTGACCGTGCCGTCGGCTCCGGTGAGCAGCAGCACGTCCCCGGTACCGGTCAGGCCGTTGTACTCGGCGTTCTCCTGCCGCCACCGCGGCTTCCCCGAGGCCGGGTCGAGGGCTTCCAGGCCGCCGGCCGGCTCCGGCGCGGGCTGCACGAGTCCGCCCGACACGACCGGCGGTCCGCTCGCCGCCGTCCCCGCGACGGTGTGCCGCCACAGCAGGCCGCCGTCGTCGGGGTCGAGGGCGAACACCGACTCCGCCTGGGCACACACCAGCAGATCGGCCCCGTACGAGCACTGAGGGTTGCCCGGCTTGCCCGACGGCGCCGCCTCCCACGCCCGGAACGCGTCCGGCGTGGTCCGGGCGCCGGCGGTGGTCTGCCGCGCCGAGGGCTCGTCGCCGAGCAACTGGACGGAGAAGAGAGTGCCGAACACGGCGAGGGCGAGCGCTCCGCCCCCGAGCAGCGACCGTTTACTGAGGGTCGGCCGCGCGGAACGCCGGGCCGCCGTCGGGCCGACGCGGTGCCCGGGACCGGGTTCGGGACCGGGAGCAGGTTCGGGAGCGGCTCCGGCAACGAGTTCGGCCGTATGGTCGGCTCCGGGCCGGTTCGCGGGCTCGGAGCCGATCCCGCCCTCCGCTTCGGGCACCCCCTGGTGGCCGGGTACGGCGCCCGCTGAGGCCGCTCCCGCTCCCGCCCTCGCTTCCGCTCCCGGGTCAGCCTCCGCTCCCGGTTCCGCCCGCTGTACAGGGATGAAGGCCTGGGTGTCGTACGTGGCCGCGACGGACCGCAGTTCCCGCATCAACTCGTCGGGGGAGGGCCGGTCCTCGGGTTCCTTGGCCAGGCAGCTCAGCACCAGGGGGGCGAGCCCGTCCGGTACGCCGGTCAGATCGGGCTCGTCGTGCACCACCTGGTAGGCGACCACGTACGGGCTGTCGGAGTCGAACGGCCCGCGTCCGGTGGCGGCGTGCACGAGGAGGGAGCCGAGCGCGAAGATGTCGGCGGAGGGGCCGACTTCACGGGGACGCCGGAACTGTTCGGGCGCCATGAAGGGCGGGGTGCCGATCAATTTGCCGGTCTCGGTCCGCAGTTCACTGTCCTTTGGCCGAGAAATGCCGAAATCGATGACCTTCGGCCCGTCCTCGGCGAGCAGTACGTTGCTGGGCTTCAGGTCGCGGTGCACGACCCCGACCCGGTGGATGTCCCGCAGCCCCTCCGCCAGTCCGGCCATCAGCCTGCGCAACTGGGGCGGGGACATGGGCCCGTTCCGCTTCACATGCTGGGCGAGCGTCGGGCCGGGTATGAACAGCGTGGCCATCCAGGGGCGTGCGGCCTCCGGGTCGGCGTCGACGACCGGCGCGGTGAAGGCACCGCTCACCCGTCGCGCCGCCGCGACCTCCTGCCGGAAACGTCCCCTGAACTCGCGATCCCGCGCGAGCTCGGCGTGCACGACCTTCACCGCGAGCTTCAGCCCGGACGTACTCCGGGCCAGATGCACCACGCCCATTCCGCCGGAGCCGAGGCATGAATCGAGACGGTAGTGACCGGCGTACTCGGGAAGTTCCGCTTCCGTGCCCGCTCCGATGTTCTGCTGTGGCGCCATGGGACCACCCCCGTGCTGTTCGTCCACGTGCGCGCCGCACAGACCCTAGTCGATGAAATGTACGGGACCGAGGAGGCATGGCCGTACTGGTGTTTAAACAACGTACATGTGTGCGTGGCGGGATTTCAGGGTATGAAGGGGGCCCCATGACAGACATGGGGTGCACAACGGGGGAGGTTTTCCATGGCAGTTGACCAGGTTGGAGAAGCAGAGGGCGCCGGGGCGGCAGAGTCGGCCGCGGCGGCGGCCGTGCAGTATTACCCGGTCGCGCCGGGCTACCGGCTCAATGTCCGCAGCGGTCCGGGCACGAACTACGCGATCGTCCGCACCCTGCCGCTGGGCGCGCAGGTGCCGATCTTCTGCCAGCGTCCGGGCACGACCGTCACCGGCCCGTACGGCACGTCGAGCATCTGGTGCAACATCGCCGACGGCCAGTACGTCTCGGACACCTACGTGAAGACCGGCAGCGACGGCTACGTGGCCCCGCGCTGCAGCTGATTCCGCCCGATCCCAGATGATCCCAGCTGATCCCAGCTGATCGCGGCTGATCCCGTTCGGAGCCCGCGGGGCGCCGGAGCCATAATCGAAGCGTGAGCGCAGAGAACGGCACCCCGGACGACCACCCCGCGGGCTCCCCGGGAACCCCCGTCGGCCCCCGCCCCGAACCCATCCGCTTCTTCGGTACGACCTGGGTCGACCGCGACAGCGGCTACGCGGCCCGCCGCATCGGCGTCGCCGTCGGCTCGCTCGCCGCCGCGGCCGCCGCCTGCCTCGTTCTGCGCATCGCCTACCAGGGGTTCCAGATCGCCGAGGTCGGCGGTTTCGTCACGCTCCTCATAGTCGTGATGTTCGCGGTCTGCAGCGCCCTCGCGTTCGGGCACACCTGGGAGGCGTTCAAGCGCCGCCCCGACCCCGACCGCCAGCGGTCCCTCCGCGGCCTGCTCACCGTCGGCTTCGTCGGTTCCCTTCTCGCCTACTTCTTCCGCTCCCTCGCCGAGGCTCCCGGCGAGAAGCTCCACCGCGAGGAGTACGAAACGGCCCGCGCCCAGTACGCGAAGCGGACGTCCCGCCGCTCCGGCAACCCCAAGAAGCGCCGCCGCTCCTGACCACCGCAGGGAAACCGTCGGCCTGCACCGAACGGTTCCCTCCCTCTGCCGCCGGGTGCTTCCCCGCATCCGGCGCGCCGCTCCGCCGTCCGCCTTGGGCTGCCGCCCGCGCGCGTGCCCGCGTCCCCGTGCCGCCCGCCCGCGCCCCTGTGCCGACGCCCGTGCCGCCCGCGCCGCGTCCCCGCGTCCCCGTGCCGATGCCCTTCGCGGGCCGCTTCCCGCCGCGCACCGCGCTGTGTCTCCCGCCTCGCCCCTCGGCCGCCCGCCACGCACTGCGCCGCGCCTCCCGTCGGCCCTGCCCGCTCGCCCCCGCACGGCCGTTCCCTGCCTCAGCCGCACGGCCGTCCCCTGTCCCAGCGCGAACCGTTTCGCCACCGCTTGACGTGCCCCGCCTCCGAGAGGATTATTCATCACATGATGAATTACGCCTCCGGCACTCCGCACCCGGACACCGGCGAGGGAGAAACCCCCGCCGTCCGCGCCCAGGGCCTCACCGTCGTCCGAGGCCCCCGCACCGTCCTGCGCGGCCTCGACTTCACCGTCCCGCGAGGGCAGGTCACCGGCCTCCTCGGTCCCTCCGGCTGCGGCAAGTCGACCCTGATGCGGGCCATCGTGGGCACCCAGGCCAACGTCACCGGCACGCTGGACGTGCTCGGTCTCCCCGCGGGTCACCCCGCCCTGCGCACCCGCATCGGCTACGTCACCCAGGCTCCCTCGGTCTACGACGACCTCACGGTCCGACAGAACCTCGACTACTTCGCCTCGGTCCTCGATCCCGGCCTCCCCCACGCTCGAACTCGCTCGCGCGGGGGGACCCCCACGGCCGCCGACCGCCGCCGGGACAACGTCACCCGGGCCATCGCCGACGTCGACCTCACCACCCATGCCGACGCCCTCGCCGGCAACCTCTCCGGCGGCCAGCGCAGCCGTGTCTCCCTCGCCGTCGCCCTCCTCGGCACCCCCGAGCTGCTGGTCCTCGACGAGCCCACGGTCGGCCTCGACCCCGTCCTGCGCCGCGACCTCTGGCAGCTCTTCCACACCATCGCCGCCGAACGGGGTGCCGGCCTGCTGATCTCCTCCCACGTCATGGACGAGGCCGAGCGCTGTCACCGCCTCCTGCTCATGCGCGAGGGCGAGATCCTCGCCGACGACACCCCCGACGCCCTGCGCGCCGGCACCGGATCCGACACCGTCGAGGCGGCCTTCCTGCACCTGGTGGACGCGGCCGTCGCAGCAAGCCGCACGAAGGAGACCTCGCGATGAGCACCCCCCGTACGACGACCCGGCCCTCCGTCCCCACGAGTGCCCTGAACGCCTCGCGCACCCTCGCCACCGCGGCCCGGGTCCTGCGTCAACTCCGCCACGATCCGCGCACGATCGCGCTGATGCTGCTCGTCCCCTGCCTGATGCTGCTCCTGCTCCGCTACGTCTTCGACGGCAGCCCGCGCACCTTCGACACCATCGGCGCCTCACTCCTCGGGATCTTCCCGCTGATCACGATGTTCCTGGTCACCTCGATCGCCACCCTGCGCGAGCGCACCTCCGGCACGCTGGAACGCCTCCTCACCATGCCGCTGGGCAAGGGCGACCTGATCGCCGGCTACGCCCTCGCCTTCGGCGCGATCGCGATCGTCCAGTCCGCCCTGGCCACCGCGCTGGCGGTCTGGTTCCTGGGGCTCGACGTCGTCGGCAGCCCGTGGCTGCTCCTCCTGGTGGCCCTGCTCGACGCCCTCCTCGGCACAGCCCTCGGCCTCTTCGTCTCGGCCTTCGCGGCCTCGGAATTCCAGGCGGTCCAGTTCATGCCGGCAGTGATCTTCCCCCAGCTCCTCCTGTGCGGACTCTTCACCGCGCGCGAGAACATGCACCCCGTCCTGGAGGGCATCTCCGACGTCCTCCCCATGTCCTACGCCGTCGACGGCATGAACGAGGTTCTCAGGCACACGGACATGACCGCCCCCTTCGTGCGCGACATCCTGATCGTCGCCGGCTGCGCCCTGCTGGTGCTCGTCCTCGGCGCGGCGACCCTGCGCCGCAGGACGGCCTGACGCCCTCCCCGGAGCCCCTGGCAGCGGCGTCCGCCACCGTCCACCCCTCGTCCGCCCACCGGACACCACCCCGCCCCCACGCCCCCCGAGTGCGAGGATGAATCAGGACGACGCGCCCACTCCGGAGGACATCCCCAGTCATGGCTCAGAAAGTCGCAGTCCTCGGCACCGGCAAGATCGGTGAAGCCCTGCTCAGCGGAGTGATCCGCGCCGGCTGGGCCCCCGCCGACCTCCTGGTCACCACCCGCCGCCAGGAGCGGGCCGACGAACTCCGCGCCCGCCACGGAGTCACCCCGGTCTCGAACCTCGAAGCCGCCAAGACCGCCGACACCCTGATCCTCACGGTCAAACCGCAGGACATGGGCACCCTCCTCGACGAGCTGGCCCCGCACCTCCCCGCCGACCGCCTGGTCATCAGCGGCGCCGCAGGCATCCCCACCTCCTTCTACGAGGACCGTCTCGCTGCCGGCACCCCGGTCGTCCGCGTCATGACGAACACCCCCGCCCTGGTCGACGAGGCCATGTCGGTCATCTCCGCCGGCAGCCACGCCACCCCGGAGCACCTCGCCCACACCGAGGAGATCTTCGGTGCCGTCGGCAAGACGCTCCGCGTCCCGGAGTCGCAGCAGGACGCCTGCACCGCCCTGTCCGGCTCCGGCCCGGCGTACTTCTACTACCTGGTCGAAGCCATGACGGACGCCGGCATCCTGCTCGGCCTGCCCCGCGACAAGGCCCACGACCTCATCGTCCAGTCCGCGATCGGCGCCGCGATCATGCTCCGCGACAGCGGCGAACACCCCGTACGGCTCCGCGAGAACGTCACCTCCCCCGCCGGCACCACCATCAACGCCATCCGCGAACTCGAGAACCACGGCGTACGAGCCGCCCTCATCGCCGCACTCGAAGCCGCCCGCGACCGCAGCCGCGAACTGGCCTCCGGCACCAAGGACTGAGGACAGGCCCCGCCCGGGGCGCCCCCGCCCGGGGCGCCCCGTCGGCCACTGTCATTCACTTCGTTCCGGCGAGCACGTCCTGCGACATCACCACGCGCGCGAACCCGCCCCCGTGCAACGTCACCGCCGACGCCTGCGCCGCCTCGTCCGCGCTGCGCCGCCAGCCGAACGGTCCCTCCACGTCGAAGGTGTACGTCGCGTCGAACACGACCACCACGTCGTACCCGAGGTTCCCGCCCACCCGGGCCGTCGTCTCCACACACATGTTGGTCTGGATCCCGGCCAGCACCACCTGGGAGATCCCCGCGTCCTTCAGCCAGGCGCCGAGGTCCGGAGTGCCGTGGAACGCCGAGTTCACGCTCTTGGTCACCAGCAGCTCGGCGCCCCCGCTCCCCGTGCCGCGCCGCCGCTCCACGTACTCCTTGAATCCGTTGCCCGGCTGCCCCGGACGCAGGGGCGACGCCGGCTCGACCGAGTCGTGCCGCACGAACACCACCGGCCGCCCCGACGCCTGCCACGCGTCGATCAGTCCGGCGATGTTCTCGTCCGCCCCGGGATGGTTCCGCCGCCCCCAGAAATCGAGGTCCTCGAAAGCCTGCTGCACGTCGACGACCACCAGCGCCGCGTTCTCCGCAATGTCCATGACCCCGATCGTGCCGCCCCCGCACCCCACCTCCCAGAGGTACGGAGGCCAACGACCGACGACTTACTGCCAAGCGAGCCGGCCGCCCGGCGCGGACACCGGGGCCGGCACCGGCACTACCTTCCGGCCCCCGCCGCGGACGCCGGCAGCAGGCCGACAGCCCGATAGGCGGCATCCACGACCGGCCGTGCCATGGCGCGAGCCCTTTCCGCTCCGTCCCGCAACACACCCTCCACATGACCGGGATCCGCGCACAACTCCTTGTGCCTTTCCCGCAATGGCTTCAGTGCTTCGACCACGGCCTCAGCGGTGTCCTTCTTCAAAGCCCCGTACGAGTCGTAGGCATCGCCCAGCGTCTTCGGGTCCCCGCCCGAGCACGCCGCGAGAATCTCCAGCAGATTCGCCACCCCGGGCCGTTCCTCCCTGTCGTACACGACGTCGCGTCCGCTGTCGGTCACCGCCCGCATGACCTTCTTCCGCACCACGTCCGGCTCGTCCAGCAGGTAGACGATTCCCGGCCCGACGTCGTCGCTCTTCCCCATCTTCGACAGGGGGTCCTGCAGATTCATCACCCGCGCAGCCACGTCCGGATGCGTGGTCCGGGGCACCACGAAGGTGTGCCCGTACCGCTGGTTGAACCGCACGGCCAAATCCCGTGTGAGCTCCACGTGCGGCGCCTGGTCGTCCCCCACCGGCACCTCGTCCGTCCCGTACGCCAGGATGTCCGCCGCCATCAGCACGGGATACGTCAGCAGCGACAGCCGCACACTCCCGCCCCGCCGCTTCTCCCGCGCGGCTTTCTCCTTGTACTGGATCATCCGCCGCATCTCGCCGTCGGTCGCCACGCACTCCAGCACGTACGACAGGCGGGCGTGCTCGTCCACGTGACTCTGCACGAACACGGTGCACAGCTCCGGATCCACCCCGGTCGCCAGCAGCAGCGTCGCCGCCTGCCGGCTCAGTCTGCGCACCCGTGAGGGGTCGTGGTCCACGGTCAGCGCGTGCAGATCTACGACGCAGAACAACGCGTCCGCCCGGTGCTGGTCGACCGCGGCCCACCGCCGCATGGCCCCCAGGTAGTTCCCCAGCGTCAGATGTCCGGTCGGTTTGATCCCACTGAAGACCCGTTTCATCGCTTCCTGTCTCCGTCTCCTGGTTGTGACCGCCGCCCCGGCCGGCCGCCCCCGGAGTCCTGAGGGCCGGAGCCCTGGAGGGAGAAACGAAAACGGCCACCGGAACGGCGGCCGTTGAGCGCATACGTACGGACGGCCGCTGTCAGGCGGCCCACCAGAGCTGGCTGTACGTACGCGTAGTCGTCATGTGGGCCAGGCTACGCCCTGAAGAGGGGCACCGGGTGGTGATGACGGCAGCGAGTTGACACACCCTGACGTCATCCGTAGTGTTCTCCGAGTTGTCCGACGTGAGTACCGACTCCGGTCGGCCCCGGACAGCCATTCCGTACGTACTGCACCAACTCAACGGCAGCCGTCTGTCTGTCGTCATGGCATTGGTGTGTGTATTCGCGAAATGAGGAATCCGCGTTCGAAAGGGCGCAGGCCCCCGATTAGCTCGGGAGCAGGGAATCCGCTACAGTCTCACTCGTCGGAACGGCCCAACAGCCGGAAAGACAAACCCCGCTGACCGGGGGTCAGGTCGAAAAAGAAGATCTGATAGAGTCGGAACCGCCGGAAAGGGAAAGCGCGAAAGCGGAGACCCGGAAGGCGAAACCCCGAGGAAA